>DASVFM010000110.1:0-25829 GCA_036380055.1 Casimicrobiaceae bacterium
TAAGAATGGCTCTTCGCACCAACGAAACTCGTATTGCGCCCATCCTTCCCGCAGTCGTCCGGCGGTAAGCAGGGCCCAAGCGTGGTGTGTCTGCGCCCTAGGATGCGGGTGAGCCGGAAGGTATCGCGCGTAGAGATCTAACGCCTCTTTGATGCGGCCAATTCCGATCAGGTACACCCCGTACATCACGAAGGCTTCCGCCGCCAGCCCATCGCGAGCTTCCTGGGCCAGCGCCTGCTCGAAAGCCGACGTTGCCTCGTCAATGCGGTCCTGAAGCGAAAGCGCGACCCCGAGCATCGCCCAGTGCTTCGCCTGGTTGCCGGCACCGAAGGAAATCATGCGCCGGAGCAGGGCCTCGGCAGCGGGTCCGTTCTTCTCCTCGATGCGGCACGACGCGATACTGGCCAGGCAGTCCCATCGGTTCGGATCGAGCTCGTATGCCCGTTCAAAGCTCTGGATTGCCTCGTCGAGGCGCTTCGCCGCCTGCAGCAACGCTCCTAAGCCAAGATGCGCTACGGGCGCGCCCTCATCAAGGGCTATCGCCCGTCGGATATGCCGCTCAGCCTCCCCAGCATAGCCCAGCAAGTGGCACGCGTACCCGAGGTTCAAATGCAGGCCAAAGCTCGAGAGCCCTCTCGCTTCGGCTGCACGAAAGTCAGCCAAGGCTTCGCGCAACCTGCCCCAATCAAACAGCGTCAGGCCACGCTCATAGAGTAGCCCGCTCGCCGGCGGACCCTGCTCGAGACGGTGGGTCAGGATGGCATACGATTCCGCGAACCTGCCCGATTTGGCGCAGGCGCCCGCTAAGGTGATAGCTTCCGCGTCGCTCGAAAACTCGCGCGTGAAGTGCTCGGAGTCTTGGACAGCCTCTATCACGCTGCGAACGATTGGTTAGCTCTTGAAGTGAGTCTGCCTTGGGTCTGTTGGTACCCGTCAATCCAGAACGCGCTCATACTCCAGGAGCATCATAAAAAGAAAAAGGGCCGGTGGAAACCACCGGCCCTAGCTAAACGTTACCCGACTAGCGGAACGTGGATGGCACGAACTTGGCGGCACAGCTTCCGTCGTTGGAGCCGGTCCATTTCGTGATCTCGAACGTCGGCGCCTGGGCGGGTGTCAGCGTGAGGTGACACTCTCCCGGTGACGCCCCCGTGTTTTGGGACGTGCCCGAAATGACGCCGGTCGCGACCGCAACACCACCGGCCACATATTGGGTGCTCGTTGTCGAGCAACCCGCTGCCGCGCCGCTAGGCATTGTCCCAGAGTGCGTAGACGTGTACTCGGCCACCGACGTCTTGCACGCCGCCATGGCAGCTTCCAGTTCCGACATCTTCGACCGCACCACGTAATCCTGATACGCCGGCAGCGCGATAGCGGCCAGGATACCGACGATCGCTACCACGATCATCAGTTCGATCAGGGTAAAACCCTGCTGCAAACGTTTCATTGTTGTCTCCATGAAGTAAGCACTAACTCCAAAACCCTTCGCGATGCCAACTGCCCTGTCAGCAATTCACATGCCACGGGCGCCACGGCTTGCGAAACAGGGGCTTGTATCGCTTCCGGCAGCCCGGAACGCCCATTTGAGGGGCGTCAGACGGCCTCATGCCGTGCAACCGCGTGCCAGCCTCACCAGAAGGCGTGGTCGGGTGGCGTCGCATGGTGACGCTGCGCGTCACATGGTGACAAAGTTCGTGCACTCGCCGCCTCCGAGCGCCGATGCGGGGCCCGACGCGGAAGGGGCGCCGACGCCCTCGATCGCCGCACGCGGGGGTCGTCAGGACAGCCCGCTCTCCTTCAGCGCCCGCGCGAGGATCGGCGAGATGTGCCGCCTCTCCATGGCCTCGCGCCCCCGGTTTTCCAGCTCCATCCGAGCTCGCGGATCGTCGAGAAGCCGCGTGCAGGTCGCCGTGAGTGCCGCGGGCTGGCAGAACGCCACGGCAGGCTGAATGTCGGGCTCGACGAAGGTTCCATCGCGGATGTCCGCGACTACCGCCTTCGCGTTCGCCAGGAGGTACGAGACGCGGACGATCTCGAAGATGCGCGACTGGTCGTAGAGGTTGATGTTCAGGACCAGCTTCGCTCTCGCGATCAGCCTGTCCCGCGCCGCGCCGTACATCCCGCACACGAACACGCATCGTGCGCCCTGGTAGCAAAGGTCCGAGAAGACCTGCAGCCTGAGCGGGCCCGGCAGGCCGTAGATGAGCGCGTCGATGTCCTGGTCCGCGGCGGGCAGTTTCTCGATGCGCGAAAGGATCGGCGCCCAGCCCACGGGCACGTGGACCGCAGGGTGAATCGAGCCCAGCGTCTGCCACATCGGGAGGTTTCGCTCGCTGTAATCCCAGACGCGAAACTGCTTCGCGACGGTCTTGAGCGAGTCCTTGAGCTCGCGCGGATCGAGCCCCACGAGCTGCTCGAAGTTGTAGATGATCGTTTCCTTCGGGAGCGCCTGAAGCGCATCTGCCGCCAGCATCTGCGCGCCGACGATGACATTGATGCGCGTGGAGTAGAAGCGGTTCTCCGAGACCATCACTTCGTGGCCGATGTCCTTCAGCCCCCAGGCGAGCGTCTCGATCACTTCGCGATAGCCGTAGAGCCCGTGCATCGCGGCGCGCGATGGCGCCTGCGGCACCATGTGCACGATGTTGAATTGCCTCTGAGCCATGCGGGATTGCGGAGGCGGGCTCTGCATCGCGCCGCGGCGCGGTCGTTACTCCTGGCCCCGCGTCTTGGCCGGCGGGGTGTCCGATGCGACGAACTCCACGCGGGTCCCGGCCAGTTCGATCTGATCGCCGTGCACGAGCGGCGTCCCGGCGTTGGGGACCGCCTGCCCGTTCACCGTGGGTGGGTGCAGTCCCTCGATGCGCTTGATGAGGAAGCCCTCGCTGGAGTTCACGATCGCGGCCACCTGTACGCCGGGGCGACCGATCGTCGTCTCGGGCTTGTTGAGCGGAACGGATCGGCCGGCGTCGGCGCCGGTCAGTATTTTGATTGCGGGCCCTCCCGGCGGCGGCAAGATCGGCCCGCCGCGAGGCATCGTCGCTTCGAGGGCCGGCGTCGGGGCTTCGCTCGCCTCCGGCACCGGCAGCGAGGGCCACTGTGCAGCGGGCGCTTCCGCGGGCGGCTTCTTCAGCCCGCGCACGATCGGCTTTGCCGCGTCCACGCGGCCGCCGGAATCGCGCTCGGCCAGGCGAGCCGCTCTTTTCGGAATCGGCTTGAGAACCGTATCGTCGTCAGCACAGTAGACGAGCTTGTGGCGGCCGATATCGATCTCGTCCCGGTCGCGCAGGAAGTGCTTCGCGATCGCCTTGCCGTTGACGAGCGTGCCGTTGGTGCTGCCGAGGTCCTCGAGGAACGAGTCGGCGAGGATCGTGACGACGACGGCGTGCTCGCCGCTCACCGCGAGGTTCGGAAGGCAGATCTCGTTGTCGCCACGCCGGCCGATGGTCATCCGCTCCCGGTCGAGCGGTACGTCGAGCGTCGTCCCGTCCGGCATGAACAGCACCAGCTTGCTCATGCAGGCTTCTTCGACATCCAGCGCTGCAGCCAGCCGCCGCTCGGAAGGAACTCGGCGGGAACGCGCACCAGGATCACCGAGATGTTGTCGCGGCCGCCGTTCTGGTTGGCCACGTCGATCAGTTCCGCAGCCGCCTCGGCGAGATCCGCCCGCTTGGCAACGATGATGTCGCGCACTGCGTCCGACTCGACCATGTCGGTCAGGCCATCGGAGCACATCAGATAGAGGTCCTCGGCCTCGACCCGGTACTCGGAGATGTCGGCAGGCACGACCGCCTCGATGCCCAGCGCGCGCGTAACGAGATTCTTGTTGAGCGAAAACTTGGCCTGCTCCGCGGTCAGCATGCCGCTGTCGATCTGCTCCTGGAGCAGCGAGTGGTCGTGGGTGAGCTGCTCGAATTTGTCCGCGCGGAGGCGATAGCAGCGCGAGTCGCCGATGTGGCCGATGCTGACGCGATTCTCGAAGAAGACCGTCGACACGAGCGTGGTGCCCATCCCTGCGCATTCGGGACGCGCCTGCGCGGCGTCGTAGATGCCCTTGTTCGCGAGCGCGATTTGCTGCTGCAGCAGCAGGGCCGCATGCGTGAGCCCGCTCGCGACGTCGACCTTCGACAGCTCGCGCCCGGAATTGAGCTCCTTCAGCATTCCGGTGCTGATGACGTTGACGGCGATCCCGCTGGCGACTTCGCCCGCGCTGTAGCCGCCCATGCCGTCGGCGAGCACAGCCAGGCCGGCATCGGGGTCGACGAAGATCGAATCCTCGTTGTGCGTGCGCACCATCCCTGGGTGGGACAAGCTGGCGACGTCGAGCGGAACGCGAGCGCTCATCGAGCTTCGCCGCAACGCACGCTGAACGGCCGCAGTGGCTTCGTGTTAGGGGCGGTCATCCGCGGCGAGTGTACGCTGCGCAGGCGATCAAGGCGAGGGGAGCGGGCGAGCATGCGTGCGGGACGAGCGCGGCCTCAAGCAGTGCGCGCGCGGCGTCGCGTCAGCCACGCGCCGACCGCGATCACTAACACAACGCCGGCCAGCGGCACGAGGTTCGCGACGTGGGCGGCGTTTTCGGCGAGCCAGGGCTCGACAATCGGGTCTTCGATGGCCATTTCTCCGGCGATGTAGCCGAGCAGGCCACCACCAGCGAGGATGAGCACCGGGTAGCGCTCCATCCAGCGCATGATGAGCTGGCTGCCGACGATCACGATAGGAATGCTGACGGCGAGGCCGAAGATCATCAGCACGGGATGGCCCTTCGCCGCGGCGGCGACGGCCATGACATTGTCGAGGCTCATGACGAGGTCAGCGACGATGATGGTCCATATCGCCGTCAGCAGGCGCTTGCTCGCCTTGACTCGGTGCTCTTCCTGCTCTTCCTGTGCGATGAGCTTGACGCCGATCCAGAGGAGGAGCGCGCCTCCGACGAGCTTCAGGTAGGGGAAGACGAGCAGGCTCATCGCGAAGAAGGTGAGCACGATGCGAAGAACGATCGCGCCAACCACCCCCCAGAAAATGCCTTGCCGGCGCTGCTCGCGCGATAGGTTGCGACAGGCGAGCGCAATCACCACGGCGTTGTCGCCCGACAGAAGGATGTTGACGAGGATGATCTCGGCAACCGCGACCCAGAACTGCATGGCGAACAGCTCAGGCATCAGTGCATTTCGCCGACGAGCCCGGTTCGGTGCGCGGGTTTTCGCCGTCGATCCATCAGAGCACGGACTTGAGCAGCTTGCCCATCTCCGCCGGGTTCCGGGTGACCTTGATGCCGCAGGCTTCCATTACCGCGAGCTTCTCCTGCGCCGTTCCCTTGCCGCCGGAGATGATCGCGCCGGCGTGTCCCATGCGCTTGCCCGGCGGCGCAGTGACACCGGCGATGAAGCCGACGATCGGCTTCTTCATGTTCTCCTTCGCCCATTGCGCCGCGGTTTCCTCGTCGGTGCCGCCGATCTCGCCGATCATCACGACCGCATCCGTCTCGCGATCGTCGTTGAAGAGCCTGAGCACGTCGATGTGCTTGAGCCCGTTGACGGGGTCGCCGCCAATGCCCACGGCAGACGACTGACCGAGGCCGAGCTCGGTGAGCTGAGCCACCGCCTCGTAGGTGAGCGTGCCCGAGCGCGAGACCACGCCGATCCTGCCCTTGCGGTGGATGTGCCCGGGCATGATCCCTATCTTGATCTCGTCGGGAGTGATTACGCCGGGACAGTTGGGCCCGAGCAGGAGCGTCCTCCTGCCCTGCATCCGGTAGCGCGTGCGGATCATGTCGCGCACCGGGATACCCTCGGTGATGCATACGACCAGATCGAGGTCAGCTGCGACCGCCTCATCGATTGCGGCGGCGGCGCCGGACGGCGGCACATAGATCACGCTCACAGTCGCTCCGGTGGCCTGCTTCGCGTCGGCCACGGTGGCGTAGATCGGGATCCCCTCGAAGTCCTCGCCAGCTTTCTTCGGATTGACGCCGGCAACGAAGCAGTTTCTGCCGTTCGCGTAGTCGCGGCACATGCGGGTGTGGAACTGCCCCGTCTTGCCCGTGATGCCCTGCGTGATCACCTTGGTGTCCTTGTCGACCAGGATGCTCATCGCGCACCGCCCCGCGCAGCGGCAACGACCTTCTCGCCCGCCTCGCCCATGTTCTCGGCACTGATGATCGGCAGCCCAGATTCGGCGAGCATCTTGCGGCCGAGCTCCTCGTTCGTACCCTTCATGCGCACGACCAGGGGCACCTTGAGCTTCACCTCGCGCGCCGCGGCGATCACGCCCGCGGCGATCGTGTCGCACTTCATGATCCCGCCGAAAATGTTGACGAGGATCGCCTTGAGCCCCGGGTTGCGAAGCATGATCTTGAACGCTTCGGTCACCTTTTCCGCCGTCGCCCCGCCGCCGACGTCGAGGAAGTTCGCCGGCTGGCCGCCGAAGAGCTTGATCGTGTCCATCGTGGCCATCGCGAGCCCCGCGCCGTTGACGAGGCAACCGATGTCGCCGTCGAGGGAGATGTAGGAAAGATCGTACTTCGACGCCTCGATCTCGGCTGGATCTTCCTCGTCGAGATCGCGCATCTCGACCACGTCGGGATGGCGGTAGAGCGCGTTGTCGTCGAAGTTGAGCTTGGCATCGAGCGCGACGACGCGCCCGTCGCCGGTGACGATCAGCGGGTTGATCTCCGCGAGCGAGGCATCGGACTCGTCGAAGGCGCGGTAGAGTCCCTGCAGCAGGACGCGGGCCTGTGCGACGGAGGCTTCAGGAATGCCGATCTTGCGCGCCACCGTCTCGGCGTCGGCGTCGGTGAGTCCGCGCATCGGGTCGATGAACACCTTGTGAATCTTCTCCGGTGCTTTCGCTGCGACCTCCTCGATGTCCATGCCGCCCTCGGAGCTCGCCATGAGCACCACGCGCTGCGTGCCGCGGTCGACCACCATTCCGACATACAGCTCCTTGCGGATGTCCGCGCCTTCTTCGATCAGCAGTCGCCGCACGCGCTGGCCCTGCGGACCGGTCTGGTGCGTGACGAGCTGCATGCCGAGAATCCTGCCCGCGATCTCGCGCACCTCCTCGAGCGACTTCGCGAGCTTGACTCCGCCGCCCTTGCCTCGTCCGCCGGCGTGGATCTGCGCCTTGACGACCCAGACGCTGCCGCCGATCGCCTGCGCCGCCTTCACCGCCTCGTCGACGGAGAACGCCGGAATTCCGCGCGGCGTCGGCACCCCGAAGCGGCGAAAGATCTCCTTGCCTTGGTACTCGTGGATTTTCACGCGACTCCTTCGCGCCCTCGGGCCGCGCCCCGGTACCACTGCGGGTAGTACCTGCGCACCGTGTCGGTGGTCGTTTCCAACGCGTGGCAGCGATCGAGCTGGAATGGCTTGGTCCCGTCCGGTTCGATCTCGCTCCGCAGCCCCGCGAACATCTGGATCGCAGCGGTCGGCAGGTGCGCCAGCAGCTCGGTCACGTGACTGCAGCCGCGAACGCCTCCCATGGCGTCGTAGAGCGCCTTGCGAAAGCCGTGCAGCAGGCTCGCTCCGACGAGCTTGGCATACGCGCCTTCGATCCGGTTGCACGCGTCCGGGTACGGCATCTCGTCGGTCTTCACTTCGAGCGCGCGGATGAGGTAGTCCGGGCCGACGGTCACGCGCACCCACATGTCGTGCACCGGCACGCCGGCGGGCCGCAATCCGGTGAGCAGCGCGTAGTCGTGATCCTTGACGTCGGTGAGGTGGCCTTCGATGTCGAAGAGTCCGTCGTCGCGGCGGAACGCCTCGTACACAACCTTCCGCGTGTGGAGGCGGGCGCGTTTCACCGGCAGGGACGCGAGCGGCATGGTTTCCTTCCGGAAATCGGATCGGCGCGGGTTGTCTGCTGCAGCGGCCGGCTGGACTAGAATACCGTGGCCGCGAAGCGCGCCATTCTACGCGGCGGCACACCAACTCACAACGATCCGACCGCAGAAGGAAGGTCGATGGCTTCCAAGTCTTTCGTCCTCGCGCTCGATCAGGGAACGACCAGCTCGCGCGCCATCGTCTTCGACCACGCCGGCGCGGTTCGCGGCGTCGCGCAGCAGGAATTCACGCAGATCTACCCGCAACCGGGCTGGGTCGAGCACGACCCGCTCGAGATATGGGCCACGCAGTCGGGCGTGATGGCCGAGTCGCTGGCGAAAGCAGGAATCGCCGCCGCGGATCTCGCCGCGGTCGGCATCACCAACCAGCGCGAGACGACGATCCTCTGGGAGCGCTCCACGGGTCGACCCGTCGCGAACGCGATCGTCTGGCAGGATCGGCGCACTGCGGCGGATTGCGATGCGCTGCGAACGGCCGGCCACGCGGAGACGATTGCGCGCAAGACCGGGCTGGTCATCGATGCCTACTTCTCCGGCACGAAGCTCAAGTGGCTGCTCGACCACGTGCCCGGCGCGCGGGCGCGCGCCGCGCGCGGCGAACTCGCCTTCGGCACCGTGGACTCCTGGCTCGTGTGGCACCTGTCCGGCGGTGCCGCGCACGTCACCGACGCTTCAAACGCGAGCCGCACGATGCTCTTCGACATCCATCGCGGCGACTGGGATGACGCGCTGCTCGCGCTGCTCGACGTCCCGCGCTCGGTGCTGCCGAAGGTCGTCGACTCCTCCGGCGTGTGCGCGGAGGGCGGCGTGCTGGGTGCGCGCGTCCCCATCGCCGGCATCGCGGGTGATCAGCAGGCCGCCCTGTTCGGTCAGGCCTGCCTCGAGGCCGGGCTGGCCAAGAACACCTACGGCACCGGCTGCTTCCTGCTGCTCAACACCGGGCGCACGGCGGTGGCCTCGAAGAATCGCCTCTTGACGACGATCGCCTGGCGCCGCGGTGGCGCGACCGACTACGCGCTCGAGGGCAGCGTGTTCATCGCAGGGGCGGTCGTGCAGTGGCTGCGCGACGGGCTCAAGATCATCCGCAAGGCGGCCGATATCGAGGCGCTTGCGGCGAGCGCACCCGACAACGGCGGCGTCTATCTCGTCCCGGCGTTCGCGGGGCTCGGCGCGCCGCATTGGGACGCCTACGCGCGCGGCGCAATCTTCGGATTGACGCGAGGCGCGACCGACGCGCACCTCGCGCGGGCCGCGCTCGAGTCGATCGCCTACCAGAGCGCAGAGGTCTTGCGCGCGATGCAGGCCGACGCCGGGATCCGGCTCGCCGAGCTGCGCGTCGACGGCGGCGCGACCGCGAACAATCTGCTCATGCAATTCCAGGCGGACATCCTCGGCGTTCCGGTCGTGCGCCCGAAGGTCGCCGAGACAACCGCGCTCGGCGCGGCCTATCTCGCGGGGCTTGCGGTCGGATACTGGCGCGATGCCGCCGACCTCTCGGCGAACTGGCAGGTCGACCGGCGCTTCGAGCCGAACATGTCTCGTGATCGCGCGGCCGAGCTGACGGCGGGTTGGGAGAAAGCCGTCGCCCGGGCGAAGGCCTGGGCCTGAGGCGCGAAGCTTGCGTCAGCACAAATAAGTGCATATACTCGCAAAAACGTGCATATGCTCGCTTTTGGCTGACCCGTAACCACGTGCCGCGCTCCGCGAACGCTCCCGCCCTGTCCGCAGCCTGCACCTGCGGGCGCCTGCGCCGCGCCGCGCGGGCGCTCACCCAGCGCTACGACGACGCGATGGCGCCGGCGGGGTTGCGCGTCACGCAGTTTTCGCTGCTGCGCACGCTCGCGCGCGGCGGGCCGGCGCGCATCTCGGAGCTCGCCGCTCAGCAGCTCCTCGATCGCACGGCGCTGTCGCGCAACCTCGATCCGCTCCTCGAGCAGGCGCTTGTCGCCGTTGCTCCGGGACGCGATGCGCGCACCCGCGAAGTCGAGCTCACCGCGAAGGGGGCGGCCACGCTGCGGCGAGCGGAGAATTACTGGAAAGAAGCACAAGAGGAGGTGGCGCGCCGCATCGGCAAGACGCGGCTCGCGCAGCTGATCGCGATCCTGGGCGACCTCGAGACTCTGCACCCCGATCGCGAGGCGGGCCAATCCCCGAAGCTCGTCAAGGCAGCAGCGACAACGGACCTTCGATGACTTCCACTTCCGTACGCCGCGACTGGCGCTCGCCGAAGCTGGTGCTGCTCGGCGGGGGTCTGATCCTGATGCTGGGGATGGGCATCCGCCATGGCTTCGGACTGTTCCTGCAACCGATGAGCGCGGATCTGCATTGGGGCCGCGAGACGTTCGCGCTGGCGATCGCAGTGCAGAATCTGGTCTGGGGCGCAACGCAGCCCTTCGTCGGCATGGTGGCGGACAAGTACGGTTCGGGTCGCGTGGTGCTCGGCGGTGCGCTGCTCTACGTCCTCGGGCTGCTGCTCATGGCCCACCCCACGGCGCCGTGGACGTTCGTGCTCTCGGCTGGCGTGCTGATCGGCACTGGCCTTTCGGGGGTCACCTTCAGCGTAATCTCCGGCGTCCTCGGGAGAGCGTTCCCGCCGGAAAAGCGCAGCATGGCGCTCGGCATATCTGCCGCGGCGGGCTCCTTCGGCCAGTTCGCTCTGTTGCCGCTCACGCAGACTCTGCTCTCGCATGTCGGCTGGTACGGAGCGCTCGTAACACTCGCCACGGTCGGCGTACTGATGGCGCCGCTGGCGGCCACGATGAGCGAGCGGCGCCAGCAACATGCGCACGCGTTCCAGCAATCCGCCGTCGAGGCGATGCGGGAGGCAATGGGCCATCGCGGCTATGTACTGCTGACGCTGGGCTTCTTCGTGTGCGGCTTCCAGGTCGTCTTCGTCGGAGTGCACCTGCCGTCGTACCTCCTCGACAAGGGCATGCCGGCGCAGCTCGGCGTGACGGCGCTCGCGCTGATCGGTCTGTTCAACATCGTCGGCACCTACACCACGGGTTGGCTCGGTTCGAGGGTTCCGAAGCGCTACATCCTCTCCTTCATCTACTTCGGACGGGCGGTAGTCATCGCGCTCTTCATCTGGCTGCCGCTGTCGGCCTGGACCGTCTACGCATTCGCCATCGCGCTGGGACTGCTGTGGCTGTCGACCGTGCCGCCGACCAACGGCATCGTCGGACAGGTATTCGGCGTGCGCTACATGGCGATGCTGACCGGGGTTACGTTCTTCAGCCACCAGATCGGCAGCTTCCTCGGCGCCTGGCTCGGCGGGTACTTCTTCGATCGCCTCGGCAGCTACGACCTCGTGTGGTACCTGTCGATCGCGCTGGGGATAGTCGCCGGGCTGATCAACCTTCCGATCGACGAACGCGAGATCAAACGGCCGGCGCTGGCCTAGCTGCTCGGCGACGCTGCGGCTAGGCGGGCCGCACGACGTCTATCGCGTCGGTGATGACGGTGTCCACGCCCCATTCCACGAGCTTCTTGACCACACGCGGATCGTTCGGCGTATAGCAGATCACCTTGTAGCCATCCGCGTGGGCTGCCGCGACGAGCCCGGCAGCGAGCTCGCGATAGTCGACGTCGATCGCGACGCAGTCGAGCCTCGCCATCCGCTCGCTCCAGTCGGCCGGAACGCGCTCGAGCAGCAGCGCGCGCTCGAGCTCGGGTGCCGCCGCCCGCGCTGCGGCTAGCGCTTCCTCGGAGAACGAGGAGAGCAGCGGCGGCGGTTTCGCGTCGCGCCAGAGCGAGCGCGCGGCGAGCGCGACCGCGGCACCGGTCGCCTGCTCCCGCCCGGGCATTGGCTTGATCTCGACGTTGCAGGCCACGTTTCCGGCGATCGCCCAATTCGCAATCGCTGCGAGCGTGGGCAACGGCTCGTCCGCAAAGGTAAGGGAATGCCAGCTCCCGGCGTCGAGTCGCGACAGCTCCGCCCAGGCGAGCGCATCGGCGGGCCCGCGGGCGTCCGTCGTGCGGTCGAGCGTGTCGTCGTGAAGGAGGAACGGCACGCCGTCGCGCGACAGCTTCACGTCGAACTCGACCATCCGATAGCCGTGCGCGTAGCCGAGGCGCATGGCGGCGAGCGTGTTCTCCGGCGCGAGCTTGCCCGCGCCGCGATGCGCCGCGAAGCGCGGATACGGCCAGCTCTTCACGATGCCGCGATCCGCTGGGCTGTCTCGGCGTCGAACAGATACACGCGGCCGGGCGCAGCGGCGAGCGCGATCGGTTCGCCGACGACTGCCGGCGTGCCATGAGGAAGCTTGGCGATCACCGAACGCCCGGCAACCGCCACATGCACGAGCGTATCCGCGCCCAGCGCCTCCACCATCTCGACACCGCCGACGAGGTTCGCGGCGCTCGGCGCGCACGGCGAAAGATGCTCGGGGCGAATGCCGATGGTGAGCTTGCGGCCGGGTGCGAATGAGGCGGCGCCCGCGAGCGAGCCGCCGCCGTCGAGCGCGATGCGCCCGCCGGCTTCCGTGATTCCGGGCAGGAAATTCATTGCAGGGGAGCCGATGAATCCGGCGACGAACACGGTCGCGGGGTTCTCGTAGACCTCCATCGGCGTGCCGACCTGCTCGGCGCGTCCTGCGTTCATGACGATCATGCGGTGAGCTAGCGTCATCGCCTCGACCTGGTCGTGCGTCACGTACAGGCTCGTCGTTCCCAGCCGGCGGTGCAGCTTCTGTATCTCGAAGCGCATCTGCACCCGCAGCTTGGCGTCGAGGTTCGACAGCGGTTCGTCGAACAGGAAGACGGCGGGCTCGCGCACGATCGCGCGGCCCATGGCCACGCGCTGGCGCTGGCCTCCGGAAAGCTGTCGCGGCTTGCGCTCGAGCAGTCCCTCCAGCTCGAGGATTGCCGCGGCCCGGTCCACGCGGGCCTTGATGTCCTGTCTTGCCAGGCCGCGGATCTTCAGCCCGTACGCCATGTTGTCGAACACGCTCATGTGCGGGTAGAGCGCGTAATTTTGGAACACCATGGCGATGTCCCGGTCCTTGGGCTCGAGCAGGTTCACGACGCGCTCGCCGATCGCGATCTCCCCGGCCGTTATCACCTCGAGCCCCGCGACCATGCGCAGCAGCGTCGACTTCCCGCACCCCGAGGGGCCGACGATGACGATGAACTCCCCGTCGGCCACGTGGATCGACACGCCGTGGATCACCTCGTTGCTGCCGTAGCTCTTGCGGACCTCGCGCAGTTCGACCTTGGCCATGATCAGATGACCGAGTAGAGAATCATGGCGCCGAAAGGCAGCATTCCGAGCAGTCCGGCGAGAAAGAGGAGCTCGACCGCATTGGCGAGCGAGGGGATCCACGTCTCGTGACGGAAGCGCAAGGCGACGAAGCAGGCGATGGTCGCCGCGATGAACAGCAGCGAATCCACCGCGAGGACCACGTCGGCGGCCTGGCTCACGCGCTCGGACTTGGAGAAGGAGTGAAATAGTCCCAGCCCGGTGAGGCAGAGACCGGCGAGCGTGCCGCTCGTGGACAGCACGCGCATCAGGATCTGGATGCGATGCTCGGTGATCCGATCGGGTTGCGGCGTGGCCACGGCGTCTATTTCTCGGTCTCGACGAGGCCCTTGACGAACCATCGCTGCATCAGCAGAACGACCACGGCCGGCGGAAGCAATGCGAGCATCGCGGTCGCCATCACGAGCTGCCATTCGATGAGCGCGTCGCCGCCCGCCACCATCCGTTTGATGCCGATCACGACGGTGTACATGTTCTCCTGCGTCGTCACGAGCAACGGCCACAGGTACTGGTTCCAGCCGTAGATGAACATGATCACGAACAGGGCTGCGATGCTCGTCCGTGACAGCGGCACGAGGATGTCGATGAAGAAACGCATCGGCCCTGCGCCGTCGATGCGCGCTGCCTCGGCGAGCTCTTCGGGAACGGTGAGGAAGAACTGGCGGAAGAGGAACGTGGCCGTCGCCGACGCGATCAACGGCAGGGTGAGCCCGGCGTAGGTATCCACCATGTGCAGGTCGGCCACGACCTGGTAGGTGGGAAGGATCCGCACCTCGACGGGAAGCATCAGCGTGACGAAGATCAGCCAGAAGAAGGTCCGGCGCAGCGGAAAGCGGAAGTACACGATCGCAAACGCGGACAGCATCGATATGGCGATCTTCCCGATCGCGATCGCGAGCGCCATGATGAGGCTGTTCAACATCATCTGCCCGACCGGTGCCCTCGCGCCGGCGGTGCTGCCGTGCAACAGCACTGCCGCGTAGTTGTCGAGCAGATGCGCTCCCGGCGTCATCTGCATCGGCACCGAGGTCACCTGGTCGAACGACAGCGTCGACGCGACGAAGCCCACGTACAGCGGCAGCGCCACGATCGCGACGCCGGCGATCAGCACCAGATGGCTCAGGGCCGTGCCGACGGGACGATGCTCGACCATGGCGCGCTCAGTACTGGACCTTGTGCTCGACGAAGCGGAACTGCACCACCGTGAGCGCGATCACGATCGCCATGAGGACCACCGATTGCGCTGCGGAGCCGCTCAGGTCGAGCGCCTGCACGCCGTCGCGGTAAACCTTGAACACCAGGATGGCCGTCGCCTGAACCGGGCCGCCGCTCGTCGCCGCGTCGACGATCGCGAAGGTGTCGAAGAACGCGTAGACCATGTTGACTACCAGCAGGAAGAACGTGGTCGGCGAGAGCAGGGGAAAGACGATAGTCCAGAAGCGCCTGGCCGGCCCGGCCCCGTCGATCGCGGCGGCTTCGATCAGCGATTTCGGAACCGACTGCAACCCCGCGAGGAAGAACAGGAAGTTGTAGCTGATCTGCTTCCACACCGCGGTGATGACGATCAGCGCCAGCGCCTGGCGCGCGTTCAGGAGATAGTTCCAGTCGTAGCCCAGTGCGCGCATGAGGTGCGTCAGGATGCCGAGCGTCGGGTTGAGCAGAAATACCCACAGCACCGCCGCGACGGCTGCAGCGACGGCGTAAGGCCAGATGAGCAGCGTCTTGTAGATTCTCGCGCCGCGGATGACCCGATCTGCGAACACCGCCAGCAGCAAAGCCACCGCGAGGCCGATGAACGCGACGAGCACCGAGAAGACTGCCGTGACCTGGAACGAGGCCAGGTATCGCGGGTCGTTAAAGAGGTCCTTGAAGTTGTCGAACCAGACGAACTGGGTCCTGGCTGCGAACGCGTCCTGGATCAACAGCGATTGGTACAGCGCCTGGCTCGCCGGCCAGAAGAAGAATACAAGCGTGATGGCGAGTTGCGGCGCGACGAGCGCATAAGGCAGCCACGGCGAGCTGAAGACAACCCGTTTTTCCATCCCTTCCTCGTCGCAACCGCCCCGCCGCTAAAGCGCGGCGGGGCGTCTAACACCTGCGTGCGGCGCTGCTCGTCAGCCTTCGTTGGCCTTCTGGAATCGCTCGAGTTGCTCGTTGCCGCGCTTGATCATCTCATCGAGCGCCTGCTTGGCGGTCTTCTGCCCACTCCATACGGCTTCGAGCTCTTCGTCGATGATGTTGCGGATCTGCACGAAGTTACCGAGACGCAGGCCCTTCGAATTTGGCGTGGGCGGCTTGTTGTTCAGCTCGTTGATCGCGATGTCGAAGCCTGGACGCTCCTGATAGAGCCCCTTGCTCTTCGCGAGGTCATAGGCCGCAAGCGTGATCGGCACGTAGCCCGTGTCGGCGTGCCACTTCTCCTGGACCTCGGGCGATGAAAGGAAAGTGAAGAACTTGGCGATCCCCTTGTAGGTGTCCGGATTCTTCTGGTTCAGCACCCACAGCGTCGCGCCGCCGATGATCGTATTCTGCGGCGCCCCTTTCACGTCCGGGTAGTACGGCAGCGTCGCCACGCGCCAGGCGAATTTCGCGTTGGCCTTGATGTTGGCGTAAGAGCCGGAAGACGTCGTGATCATCGCGCACTCGCCGCTGGTGAAGGCCGCGAGCGGCTCGTCCTTGCGGCCCTTGTACGTGAACAGCCCCTTCTTGGCCCAGTCCCCGAGGTTCTGGATGTGCTTGAGCTGCACGGGTCCGTTCAATTCGAGCCGCGTGCCCAGTCCCCCGAAACCGTCCTGAAGGGTCGCGAACGGGACGTCATGCCACGCACTGAAGCTCTCGAGCTGCACCCATGACTGCCAGCCGGTCGTGAATGCGCAGGGCGCGCCGGAGGCCTTTAGCTTCTCGGCCGCCTTCTCGATCTCGGGCCAGGTCTTCGGCGGGTTCGCCGGATCGAGCCCGGCCTTTTTGAAAGCGTCGTCGTTGACGTAGAGAACCTGGGTCGAGCTGTTGAACGGCATCGAGATCAGGTTCCCAGACGTATCGGAGTAGTACGAGTACACCGCGCCCAGGAAGGCCTTGGGGTTGAAGGGCTCCTTCTGCTCGGCCATGAGCTGGTAGACGGGTTTGACCGCACCCTTGGCGGCCATCATCGTGGCAGTCCCCACTTCGAACACCTGCACGATCTGCGGCGGGTTGCCCGCGCGATACGCGGCGATCGCCGCCGTCATCGACTCGTCGTACTGGCCCTTGTAGATCGGCGTGACCTTGTAGTCCTTCTGCGACGCGTTGAACTTGTTGGCGATCTCGTCTACCCGGTCGTTGAGCGCACCGGTCATCGAATGCCACCACTGAATCTCGGTGACGGCCTGCGCCTGGGTGGCGAGGCCGAACAGTGCGGCGACGAGCGCAACCCGCGCCGCGCGTAGCTTGCGCGTATGCATGAATTCCTCCTCTTTGGCAGCTCGAAGTCTGGAGCTTTGCGGTGACGACGGTATCGCAACGCGGCGGCGCAGGCGCCGGCTCGCGCTGTCCGCCAGCATTATGCCCCACCGTCCACGGGCGGCAAACAGCGTCCCGGCTGATAGAATCCTCTCGTCCTGTGTCCTTTGTAGCGTAAACGGTGTCGAACGTATCGGTGCGTCGGCGCGACCTTGTGGGCGTTCTCGCGTGCGCGCTCGCCGTGTTGGGCGGGTTGCCCGGCGCCGCCTTCCCCCAGGCGTATCCGGCCAAGCCGATCAGGCTGATCGTGCCGTTCCCGGCCGGCGGGCCGCTCGATGCGACGGCGCGCGCAATCGGGCAGAAGCTTACCGAAGCCTGGGGCCAGCCTGTCGTCGTCGACAATCGTCCCGGCGCGGGCGGCAACATAGGCGCCGATCTGGTGGCGAAGAGCGCGCCGGACGGCTACACGATCCTCGAGGGCGCACTTTCCACGCAGGCGGTGAACGTTAGCCTCTACGCCAGCATGCCCTACGATCCCGTGAAGGATTTTGCGCCGATCACCGTGGTGGCGGTGACGCCCAACGTGCTGGTCCTCAACCCGTCGGTGCCGGCGAATTCGGTCGCCGAACTCATCGCCTACGCCAAGGCGAACCCGGGCAAGCTTGCGTTCGGCTCGGGCAGCAACGGCAGCGCCGGCCACCTTGCCGGCGAGCTGTTCAAGACCGAGGCGGGTGTGGACATGGTGCACGTGCCCTACAAGGGTGCTGCACCTGCGATGCAGGCTTTGCTGGCCGGGCAGACCCAGCTCATGTTCGACAACCTGGCCAGTTCGATGCAGCAGGTCAAAGCGGGCAAGCTGAAGGCGCTCGCGGTCACGACCACTCACCGCTCGACGCTGGTTCCGGAGCTGCCCACCCTCGCCGAGACGGCGCTCCCGGGGTTCGACATCTATACCTGGTGGGGTTTCCTCGCGCCCGCTGGGACGCCGAAGGAAATCGTCGCCAAGTGGAATGCCGAAGTGACGCGAATCCTCAACACGCCGGAGATGAAGGCGCTCTTCGCGCAGCAAGGCGCCGAGCCGGCGCCGACCACGCCGGAAGCGTTCGCGGCGCTCATTCAGCGCGAGATCGCCAAGTACGCGAAGATCGTCAAGATCTCGGGCGCCAAGGTCGACTGACGCGAGCCTCTGCATAGGAGAATCCGATAATGCATAGCGCACAACGCTTCTTGCTTGGCTTGGTCGTCGCCGCCATCGCATGTTGCGCTTGCGCGCAGACGTATCCGGCCAAGCCGATTCGCCTGGTCGTACCGTTTCCTCCCGGCGGTACCACCGACATCCTCGCCCGCGACGTCGGAGAGCGCCTGACCGAAGCGCTCGGCCAGCCTGTCGTGATAGACAACCGCCCGGGCGCCGCTGGCAATGTCGGCTCCGACCTTGTCGCCAAGAGTGCGCCTGACGGCTACACCCTGCTCATGTGCACGGTGAGCACGCATGCGATCAATCCCAGTCTGTATTCGAACATTCCCTACGACCACATCAAGGACTTCGTGCCCGTGGTGCTGGTCGCGCGGGTGCCCAATGTGCTGGAGGTCAATCCGGGCGTTCCGGTGAATACGGTCGCCGATCTGATCAAGCTCGCGAAGGAGAAGCCCGGGCAGCTCAACTTCGCCTCTTCGGGCAGCGGCACGTCGATCCATCTCTCGGGCGAGCTGTTCAAGACTATGGCGGGCGTCGACATGGTGCACGTTCCTTACAAGGGCAGTGCGCCTGCAGTGGCAGACTTGATGGGCGGGCAGGTTCAGCTCATGTTCGACAACCTTCCCTCTTCCCTGCAGCAGATCAAGGCAGGCAAGCTACGCGCGATCGCGGTCACGTCGGCGCAGCGCTCGCCGGCGCTGCCGGACATTCCAACGATCGCCGAGAGTGGCTTGCCAGGCTTCGAGGCGACCTCCTGGTTCGGTGTGCTCGCACCCGCGAAGACGCCACCTGCGATCGTCAACCTGCTCAACATCACGCTCGACAAGTGGCTGCAGAGCCCGGAAGGAAAGGCCAAGCTGATCGCGCAAGGTGCGTTACCGGCGGGCGGCACGCCGGAGCAGTTCGCGGCGTACATCCAGTCCGAAACCGAGAAGTGGGCCAAGGTCGTGAAAGCCTCGGGCGCCAAGGTCGACTGAAGCCTCGATCGTCTACAATGTCGGTCTTGCAGCGGACGACTGTCGCTTTAGGATCGTTGATGAATCGAGTTACCGAAGCCGCGCCGGGCGAAACTTCTGCCATGGCTCATCCCGCCGAAGTGCCGCGGCGCGCGGCGGTCACCGGCCGTGCGGCGCCGCTGCCCGTCACGCGTGCCATGTTCGATCAGCTCATGGTCCCGTGCTTCGCACCGGCGGACTTCGTCCCGGTTCGGGGCATCGGCTCGCGCGTGTGGGACCAGCAGGATCGCATGTATATCGACTTCGCGAGCGGCGTGGCCGTCACCGCGCTCGGGCATTGCCACCCGGCGATGGTCAGGGCGCTCACCGAGCAGGCGCACGCGATCTGGCACGTCTCGAACTGGATGACCAACGAGCCGGCGCTGCGCCTCGCGAAAAAGCTGATCGACGCGACCTTCGCGGAGCGGGTGTTCTTCTGCAACTCGGGCGCCGAGGCGAACGAAGCCGCGCTGAAGCTCGCCCGGCGCTACGCACACGATCACTTCGGGGCGGAGAAATTCCGCGTCGTCTCGACGCTGAACGCCTTTCACGGTCGCACGCTGTTCACGGTCACTGCGGGCGGCCAGGCGAAGTACGCGACCGGCTTCGGCCCAGCTCCGAGCGGCTTCACGCACATCCGCTACAACGACATCGGCGGCCTCGAAGCCGCGTTCGCAGAGGAAGGCGGCGACGACGTCTGCGCTGTCATTCTCGAGCCGATGCAGGGCGAAGGCGGCATGGTCCCCGGCACGCCCGAATTCCTCGCCGCTGCCCGACGGCTGTGCGACGAGCACG
The DNA here is from genome assembly GCA_036380055.1 of Casimicrobiaceae bacterium. GTDB lineage: Bacteria > Pseudomonadota > Gammaproteobacteria > Burkholderiales > Casimicrobiaceae > PALSA-1003. The sequence goes on from DASVFM010000110.1 coordinate 19,530, forward strand.
ATGCGCTGCTCATCTTCGACGAGATCCAGAGCGGCATGGGTCGCACCGGCGCGCTCTTCTCCTACATGCAGAAGGGCGTGGTGCCCGACATCCTGACCAGCGCCAAGGGTCTCGGCGGCGGTTTCCCGATCGGCGCCATGCTCACGACGACCGAGGTCGCGAGCGCGTTCTCCGTCGGCGTACACGGAACGACCTACGGCGGCAATCCGCTCGCCTGTGCCGTCGCCGAAGCCGTGTTCGACGTCATCAACACGACCGAGGTGCTCGAAGGCGTCAAGGCGCGCCACGCGTTGTTCATGGAGGGCCTGCGCGCGATCAACGTGCGCCGCGAGGTCTTCGCGGACATCCGCGGCGAAGGCGTCTGGCTCGGCTGCGAGTTGAAGCCGAGCTGGCAGGGAAAGGCGATGGACGTGATGCGCGCCGCCGCGGAGGCTGGCCTCGTCGTGCTCGTCGCCGGGCCCGACGTCGTGCGCATCGCCCCGTCGCTCGTCATCAGCCTGGACGAGATCCTCGAGGGGCTTGCGCGGCTGGAGCACGCGCTGGGCAAAGCCCTCGGCTGAATCGCCCGCAGGCGATGTTCTACGTCCGGCCGATCGCGCGCGAGGACCTCCCCGCGCTGCTCTCGCTGTCGGAGCGCACGGGCGCGGGCCTCACGACGCTGCCCGCCAACGCCGAGCGCCTCGAGGGGCGCATCGAGCGCTCGCTCGCTTCCTTCGCGCGCAAGGCGGTCAGGGCCGACGAATGCTACGTCTTCGTGCTGGTCGACGGCGCGAGCGGCAACGTCGTCGGCATCAGCGCGATCGAGGCCGCGGTCGGATTGTCCGAGCCCTGGTACAACTATCACGTCGGCACGCAGGTGCACGCCTCGCGGGAGCTCGGCGTATACACCGCTGCACCGACCCTGTTCCTCGCCAACGATCACACCGGCCACAGCGAGCTCTGCTCGCTCTTCCTCGACGCGCGCTACCGCCGCGCGCGCAACGGCCCGCTCATCTCCAAGGCGCGCTTGCTGTTCATCGCGGAGTTCGCCGATCGCTTCGGCACGAAGGTGATCGCCGAGCTGCGTGGCAAGCTCGATACGGACGGCCGCAGTGCCTTCTGGGAGGGCCTGGGCCGGCACTTCTTCGCCATGGAGTATTCGCGCGCGGACTATCTGACGGGGATCGGGCGCAAGGCATTCATCGCCGAGCTGATGCCTCGTCACCCGGTGTACACGCAGTTGCTGCCGGCCGAAGCCCGCGCGGCAATCGGCCAGGTGCACGTCGATTCGATGCCCGCGCGCGCGATGCTCGAATCCGAAGGGTTCCGCTACGAGGGTTATGTCGACATCTTCGACGCCGGTCCGACGCTGGAGTGCTTCCGCGACAACATCCGCGCGGTCCGCGAAAGCCTGACGCTGCCGGCGAAAATCGGCGAGGACGACCCCGCACCGGACGGACCTCCGGACGAGATCATCTGGCTCGTCGCGAGCCGCAGCTTCGAGCGTTTCCGCGCCGCGCTCGCACCGGCCCCCGCGCGGCTCGCTCAGTTTCCGCTGCTGCCGCACACGGCGCAGGCGCTCGGCGTTCGCGACGGCGATTCCGTGCGCGCCGTGCCGCTTGCGCCGCGGCGCTGAAGTGCGGCGGGCCGACCATTCGTCGTTGCAGCGAAGCCTGCCGATGAAACCCGTTACCGTCGCCGCGGTGGAGGTCAACTTCGACGGGCTGCCCGGGCCGACGCACAACTACAGCGGACTCGCGACGGGCAACCTCGCTGCGGAGCGGCACAAGAGCCTGGCCTCGAACCCGCGCGCCGCCGCCCTGCAGGGCCTGGCCAAGATGAAGGCGCTGGCCGATCGGGGCTTCGCGCAGGCGGTGCTGCCTCCGCACGAGCGCCCCGACGTCGGCGCGCTGCGCGCGCTGGGCTTCGATGGCCCCGACGCGCAGGTGCTTGGGCGCGCGGCGCGTGACGCCCCGCAGCTCCTCGCGGCCTGTTCCTCGGCAGCCGCGATGTGGGTCGCGAACGCCGCCACGGTAAGCCCGTCGCCGGACACGGCAGACGGCAGGCTGCACTTCACGCCGGCGAACCTCGCCTCGCACTTCCATCGGGCGCTCGAGACGCCGACGACCACGCGAGTGCTGCGCGCGATCTTCGCCGACGCGAGGCACTTCGCAGTTCACGACGCGCTCCCCGCCGCCCAGCAGTTCGGCGACGAGGGCGCGGCGAATCACACGCGATTCGCCGCCGACGCTGCGGCAGCGGGAATCGAGTTTTTCGTCTACGGCCGCTCCGGCTTCGATGGCTCGCCTCCGGCCCCGCGCCGTTTCGCCGCGCGCCAGACGCGCGAAGCCGCCGAGGCGATCGCCCGCCGGCACGGTCTCGCCGCCGAGCGCACGCTCTACGCGCAGCAGAATCCGGATGCGATCGACGCCGGCGTTTTTCATAACGACGTGATCGCGGTGGGCAGCGGCGCCGTTCTGTTCTGCCACGAGCGGGCCTACGTCGAACAGGACGCCGTGCTGGAGGCTCTCGCGCAGCGCATCGGGCCTTCGTTCCGGCCGATCGTGGTGCGTGAGCAGGAGGTTGATCTCGACCGCGCAGTGGCGACCTATCTCTTCAACAGCCAGCTGCTCGAGCGCGCGGACGGGAGCCTGCTGCTCGTCGCGCCACTCGAGTGCGAGGAGGATCGAGCGGTATCCGCGCTGCTTGCGCGCCTCGTCGCCGAGGGCCCGATACGCGAGGTGCTGACCTTCGACTTGAGGCAGAGCATGCGCAACGGCGGCGGCCCGGCCTGCCTGCGCCTGCGCGTCGCGATGACGCCGGCCGAGCGACAGGCGATCGGAGCCTCCGTCTGGCTCACCGACAAATTGCATTCGGAGCTGGCCGCCTGGGTCGCAGCCCACTACCGCGATCGGCTGCTGCCGTCGGACCTCGGCGATCCGCTGCTCCTCGACCAGGGCCGCCGCGCCCTGGACGAGCTCACGCGGCTGCTCGGCCTCGGCAGCGTCTATCCGTTCCAGCGCTAGCGCGCTCAGCTCTGCGCTGCCAGCCTGACGAGCAGCGGCACTTCGAGCGTCTTCTCGTGCGAGACGCCGTGCTCCCAGAGTCCGTCCTCTCCCCAGCAGTCACCGTGGTCGGCGCAGACGATCACCGAGTCGTTGGCGAAGCGCGCGAGCAGCGGCTCGAGCACCTTGTCGCACCACTCGACGCAGGCCACCTGGCGCTGGCGACATTCAAGCGCATCGTTGCGATCGCCGAAAGGGACGCAGGGGTTGTACGACGGATCCCAGAGCGCGCCGTCGTGGTAGTACGGGACGTGCGTTTCGGCGATGTTCAGGAACACGAAGGCCGGTGTGTCCGCGGCTCCTTCAGCGAGCGTCTTGTCGATCCACTCGAGCTGTGCCTTGAGCTTGGGGCCGGCGGCGTAGGCGAAATGCTCGAAGTCGGCGCTCAGCACCCGGCCGGTTGGCCGCTCCGGATTGAACCACCCCACCGCGCCCGTGCCGAGCGTCCGGTACCCGCTGTTGCGCAGGCCGGAGATGATGTTGTGTCCGGAGAGCGCGATGTGCGGGCCTGCAGGACCCGGATGGCCGCCGCCTTCCATGCGGAAGATCTTGCCGTACTTCGGATTGACGTAGGGCTCGAGGCGGCTCGCGTCGCCTGGCGTGAAACCCATGAAGAACGCCGCGTGCGAGCCGTAGGTGAAGTGCGACGGCGCCTGCGCACGGCAGAGCGGAGCAAGCGATTTGAGATTCGGAGCTCGCGCCTCGACGAACGCATCGTAGCGGCAGGAATCCAGCGTCACGAAGAGAATGGATCGTCCCACGAGAGGAGCGTGCAACTTGAGCGAGCGGCGGATCGGGCGATTCTACCCGCTTTCGCCTGCGATCCTCTCCGTTCTCCGACCCTACTCGAGCACCGCGGTCGGCAGCACTCGATGCTGGCGCACCGGCGACCACAGCACCGCAGCCAGCGCCAGCGCGAGACCCAGCGCGCCGACGACGAGGAGCGTACCGCGCAGCCCGATCGCAGTCGCGAGCGCGCCGCCGACGAGCGAGCCGAGCGGCGCCGAGGCAACGGTCAGAAAACGCATCGTCGCCGTCATCCGCCCGAGCAGGCGGTCCGGCGTGATTGCCTGGCGCAGCGCGAGATAGTTAATCGCGTAGAGAATCGCGCCGAAGTCGAACACGAGCATCGCAGCGCCGAGCGCAAGCATCGCGACCCAACCCGAGCCGCCGAGCAGTCCGAACACCTGCCAGCCCGCCGCGGTGATCATCAGCCCCGCCACGATCACCGGCCCGACACCGATGCGCACCGACAGACGCTCCGCGAATACCGATGCGAGCACGCAGCCGAGCCCGCCGCAGGCGTAGGCGAAGCCGATCGCTCCCGCCGAGAGCGACAGCTGCCGCGTCGCGAAGAGGATGAGTACCGCGATCTGCATGTGATGCAGGAACTGCCACAGGCCCGCGAGCCAGGCGAGGCCCCACAGCGTGCGGTTCTCCCACACGAGCTTCAGCCCTTCGCCGATTTCGCGCCACACGCTCGTTGCGCCATCGACCTGCGGCACGTCGCTGCGGCCCTTGATCCGCCGCAGCATCAGCGCCGACACGACGAAGGAGAGCGCGTCCAGCGCAATCGCGAACGGCGCCGTCAAAACGTGGATCAACACACCGGCGAGTCCGGGACCGACGAGTGCCGCGGAGGTTTCGCCGAGCGCGGTCTTCGCATTCGCTTCGACGAGGCGCTTGCGACCCGCCATCTGGGCGAGCAGCACCTGATACGCCGCTCCGCCGACGACGTTCTGCACTCCGCACAGGAATCCGACGCCGAACAGAACCTCGATCGACAGCCACCCGAACCACGCCGCGACCGGAATGCAGGCGAGCGCGAGCGCGCGGCCCAGGTCCGCGGAGATGACCACCGGAAGCTTGCGCACGCGGTCGAGCAGCACGCCCGCGTGCAGGCTGAAGAGCGCGAACGGCAGCGTCTCCAGCGCGACGAGAATCCCCATCTGCATCGGCGAGGCGCGCAGCATCAGCGCGGCGGTCAGCGGCAGCGCAAGGTTGGTGATCTGCGTGCCGAAGGACGTGATCGTCAGCGAGCCCCACAGCTTGCGGAAGTCGGGCGAGAGCCACAGCCCCCGGAAGCGGCGGCGCAGGAATGTTCGGTATGTCTTCGTTTTTCTCATAAGCTTCGTCCTCCGCCGCAGCGCAAGGCGTGCGGCCGCCGGTCATCCGGCACCGGCGGGAGGCGAGGCTCGGGAAACTACAGCAACTGAGGCCCGGCTTCGGTTCCCGCCCTACCCGGCGGGAATTCGCACGGGCAGTGCTAGCGCAGCAGCGGCGAGGCTTGCGCGCCGCCGGAAATGCCCTCCGCGAACGCGCACGCCGCCGCAGTTGCCAAAATCGCAATCGCGGTGACGGTAGTTGTCGGCGTTCGTGTCATGGGAGTGGCATTCCTCGCAACGGTTGGAGTCGCAAGAATTCTACGCGACCGACGCCAGGCGGCGCAAGAAAGGCGGCGCCTTTGACGACGCTCGAATGGCCGCCTGTCGCATTGGCGCCACTTCGGGGGCTAATGCTTCGCCTGCTTCCCGGTGTCGACGTCCAGGTATTTCCAGGGATGCTCCCAGTACGCGTTCTTCTTGTAGCCGAGCACCCACGGCTGCACCAGCGTGTTCTCCACCGGGTACACGCCGAGCCACCACGGGTTGTACCCGGCGACGATCTCGGACATGCGCCGGTAGACCTTGTTTCGCTCGGGCCCGTCGGGCAGCCGGCGTGACGTCCGGTAGAGTTCGTCGTACTCCGGCAGCGCGAAGCGAGCATAGTTCGTCTGCTCGATGTTCTTGCTGTAGAGGAGCTGCGCGAAGGCATCGCCCTCCCCGTATTGCGTGATCCAGCCCACGCGCCACATCTGCAGTTTGCCGTGCTTGCCCATCTGAATCAGGTCGGGGAACTTCTGCTTCAGGAAATCGAGCCGGATGCCGATAGCCTTCATGCTTCGCTGCCACAGCTCGTCGAACTCGCGGTCGCGCGCCGACGTGGCGGAAGCCATCGTGATCGCGAGCGGCTTGCCGTCTGGCAGCTTACGATAGCCTTCCGCGTCGCGCTCGCCGTAGCCGAACTTGTCGAGCAGCGCGTTTGCGGCAGCCGGGTCATAGCTGACGTCGACGCTCCAGTTGTCGTCGTGGCCGGGAAGGTTCGGCGGTATCGGCTGCGAGGCAGGCAGCGCCTGGCCCTGGTAGACGACGCGGATCAACGCGGGCCGATCGAACGCCATCGCGATCGCGCGGCGCAGCGCGATCTTCTCCTTGCC
>DASVFM010000111.1:0-8747 GCA_036380055.1 Casimicrobiaceae bacterium
TCACTGGCGCACATCCCGCGTCAGCCGGAGTAGTATAGGGGGAGAGATCCACCCGTCGCGGTAGAGCCCCGAGAAAAGAGCTCCTTCGGCGCAACGCCATGCAGGCGCCAGCTCGCGTCGTCACCTTCCTCTTCACCGACATCGAGGGCAGCACCAGGCTGTGGGAAGAGCAGCCGGCGCGGATGCGGCCGGCGCTGGCACAGCACGATGCGATCGCGCGCGCCGTCGTGGAGCAGCATCACGGCAGCGTCGTCAAGATGAGCGGTGACGGTCTTCACGCAGCCTTCGAAGACCCCCTGGATGCTGTTGCTGCGACGCTCGAACTGCAGCTTGCCCTCGTCGATCCGGAACGCACCGCGGGCATCGCACTGCGCGTGCGATGCGGCTTGCACGCCGGCGTCGACGAGCGGCGCGACAACGATTTCTTCGGTCCTTCGGTGAACCGCGCGGCGCGGATCATGAGCGCTGCGCACGGCGGGCAGATTCTCGTCTCGCAAACCGTCGCGGCGCTGGTCAGGGATAGGCTCCCTGGGGGCGTGACGCTGCGGACTCTAGGCCAGGTGCGTCTGCGTGACCTCGCGAGTTCGGAACACCTGTTCCAGGTCACGCACGTGCAGCTTCGGAGCGAATTCCCGCCGCTGCGCTCGCTCGAAGCGACGCCGAACAACCTGCCGCAGCAGCTCACCTCGTTCATAGGGCGCGAACGCGAGCTGGACGAAGCGAAGAGCTTGCTCGCGAAGACGAGGCTGCTCACTCTGGTCGGGGCGGGCGGAATCGGCAAGACACGGCTGTCGCTTCAGCTCGCCGCCGACGCGATGGAGGATTTCCCGGACGGGATTTGGTTCGTCGAACTCGCCCCGCTGGCGGAAGGCGAACGCGTGGCGCAGGCAATCGCCTCGGCTCTCGGGGTAAGAGAGGAGACCGGGCGCCCGCTGGGCGAAGCGTTGCTCCGCCATTTGAAGCATCGGCGACTGCTTATCGTCCTCGATAACTGCGAGCACCTGGCGAGCGCGTGCGCCGAGTCCGCCCGGCAGTTGCTCGAAGCCGCGCCACAGCTGAAGCTCATCGCGTCGAGCCGGGAGCACCTGCGTACCGCTGGTGAGCACGTGTACATCGTGCCGCCGTTGTCGCTCCCGAACGACAACGAAGTCGCCTCCCTTGAATCGCTGACACGGTCTGGTGCGGTAAGGCTTTTCGCGGAGCGCGCAGCAGCGGCGCAGCCGAAGTTCGAAGTGACGCCCGAGAATGTGGCGCCAGTGCTCGAGATCTGCAGGCGGCTCGACGGCATTCCGTTGGCGATCGAGCTTGCCGCCGCGCGCGTGCGCGGGCTCTCCGTCGGGGCGATCGCCGAGCGACTCAACGACCGGTTTCGCCTCCTCGCCTCCGGCGACCGAGCCGTCTTGCCGAGACAACAAACGCTGCGCGCACTCATCGACTGGAGCTACGATTTGCTGAGCGAACCGGAGCGCGTCGTACTGCGCAGGCTCGCCGTGTTCGCAGGCGGCTGGACTCTTGAGGCAGCCGAGGCAGTCATTGGTGGCAGTGACTTACCCAAGGGCGACGTAATACATCGGCTGGTTCAACTCGTCGAGAAATCGTTGGTCGTCGTGGAGTCAACAGGCGGTCGCTACCGGCTGCTGGAGACGATCAGGCACTACGCGCACGACCGATTGGACGAGGCTGGTGAGGAGAGCGCTACCCGCGATCGGCATCTCGCGTGGTACTTGGCCTTCGCCGAGACCGCCAAGCCGGAGCTTACGGGTCCCCAGCAAGGAATATGGCTCAGCAAGCTCGATCCCGAACGTGAGAATCTTCTTTCGGCTCACGCGTGGTGCGATCACGCGCAGGGCGGAGCAGAAGCGGGACTGAAGTTGGTGTCGGCAATTAGACGTTACTGGATGATCCGCGGTCTGCTGGAACTGGCACTTCGGATCACGGCGCAAGCGTTAACGCGGGCGGGGGCTGAGAAGCGCGACTTCGCCCGATGGGAAGCGCTTTTTGGAGCCGGACAGCTCGGTTCGTGGATGGGTCGATACGCAGAAGCACGTCGGTATCTGCTGGAGAGTCTCGCGATCGCACGCGAGATCGGGGACAGACAGATGGTCGAGCGCGTTCTGCAGCCACTGGGGTTAGCCTGTCTTGGCGAGGGAGACCACGCCACTGCACGCAGACACTTCGCCGAAGCTCTCGTCCTAGCCGAGCAGCTCGGAGATAAGCGCCAACTCGCTGCGGCGCTAAATGCTCTCGCCCAGCTTCATCGCGCACAGGGCGAGCCCGAGACGGCTGAACCGCTTTACCGAAGAGTTCTGGCGCTTGCTCGCGAGTTGGAGGATCGCGAGAGCATTGCCGTAGCGCTCCTCAATCTGGCCATGGTTGCGATCGCTCGCGGCTCCGCCGATATCGCGAGGAGGATGCTGCTTGAAGTCGCAGCAATCATCGACGAGGTGGGGTCGCGGCCGCTCGCTCAGAGCCTGCTGGAGGTGTCCGCGGGTTTAGCCGCCTTGCGCGAGGATTGGTCGAGGGCAGCGCGATTCTACGGTGCAGCCGAGACGCAAGCCCAGCGAACTGGCCTCCATCGAGACCCGGCGGACGAAGCATTCCTCGCACCGCGAATCGCAAAAGCGCGTGCAGCACTTGGCGGGCCCTCGTTCACTTCTGCCGAAGCTGGCGGCCGGGCGCTGGCCCACGAGGAGTCGATTGTCGAAACGCGCGGCTGGCTCGACCTGGCCTTTTGAGCTAACTGCAGGACTCCCTGCGTCGATCTTCGCCCGCTCGCGAAGTCATTCGTTCAAGCGCGTATCGTTTCGCGGAGTTCCGCTGTCGTCATCCACCTAGTTAATGATGAACGGGTCCAAGGTAAGAGCTGTACCAGCGCCGTTCGTCACGGTGACTTTATAGCCGAACGTTCCGTTGGACTGATGTGTATTGTGGCATTTGAATGTCGTTGCTGGAGCCGAACCCACCGGCATGCAGTTGTTGAACGGGGGCGTCGTCGGCTGCGGTGGCTTGGACGGTCCGATGTTGACAAAATCAATGCCGCCACCTTGAAAACCGTAGCCTGACACTGGCCCTCGTATCGTCCAAAAGACCTCTCCTTCCTTTGGCATGGTCTCGTCGGGAATGTTCTGAATAACGGGTTGCCCTCCGACCATGATGATCGGGACGTCAATGCAACGGTCGTTCGGGTTACCGCTAGCGCATGGGCCTTTAACCGTCGGCGGCGACGGGGCTGATGGCACCAAGAGGGCCCGATAAGCAAAAGTAACGGCTATCCCGACGACCAGCCCTGCAACCGCGGCGGCGATTGTTTTCATGTGACCCCCTGATTCGTTTGGCTCATCTTCCCCGCTAAGATCATACCGAATCTGTACCCTACGGCAACCCGGTCTTCATGGAGCGAGGGGGTTCCCTATCTCGCGAGCGACCCGAGCAAGAATTCGCGCAGCCACGAGCATCGCGTTGTGCCCGACTCCGACAAACGGCACGTTCTCGGCGCAGGCGAGCTCGCTGCTCGCCTGCGGCGCAACCATACTGTCGTGGCGTGACCAGATCGAGACGATCGGCACGGGAGCCGGGTGGCCTTCTTCGCGATTGAGCTCGGCAAGCCAGGCGTTGCCTGGTCGCATCTGTTCCAAGCCTCGGCCCGGGAACGTCCATGCGAGGATGCTGCCGTGATGCGGCGTGCCGATCGTCACGATCTTCGCGACGCGCCGATGCCCGTGGCGTCGCAGATAGGCTCGCGCCACCAGACCGCCCATACTGTGGCCGACGAGAATCACCCGCTCCGCGCCGGTAGCCGCGCAGACCCCTTCGATCCTCGTGGCGAGTTGCTGGGCAAAGTGCTCGATGTCGGCGTACGGCGGACCGTAATTTATCGTGTAGATCGGAGCGACGCCGCGTCTTGCGAGGCAGCGCCGCGCGAGCAGCCACACCCCGTCGTTGACCATCACGCCATGGATCAGAACAACCGGACGCAACGAGGGCGCGGGTGGCGGGTCGTGAATCAGCAGCCGATGCAGTGCCATCAGCGGCCATGAAGCGGCGAGAGTCCACGCCTCGAGCAGAAAGAGGCGGAGCGTTCCGACGATGCCGATCTTCGCTTCGGGCGGTCGCCGCGTACGCCAAAGCCAAGTGACGGCACACCAGATTGCGACGAGAACGACGGCGGGCGCGAAGTACACGACAGGGGCCCCGAAGACGAACCACCAAACGGGTGCACCGTGTGCGATCGAATGCGAAGCCCAGGAGACGTAACCCGCCGTGCCCGCGAGGAGCAGCGCAAGCAGCGCGAGCGCGGTCATCGCCGCCCGCTCGCCTTAACGCCTGCCGTCCGCTTCCCGCGCACGCCAGTCCTTGAGCGCCTCGAGTCCATCGGCCAGGTCGAGCACGAAGCGCACGCCGACTAGGGTCTTGCGCAGACGGCGCAGAGGCTCACCGCCTGCCCAGAGCGCGGTTGTCCCGGGAAGCTGCCGTCGAAGCAGGGCAAGAGTCTCGCCCGCCTGACGCAGCGGGAAAGCCGACGAAAACGAAAGCGCCACGATGTGCGCCTTGAAGGCCGCCGCTGCGCGCCTGATGTCCTCGACCGGAGTCTGCGCCCCGAGCGAGAAGCACTGCGCGCCTTCGGAGGCAAGCAGCGCTTCGGCCATAAGCAGCCCGAGCGCGTGCGCTTCGCCTGGAACCGTGGCGAGAACGATGCGCGGCACACCGGATGGACGCGCGAGCGCGCCTAACGCACCGCGCAGGACCGCCTGCACGAGTTCGGTGTAGAAATGCTCCTCGAATATCTGCAGCTCCCCGCGCATCCAGGCCTCACCCACGGCGCGGTTGAGTGGTCCGAGCGTGTCCGTGACGAAGCGCTGTACGCCCTGGCGCAGCAAAGTGCCGGCAAGCGTGCCTTGCAGACCTGCAGCATCGTGGCTCTTGAGCAAACCGAGCACCTCGCGCTCGATCGCCGGTGCCTGGGCGTCACGGCGCGGATGGATTCGCTTCTCGGCCAGCGCGTTCAGGTCCTCGAGCGACTGGCGAATGAGTTTGCCCGGGCGCAGACCGGTGTCCATCAGCCGCTTGATCGCGCGCAGCTTCGCCACATCGGCGGCCGCATACTGTCGCTCGGCGTTGTCGTCGCGTCCGGGGCGGGGAAAGCCGTAGCGACGTTCCCAGATGCGCAGCACGTCCTTCGACAGGCCCGTGTCTCGCTCGACCGCGCTGATATTAAGATGCTCTTCAGTGTGTTCCACGCGCTGTGCGTCCTGGACACTGCCCGTGCACGAAGATCATGCTACCGGCGCGGGGATTCAATGTCCACGACAATGCCCGAGTGCTATACTTTTCTTCCCGCATCTCATTCCAATTCGCGCTATGCCTCGGCGTAATGTCCTCGTGCTTGGCTTCGTGGCGCTCGCCACGTCGTTGCTCTGGGAGACTGGGGCAGCGCAGCAGAGCCAATCCTCACCCGCATCGTGCCCAGCGCTGCTCGACCACGAGTTCAACCGGCTGCAGACTGGGAAGCCCGAGTCACTTTGCCAATATCGCGGCAAGGTGCTTCTCATCGTGAACACGGCGAGCTATTGCGGCTACACTCACCAGTACGAGGGACTCGAGGCCATGTACCGCAAATACCGGGATCGCGGCCTGGTCGTGCTCGGTTTTCCATCGAACGATTTCGGCGATCAGGAGCCGGGCAGCAACAAGCAGATCGCCGAGTTCTGCCGCCTCACCTACGGAGTGCAGTTCCCGATGTTCGAGAAATCGAGCGTTACAAGCCTCCAGATGAACCCGCTCTACGCCGAACTGCGCACGAGTACCGGGCAGGTGCCGAAGTGGAATTTCTTCAAGTACGTGATCGATCGCGACGGCAAGCCGGCGGGAACCTTCGCCAGCAGCATCGAACCCGACAACCGTGATCTCATCGGGTTGGTGGAAAGACTGCTCGCCGAGAAACCCGCTTCCTGATTCGCGACTGTCGCTGCGCAGCAGAAACGCCTGCATGGGGCACGTTGCGAGTGTCAACTTGCTGGGTGACTCGCTTTGACACTGCTGCGCTTGATCGCAGATAATGTCGCCCCTTCGGCGAGCTAGCTCAGCTGGTTAGAGCAGAGGAATCATAATCCTTTGGTCGGGGGTTCGAGTCCCTCGCTCGCTACCAATCCGCGGGGGCTCGCCGCCGGGCGAGCCCCCATCCCCAGATGCCGATGACGGAGCCGGATTTCGCTTCGCGCTGCAATAACCATCGCGGCTACCTGCTGCGGGTCGCCGTGCTGCAACTTCGCGACAACGATGCCGCTGAGGACGTCGTGCAGGACACCCTGCTGGCTGCATTGCAAGGTGCCGGAAGCTTCTCGGGACGCTCGAGCCTCAAGACCTGGCTCACGGGAATTCTCAAGCACAAAATCGTCGATGCGATCCGCCGCAAGGGGCGCGAGGCGACCCGCGTGACGCTCGACGAGGAGTGCCGGCTGGACGATCTCGACGCGCTCTTCGACGAGACCGGCCATTGGCAGACACCGCCCGCCGATTGGGGCGACCCCGAGACGGCCCTCTCCCAGCAGCAGTTTTTCGAGGTGATGCAGACGTGCCTCGAGCGGCTGCCGCCGAACACGGCGCGCGTATTCATGATGCGCGAGGTCATGGATCTGGACAGCCAGGAAATCTGTAAGGAACTGTCGATCACGTCGACCAACCTCTGGGTGATCCTGTACCGGGCCAGGGTGGCGTTGCGTCAGTGCCTGGAACAGAACTGGTTCCGGGCCTCCGGCAGGACCGCGTGACAGAGGGAGCGACGGCGACGTGGGGCTGCTGATCTCTTGCAAGGATGCGAGCCGCATGATCTCGCAGATGCAGGACGGGAATCTCCCCCTGCGCCATCGGGTTCGCATTCGCCTGCACCTCCTCTTTTGCGACGCTTGCACGCGCTTCGAGCGCCAGCTCGGCATTCTCCACGCCGCGCTGCAGCGCTACCGCCAATAGATGCCCGGGCGCGACGGCACGCGAGCGGGCTGCGTGCTAGAATGAAATCCCGTTACGCGTTGTTCCTGCCGTGCTTTCGATTGTCCTCAACGGCTCCCCGTACCGCTCCGACGACGCCCTGACCGTTGCCGACCTCGTGCGCGCGCTCGCGCTTCAGGAAAAGCGCATCGCCGTCGAGCGCAACGGCGAAATCGTCCCGCGCAGCCAGCTTGAGCTCACGCAGCTCGCGGCAGGCGACCGGATCGAGATCGTAGCCGCTGTTGGCGGAGGCTGAGTCATTGGCGGCCGCGGCCGCCGGGGCACCGACCATGAACACCGTCACCGATCTCCACCAAGTTGACAGCGACGATCCCCTGGTCGTCGCTGGCCGCGCCTACCGCTCGCGGCTGCTGGTAGGCACGGGCAAATACAAGGATTTTCTGCAGACACGAGCTGCGATCGAAGCCTCCGGTGCGGAGATCGTCACCGTGGCCATCCGGCGCACCAACATCGGCCAGAATCCCGATGAACCGTCGCTCCTCGACCATCTGCCGCCGTCGCAGTTCACCCTGCTGCCGAACACCGCCGGCTGTTACACCGCCGACGACGCGGTGCGCACCCTGAAGCTCGCGCGCGAGCTGCTCGACGGGCGCAAGCTCGTCAAGCTGGAGGTCCTCGGCGATCCCCATACGCTGTTCCCCAACGTGCGCGAGACGCTCCGCGCGGCTGAGCTCCTGGTCAAGGACGGCTTCGACGTGATGGTCTATACCTCCGACGATCCCATCGCCGCCCGGGAACTCGAGGCGATCGGCTGCTGCGCGATCATGCCGCTCGCTTCGCTCATCGGCTCCGGGATGGGCATTCTCAACCCTTGGAATCTGCAGTTGATCATCGCGGATGCCAAAGTGCCGGTGCTCGTCGATGCCGGCGTCGGCACCGCGTCCGACGCAGCGGTTGCCATGGAGCTGGGCTGCGCAGGCGTATTGATGAACACCGCGATCGCGCTCGCCAAGGACCCGGTGCTGATGGCCGGCGCGATGAGGAAAGCCGTGGAGGCGGGGCGCGAGGCGTTCCGCGCCGGGCGAATGCCCCGCAAGTTCTACTCCGCGAGCCCGAGCTCGCCGACCACGGGCCTGATCGGCTGACCGCGGAGCGAATCACGCGATGCGGTATTGGCGCGTCCTCGCCGCAATGTGCTGCTGCTTGCCGATCGCGGCCTCGGCAGCGCCCCCTACCGGTGAGGAGATCGCGCGGCTATGCGCCGAGGCCGACGATGCAGCGCACTGCGGGCGCCTGATCGAGCAGGCGCAGCTCAAGCGCCTGCCCGGTCTCGCGCGCCGTGACGGCCCCGCGCTGCTGGTGACGCTCTTTCCGCAGGGCACCGCGACCTTTACCGACAGCGAGGATGCGGTCAAGGGCCGCTCGTACAGCCTGTGGGATTACCTGGACGGCATCAACGCCGTGCTGCTCTACACGACCACGGGCGAGAAGACGAGCTTTCTCCTGCTCCTGCGCACGAGCAACCGCCGCTACGAGCTGCCCACCGAGCCGCAGCTCTCGCCGGACCGGCAGCGGCTCGTGACTGCCGATATCTGCGGTCCGCGCTGCTCGAACGAGATCACGGTCTGGCGCATCACGCGCGATGAGATCCGCAAGGAACTGGCCTGGTCTCCTGATCCGAGCTGGATCGATGCTTCCGCGCGATGGAAGGATCCCGACACGCTCTCGATCGAGTACAGCACGGCGACCGCACCGACGGCCACGCTCGAGCGCAAGATCAGAGACGCCTCGTGGACGCGCGC
>DASVFM010000112.1:0-35389 GCA_036380055.1 Casimicrobiaceae bacterium
GGGGAAGGTCTGGTACAGCAACGTGAAGGCGCAACAGGTGCTTGCGAAGGATGCGTTCGACGCGATCAATAACGGCGTTGCCTTCGGGTGCCCGTAAACCCATAGACGAACGCAGCAGCAGAAGGGCCACCTCGCTTAGCGGGGTGGCCTTTTTCTTTGCCGCAGATTTCCTTCGTGAGCACAGGCTCTCCCCCGCAGGGGAAACGCGGGAAGAAGTAGGGGCAATAGGCAGGTCGATTCGATTTCTGCGGGGCGTGCGCGGCCGCTTGGTTAGCCCCGGGCTGGTGTATGTCTCTCAGCCAGAAATGAGCCTTCTCACAGCCCCAGCCGGGGCAGGCCACGATCGCATGGGCCTCCCCGCCGCAGCATTCGAACCACTCCATCAATGCTGCGCAGTGGCCGGTGCCTCCGGGGCGGGTTGGAGCCCCCGATCAGCGTGTTATAATTTTGAATTTACTCGGGTTTATCGGACTGGGCCTCCCGATCCGCCGGAGTCACACGCATGGCCGTGGAACGCACCCTTTCGATCATCAAGCCGGATGCCGTCGCCAAGAACGTCATCGGCGAGATTTACTCGCGCTTCGAGCGCGCCGGGCTCAAGATCGTTGCCGCCAAGATGACGTGGCTCGCGCGTCCCGACGCGGAAGGCTTCTACGCCATCCATCGCGGGCGGCCGTTTTTCGGCGATCTGGTCGAATTCATGACCTCGGGCCCGGTGATGATCCAGGTTCTCGAAGGCCCCGATGCGATCGCCCGCAACCGAGAGCTGATGGGGGCGACCGATCCCAGGAAGGCAGCCCCGGGGACGATTCGCGCGGACTTTGCGCAAAGCATCGACGCCAACGCCGTGCATGGCTCGGATGGACCCGAGACCGCCAAGACGGAAATCGAGTTCTTCTTTGCCACGCACGAGATCCACAGCCGCTGATTCCGAGCAAGCGGTCCGTCATGTTCAATCTTCTCGACTTCGATCCAGCGGCGATGCGACAGTTCTTCGCCGAGCGCGGAGAGAAGCCGTTCCGTGCGCGCCAGACGCTGCGCTGGGTCCATCACGGCCTGGTCGACCGCATCGAGGCGATGACCGACCTCGCCAAGACGACCCGTGCTGCGCTGGCCGCCGACGCCGAGATCCGCGCGCCGCGGGTCGTGCGCGACAGCACCGCCGCCGACGGCACGCGCAAGTGGCTGCTCGACGTGGGCGGCGCGAATGCGATCGAGGCCGTCTACATCCCCGAGGGCGACCGCGAGGAGTGGAGCAGGGACCCCGAAGGGGATGCGACCTCCGAGCGGGATGCGAGCGCCCCGAACGCGGTCGCCAGCATCCCCTCCGCTGGCCGATCCCGCTTCGCGGGTCCCTCGGCCCACGCTCCGGGGCGCTACCGGGGAACGCTGTGCATCTCCTCTCAGGCAGGCTGTGCGCTCGACTGCGCCTTCTGCTCCACCGGCAAGCAGGGCTTCAACCGCAACCTTACAACGGGCGAGATCATCGGACAGCTCTGGCACGCGAACCGCACGCTGCTTGCCGAGGGAGTCCGTGCCCCATGGGTGGAACAGGGGCGGCATCCGATCACCAACGTGGTGATGATGGGCATGGGCGAGCCGCTCGCGAATTTCGACAACGTCGTCGGCGCGATGCACCTGATGCTCGACGATGACGGCTACGGCCTGTCGCGTCGTCGCGTCACTCTCTCCACCTCGGGCCTGGTTCCCTGGATCGACCGCCTGCGCGACGAATGCCCGGTGGCTCTGGCCGTGTCGCTGCACGCGCCGAACGACGCGTTGCGCGACGCGCTGGTGCCGATCAACCGCAAGCATCCGCTCGCGGAGCTGCTCGACGCGTGTCTGCGCTACATCGAAAAGGCGCCGCGCGACTTCGTTACCTTCGAGTACGTTATGCTCGACGGCGTGAACGATGCGCCCGCACAGGCGCGCGAGCTCGTCGCGCTCGTCCGTAACGTGCCGTGCAAGTTCAACCTGATCCCGTTCAACCCGTTCCCGAACACCGAGTTCAGGACAAGCCCGCGCAGCCGCATCCTGGCCTTCCAGCGCGTGCTGCAGGACGCTGGGCTGGTGGCCACGATCCGCAAGACGCGCGGGCACGACATAGACGCTGCCTGCGGTCAGCTTGCCGGACAGGTGCAGGACCGGACGAAGCGGCGCCTGCAGCGCATCCGCGTCGCGGCGACGACCTAGCGGTCGATATCAACAGCAGAGCCCTCATGTCGATCGCCGTTCGCTCCAGCTTCGCGGCGCGCGTCGCTGCCTTTTCAGTCCTCGCCCTGCTCGGCGCCTGCTCGAGCAAGCCGACCGAGCCAGAACCTCCGCAACGCGTGGTGGCCCCGCCGCAGCAGCCGGCGAGCCCGCAGGTGCGTGCGCAGCTGCACACCGAGCTCGCGAGCGGCTACTACGAGCGCGGGCAGATGGAAATCGCACTCGATGAGCTCGGCCGTGCCATCACGTTCGAGCCGGGATACGCCCAGGCATACAACATCTACGGCCTCGTCTACGCCACCCTCGGCGAGGACGCCAAGGCCGAGCAGAATTTCCAGCACGCGCTGCAGCTTGCCCCCGGCGACTCCGAGATCCACCAGAATTGGGGATGGTTCCTCTGCACGCATAACCGCGAGCGCCAGTCGCTCGCCGAATTCGACGCGGCGGTGCGCAACCCGCTGTATCGCACGCCGGAGATCGCCCTGGTCAACGCGGGGCGCTGCGCTATGGCGGCCGGCGATCCCCGCGCCGCCGACGCTTATTTCAAGCGGGCACTGGTCGCCCAGCCTGGCAACCCGCTCGCGAGCTACGGGCTCGCACAGATCGCATACAAGGAAGGCCGTTACGACGAGGCCCGCGCCTGGATGAAGGGCGTCATGCTGGCTGCCAACCCGCCACCCGAAGGGCTGCTCCTCGGCATGTGCGTGGAGCGCAAGCTTGGCGACCGCCAGGCCGAGCTTTCCTACGTCTCCCAGCTCAGGAACCGCTATCCGAACGCGGCGGAGACGAAGGGTCTTGCAACGGAGAAGTGCGAGTGATGGTGAGCGAAGCGCAAAGCGAGCCGCAAGCCGTCGGCTTCGGGCCGGGCGCTCGGCTCAGGGCGGCGCGCGAGGCCGCAGGGCTCACGCTCGATCAGGCGGCGCAGCAGCTCAAGCTCGCCCCGCGCCAGGTGAAGGCGCTCGAGGAAGAGGATTTCGAGCATCTCCCGGGGAGAACCTTCACGCGCGGCTTCGTGCGCAATTACGCACGCCTCGTCAACCTCGACGCCCAGGACTTGCTCGCGCTGATGCCCGGCGCGAACGACGCCCCGGCGCTGGGAGCTCCGGCGCTGCATTCGACCGGGGCGACGATCGCCGAGCTTCCAGTGGCGGAGGCGCGTGGACCGGGGCTTGCACGCTGGCTGATCCCCGCGTTGCTCGTGGCCTGCGTCGTCGGGGCGGCGAGCTACGAGTGGTATCGCGGCGGCGTCGCAACGCAGAGCCCAACCACGCGAGCGCCCGCGCCCAAGACGGCGGCGCCCGTCGAAAGCACCGCGCCCGCCGTGTCGAGCACTGCGCTGCCAAACCCTGTCGCCGAGACTGCCGCGCCGACGCAGCAGGGCGTCGCCGGGGCGCCCGCCGCCACGGCTCAAAACAGCGCGGCGGCACCCGCGGAGTCAGCGGCGCCACCTGCGCAAGCGGCGGCGCCCGTGCCCTCAGCGACTGCGCCAGCGCAGGCAGCGCCGACAGAGCCAGCGACGGCGCGCGCGCAAGCCGCGACGACGCCGGCAGAAACACCTCCGAGCGCCTCGCCGGCGCCCCTGCAGTTGACCTATCGGGGTCCTTCATGGACGCAAGTTCGAGATCGCGACGGTCAGCTGCTCGTCTCGCGCATCGTGCCGAGCGGTTCGCATGAGGAAGTCCGGGGCGCTGCGCCGTTTGACATCGTGATCGGCAACGCGAGCGCCGTTACGCTCGTCTATCGCGGCAAGCCGGTCGACCTCACGCGCTACACGCGGCAGAACATCGCGCGTCTTCAACTGAACTGACCCGGCGATGAAGAGCGACGAGCGCTTCGCGATCTCCCGGCACCGCACTCGCCTCGTGCATGTCGGACCGATCGCGATCGGCGGCAGCGCGCCGATCGTCGTGCAGTCGATGACGAACACGGACACGGCGGACGTCGCGGCAACCGTAGCGCAGGTAAAGGCCCTCGCCGACGCGGGATCGGAGCTGGTGCGTGTGACGGTCAACACGAGCGACGCCGCCGCTGCGGTTGCGTTCATCCACGAAAGGCTGGACGCGCTGGGCTGCACCGTGCCGCTGATCGGCGACTTCCACTACAACGGCCACAAGCTGCTCGCCGAGCATCCGGCCTGTGCGCAAGCGCTGGCGAAGTACCGCATCAACCCGGGCAACGTCGGCAGAGGCTCCAAGCGCGACGCACAATTCGCGATGCTCATCGAGCAGGCTCTGCGCTGGGGCAAGCCGGTGCGCATAGGCGTCAACTGGGGAAGCCTCGATCCGGAGCTGCTCGCCCGCTTGATGGACGAGAACGCCAAGGCTGCCGAGCCGCAGGATGCGGCGCACGTCACGCGCGAGGCGCTGGTCACCTCCGCCCTGGAGAGCGCGCGTCGCGCCGAGGAGCTTGGGCTCGCGGGCGACCGCATCGTGCTCTCGTGCAAGGTCTCCGACGTGCAGGATCTGGTTGCGGTCTACTCCGAGCTTGCGAGCCGCTGCGATTACCCGCTGCACCTCGGGCTCACCGAGGCAGGCATGGGGTCGAAGGGCATCGTCGCATCGACGGCGGCGATCGCCGTGCTGTTGCAGCGAGGCATCGGTGACACGATCCGCGTCTCGCTCACGCCCGAGCCCAACGGCGATCGCACGCGCGAGGTCGTTGTCGCGCAGGAGATCCTGCAGACGATGGGTCTGCGCTCGTTCTCCCCGCTGGTCACGGCCTGTCCGGGTTGCGGGCGGACGACGAGCAGCTTCTTCCAGGAGCTCGCCGACAAAGTGCAGGCCTACCTTCGCGGGCAAATGCCTGCCTGGCGCGAGCGCTACCCCGGCGTGGAGAGCATGAGCGTCGCCGTCATGGGCTGCGTGGTGAACGGGCCTGGCGAATCGAAGATGGCCAACGTCGGCATCAGCCTGCCGGGGACGGGGGAGGTGCCGGTCGCGCCTGTCTACGTGGACGGCCAGAAGACGGTGACGCTCAAGGGCGAGCGCATCGCCGAGGAGTTCCAGCAAATCGTCGCCGACTACGTGCGCGCGACTTACGGCGGCGAGGCGCCCGCGGCGCATCTCAAGCCGGAGAAGAAATCGATTCCCCTCAAGGCGGCGGTGTAGCTCGATGGCCGGCAAGCCGAAGCTCCAGGCCGTGCGCGGCATGAACGACGTGCTGCCCGACGAAGCACCGCTGTGGGAGTTCGCCGAGGATGCCGCGCGCGAGATCTTCACGCTCTACGGCTATCGGAACGTGCGCGTGCCGATCGTCGAGACGACGCCGCTGTTCGTCCGAGGCATCGGCGATGCGACGGACATCGTCGAAAGGGAGATGTACAGCTTCGACGACCACGGTGAGAGCCTGACGCTGCGTCCCGAGGCAACCGCTGGGATCGTGCGCGCGGCGATCGAGCACAACCTCACTTACGAGCGGCCGCAGCGCGTGTGGACGGTGGGGCCGATGTTCCGGCACGAGCGCCCGCAGAAGGGACGCTATCGCCAGTTTCACCAGCTCGACGTCGAAGCGCTCGGCTACGCCGGCCCCGACGTCGACGCCGAGCAGATCGTCATGCTGTCGCGGCTGTGGCAGCGGCTCGGCCTGAGCGGCATCTCGCTGCAGATCAACTCGATCGGCGACGCGCCGGAGCGGCTCGCCCACCGCAACGCGCTGGTGGATCATTTCCGCGCCCACTGGGACGATCTGGACGAGGACTCGCGGCGAAGGCTCGGCAGCAATCCCCTGCGGATCCTCGACAGCAAGAATCCCCGCATGCAGGCGCTCATCGCGGCCGCGCCGAAGCTCCTCGATCAGCTCGCGCCCGGTTCCGCGTCGCGCGAGCATTTCGAAGGCTTGCAGCGACTCCTCCGCGAAGCCGGGATCGCGTTCGAGATCAACACCCGGCTCGTGCGCGGTCTCGACTATTACAATCGCACCGTTTTCGAATGGGTCTCGGGCGCGCTGGGAGCGCAGGGCACGGTCGCGGGCGGCGGCCGCTACGACGGCCTGTTCTCGGCGCTGGGCGGCGAAGACACGAGCGCGTGCGGCTTCGCCATCGGCATCGAGCGCCTCGTGCTCCTGCTCCTCGCCACGAAGAAGCGGCCGGGCGCCAACCCGCTCGCGTACCTCGTGCACGCGGGCGAAGCGGCGGGCGCGCTCGCGCGCCGCGTGGCGGAGACCCTGCGCGATGCCGGAATCCCGATCGTGCTGAACGCAGGCGGCGGCAGCTTCAAGGCCCAAATGAAACGCGCCGACGCGAGCGGGGCGAGCTATGCGCTGATCGTGGGCGACGAGGAGGCTGCCGCTAATCGCGTTGCGGTGAAGCCGCTACGCATGCCCGGCGAGCAGACGGCCCTGCCGCCCGACCAGCTCGCGTCGCGACTGACTGCGGGACGTTAGGAGAACTGCAATGGCTGTCTACGATCTCGAAGAACAGGAGCAAATCGAGGACCTCAAGGCGTGGTGGGCCCAATACGGCAAGTACGTCACGGCGGCCATCACGCTCGCTGCTCTCATCGTCGTTGCGGTGCAGGGCTGGCGCTGGTATCAGACGAACCAGGCGGAAAAGGCGAGCGTGCTCTACCAGGCGCTAAGTCGCGCTTCACGGACGAACGACGCGGTCGCCGCGAAGGATCCTGCGACCCAGCTCATGAGCCAGTTCGGGGGCACGGGCTATGCGCCGCGCGGCGCGCTACTCTACGCGAAGCTTCTATACGATGCCGGCGACAAGGGGGGCGCGAAGGCGCAGCTGCAGTGGGTGATCGATCATTCCACCGAGGACAGTCTGAAGTCGGTGGCGCGTTATCGCCTGGCGCAGGTGCTGCTCGACGAGAAGGCGTACGACGACGCTCTGCGCGCGCTCGACGTAAAGACGGACGAAGCCTACGCGGCGGTGTTCTCCGACCTGAAGGGCGACATCCTGGCCGCAGCAGGCAAGAACGCAGACGCGCGGAACGCCTACCAGGTCGCGCTCACCAAGCTCGATCAGAAGTCGTCCTATCGCCCGTACCTCCAGGCGAAGCTCGATGCACTGGGCGGACCAACCGAGGCTGTGCCGGCGCCGGCCAGCACGCCGCCGCCCGCGGCGCCGGCACCGACACCCGCAAAATGACGCCGAAATGAAGACGCCCCCTGTCTCTTCGCAGAATGTCCGCAGATTCGCGCTTGCGTCGTGTGGCGCGGCGCTGCTGCTGCTCGGGGGCTGCGCGAGCCTGTCGACCTGGCTTCCCTCGTGGGTAACTTCGCCGTCGTGGCCCTGGAGCCGCGATACGCCGAAGCTCGGGCCGCTACCCACGTTCGAGGCCAAGGCCACGGCGCGCATGAATTGGCAGGTTCCGCTCGGCAACAAGGCGAGCGCGGGCTTTGCACCGGCCGTCACGGCCGACGCGATCTACGCCGCAAGTCCCGACGGAGAGCTGGTGAGCGTCGACAGCGCGACCGGGCGGCAGACGCTGCGCGGCGCGGCCGGCAAGCGGCTCTCCGGCGGCATCGGCGCCGACGCCGGCGTGCTCGTCGTCGGAACGGACAAGGCGGAAGTCCTCGCCTTCGATGCGAGCGGCAAGCCGCTGTGGGAAGCCAAAGTTTCGAGCGAGGTTGCCGGGCCGCCGCGAATCGCCGAGGGGACCGCGGTCGTGTGGTCCCTCGACGGAAGGATCTTCGGCTTTTCGACCGCCGATGGCAGCCGGAAATGGGTCGTCCAGCGCACCAGCCCGCCGCTCATCGTGCGTCGCTTTCCGGGCGGCATCATCACCCGCGGCGGGCTTTTCGCCGGAACCGCGGGAGGAAAGCTGCTCGCCATCGACATCTCGAACGGCGCGCTCGGCTGGGAGGCGAACGTGAGCTCGCCGAAGGGCTCGACTGAGCTCGAGCGCCTCGTCGATATCACGAGTCTGCCGGTGGTCGACTCACGCGAGGTCTGCGCTGCTTCGTATCTCGGCCGCGTGGCTTGCTTCGATATCACCCGCGGCTCGATCATCTGGTCGCGCGACTTCGGCAGCCTCGGCGGAATCGCACTCGACAACCGCTACCTCTACATCACCGACGACAAGGGCTCGATCCAGGCGCTCGACAAGACCACGGGCGCGTCGGTCTGGAACCAGGACAAGCTGATGCAGCGCTTCCCGAGCGGCCCCGTGGTGATGGGCGACTATCTTGGTGTCGTTGACGCCGAGGGCTATCTTCACGTGCTCGATCGCAGCGATGGTCAACTCGTCGGCCGCGCGGCCACGGATGGCAAACTGCCGTTGTCGCAGCCCGTCGCGGTCGGCGACGCCGCGGTGTGGCAGAGCGCAAGCAACCTGATCAGCGTTTCGGCGAACTAGGCGTTTGGCCGGGAGCGCAGATGTTGCCTACGCTCGCTCTCGTCGGCCGTCCCAACGTCGGCAAATCGACGCTCTTCAATCGCCTCACCGCCTCGCGCTCGGCGCTGGTGGCCGACTTCCCCGGGCTCACGCGGGACCGTCAATACGGACGCGGACGCGGTGGCGATCGACCCTATCTCGTCGTGGACACCGGCGGCTTCGAGCCCAAGGCGAAGAGCGGAATCATGCAGGCCATGGCCCGCCAGACCCGCGCCGCGATCGACGAAGCGGATGTCGTGATCTTCCTCGTCGACGGACGCGAGGGCCTGACCGCGCAGGATCGAACGATCGCTGACCTGCTGCGCCGCTCCGGGCGGCCGCTGATCGTGACAGTCAACAAATCCGAAGGACGCTCCGCGGAGCAGGCCACCGCGGAATTCCACGAGTTAGGACTCGGGATGCCGCTTGCGATCTCATCCGCGCACGGAGAGAACGTCGCCGCGCTCGTCGATCACGCGCTCGCTCTCTGCCCGTCGCCGGACACGCCGGAAGCAGCGGAGGAGGCCGATCCGTCCGGACGGATCAAGGTGGCCATCGTCGGCCGCCCGAACGTCGGCAAATCGACCCTGGTCAACACGCTGCTGGGCGAAGAGCGGGTCCTCGCGTTCGCTGAGCCGGGGACCACTCGCGATGCGCTGTACATCGACTTCGAGCGCGGTGGTCGCGCCTACACGCTCATCGACACCGCCGGCGTGCGCCGGCGCGGCAAGGTGACGGAGGCGATCGAGAAATTCTCGGTCATCAAGACCCTCCAGGCTATCGCCGACGCCCACGTGGTCGTCCTTCTCCTTGACGCCGTCGAGGGAATTTCGGAGCAGGACGCGCACATTGCAGCCCACATCCTGGAGGCGGGCCGCGCGGTGGTCGTAGCGATCAACAAGTGGGAAGCGCTGGGGAGCAGCGCCCGCGCCAAGCTCAAGAGCGAACTGGAGCGCAAGCTCGGCTTCCTCGACTTCGCCGAGCTGCACACGATTTCCGCGCTGGAAGGTCGGGGCATCGCCGGGCTCATGCAGGCGATCGAGCGCGCCTACGCGTCAGCCACGGCGCACCTCAGCACGCCGCGGCTGACTCGCGCGCTCCAGGCAGCAGTCGCGGCCCAGTCGCCTCCACGAAGCGGGCTGGTCCGGCCCAAGCTGCGCTACGCGCACCAAGGGGGATCGAACCCGCCGCTGGTCGTGATCCACGGCAGTGCGGTTGCCGGCATCCCGCGCGGCTACCGCCGCTACCTGGAACATTTCCTGTGCAGGGCGTTCCAACTGCAGGGAACGCCGCTTAGGATACAATTCAAGAGCGGCGCTAACCCCTATGCGGGCACTGCCACGCACCGGCGGAAGCGCCGCTAGCCGGGGTACTCCAGGGACACCAGGGGCGCCGGCAAAGGCAGCAGCGGTGCGGCCAGCAGGCCGTCCCAGGGGACCGCGATGGCGGACCGCCGGGAGACGGCCCCGATAACAAGCGGAGCACACGATGAGCAACAAAGGGCAAATGCTACAAGACCCGTTCCTGAACACGCTGCGCAAGGAGCACGTTCAGGTTTCGATCTACCTCGTGAACGGTATCAAGCTGCAGGGGCAGATCGAATCGTTCGACCAGTATGTCGTTCTGCTCAAGAACACTGTAACGCAGATGGTGTACAAGCACGCCATCTCGACCGTGGTGCCGGCCCGCGCCATCACCATGCCGCACGAAAACGAGCGAGAAGCCTGAGTCGCGCCGCAATCCGGGGGGGTGCTCGCCGACTCGCGCAGTCCAGCGCGAGCGCGGCCGCTGCACGCCTTGAGTTCAGTCAGCGTGCCTGAACAGCCGGGCGACCGCGCCCTCTTGGTCGAGGTCGATCTCGGCGAGGGCGAACGCGCCGAGCGCCTCGCCGAGCTCAAAGCGTTGGCCCGCTCGGCGGGAGCGCAGGTCGTCGACATCGTGACCGCGCGCCGAACCGCCCCTGATGCGGCGCTGTTCGCCGGGCGCGGCAAGGTCGCCGAGATTGCTGCGCGCAAGCATGCGGCCGGCGCCGATCTGGTCATCTTCGATCACGCCCTGTCCGGCGTGCAGCAGCGCAACCTGGAGCGCGAGCTCGATGGCCGCGTGGTCGATCGCGTGAGCCTCATTCTGGATATCTTCGCCCAGCGCGCGCGGAGCGCCGAAGGCAAGCTCCAGGTCGAGCTCGCCCAGCTCCGGCATCTGTCGACGCGTCTCGTGCGCGGATGGACGCACCTCGAGCGGCAGAAAGGCGGCATCGGCCTGCGCGGCCCAGGCGAAACGCAGCTCGAGTCGGACCGGCGGCTCATCGGGCGGCGCGTGAAGCTGCTCAAGGATCGGCTCGACGACGTCGGTCGGCAGCGCGAGACGCAGCGCCGGGCGCGGCGGCGCGCCGCGGTGTGCAATGTCGCGCTCGTCGGCTATACGAATGCCGGCAAATCGACGCTCTTCACGCGGCTCACCGGAGCGCCCGCCTATGCCGCCGATCTGCTCTTCGCCACGCTCGACACGACGCTGCGTCGCGCGTCGATCCCCGATGCCGCGCCGATCGTTCTGTCCGACACCGTCGGGTTCATCCGCGACCTGCCCCACGATCTCGTCGCCGCGTTCCGGGCGACGCTCAAGGAAGCGGTCGATGCGGACCTGCTCCTCCACGTCGTCGACGCGAGTCGTCCCGATCGCGACAGCCAGATCGCTGCCGTCGATGCGGTGCTCGTCGAGATCGGTGCGGAAAACGTGCCGCGCATCCTGGTGCTCAACAAGTGCGATGAAACGCAGGTCGTGCCGGGAGTCGAGCGGGACGAATATGGTAAAATTTGCGCCGTCCGCTTGAGTGCGCTGACTGGAGCCGGCGTAAAGGGCCTGCAGGCTGCGCTGGCCGAGCGATTCCCAAGACGCGAAGCCCGCGCAGCGATTGCGTGATGGCCGCGCGGTACAAATCAACGGCACACGCTAGGCAGATTTCGAGGCCGTCTCAGAGCGCCCGCCATGTCCCTCAACGATCCGCAATGGGGTAAGCGCGGCCGCGGCGGGCCGCCCGATCTCGACGAGATCTGGCGCAACCTCAATCGGCGCCTGAACGAGCTGTTCGGCAGGCGCGAGCCCGGCGAGCCAACCGATATCGGCCAGGTGCCGCGTCCCCGGTTTCCCCTCGGCGGCGCGGGCCTTCTCGTCGTATTGATTCTTCTCGTCTGGCTGGCGAGCGGCTTCTACATAGTCGACGAGGGGCGCCGGGGCGTCGTCACCCGCTTCGGCAAGTACACCGAGACCACCTCACCCGGCCCGCGCTGGCATCTGCCGTACCCGATCGAGACGGTCGACGTGGTCGACTTCTCGAAGATCAAGACGGTCGAGATCCACAGCACGAACCCCAGCAGCCGCTCCGCGCGCGGCTTGCTGCTGGTCACGGACGACGAGAACATCGTCGACGCCCTCTTCGCCGTCCAGTACCGGTTGAAAGACGCCAAGGACTACGTGTTCAACACCAAGAATCCCGACGAGGTTCTCGTCCAGGTCGCATCGACGGCGATCAGCGAGGTCGTCGGCCACAGCCAGATGGACTTCGTGCTCTACGAAGGTCGCGGCGAGATCGCCAAGAACGTCGAGACGCTGATGCAGGAGATGCTCGATCGCTACGGCACGGGGATCCAGATCCAGAGCGTCTCGTTGCAGGACGCCCAGCCGCCCGAGCAGGTGCGCCCGGCATTCGACGACGCCGTGAAGGCGAGCCAGGACCGCGAGCGGCAGAAGAACGAGGGCCAGGCCTACGCAAATGACGTCGTGCCCCGCGCCCGCGGCATGGCCGCTCGTCTGCTTCAGGAGGCCGAGGGCTACAACGCCCGCGTCGTG
The DNA here is from genome assembly GCA_036380055.1 of Casimicrobiaceae bacterium. Lineage (GTDB taxonomy): Bacteria > Pseudomonadota > Gammaproteobacteria > Burkholderiales > Casimicrobiaceae > PALSA-1003. Next base: position 12,378 of record DASVFM010000112.1, read on the forward strand.
CAGGGGGCGGAGGGCAACGCGAGCCGCTTCCGGCAGATCCTCGTCGAGTACACGAAGGCGCCCGCGGTAACGCGCGAGCGTCTCTATCAGGACATGATGCAGTCGGTCCTCGGCAGCTCGAGCAAGGTGATGATCGAACAGAAGGCGGGTAACAGCCTGCTCTATCTGCCGCTTGATCAACTGCTCAAGCAGGCGCAGGCGGCCGGCCCGGCCCCGTCCGCCGGGTCCGAGCCGGCGCGACAGACGGTGCAGCCGGAGGCGGCTCCTCTCGATGCGGGTCGGGGTCGCGAGCTCACGCGCGGCCGAGACAGCCGATGAAGACCTTCCTGCCCATCGCCGCTGCGATCCTCGCGGGGGTCCTCGTGCTCTCGCAGGCGGTCTACACCGTCGACCAGCGGCAGTACGCTATCAAGTTCCAGCTCGGCGAGTTCATCGATGCGCAGACGCAAGCGGGCCTGTACTTCAAGATCCCGCTCGTGCAGAACATCAAGTACTACGACCGGCGCATCCTCACGCTCGATGCGCCCAAGCCGGACCGCATCACGACCTCCGAGAAGAAGCCGCTCAACGTGGATTTCATCGCCTACTGGCGCATCGTCGACGTGCGCCGTTACTACCAGAGCGTCACCGGCGACGAGGAGCTCGCTAAGCAGCGCCTCGCGCAGACGATCCGCGCCATACTCGGCCAGGAGATCAACAAGCGCACGATCCACGAAGCGATCTCGACGGAGCGCGACAAAGTCATGAACACCACGCGGCAGCGGGCCGATGCCGACGCGAAGCAGATCGGTATCGAGATCGTCGACGTGCGCCTGCGCCGCGTGGAGCTTCCCGAGGAAGTGCTCGCGCAGGTCTATCAGCGCATGGAGTCCGAGCGCAAGCGTGTAGCCAACGAATTGCGCTCCCAAGGTGCCGCGGAGTCGGAAAAGATTCGCGCCGATGCCGACCGGCAGCGCGAGGTGATTCTCGCCGATGCCTACAGACAGGCGCAGAAGGTCAAGGGCGACGGCGATGCGAAGGCCTCGGCCATCTACGCCGCCGCCTACGGGCAGAATCCGGAGTTTTACGCGTTCTATCGCAGTCTTGAGACCTACACGTCGACGTTCAAGAACAAGAGCGACGTGCTGGTGCTCGATCCGAGCTCCGAGTTCTTCCGGTATCTCAAGCAGCCGGGTGGTGCCAAGGGCGAGCCGCGGCCCAGTTCGAAGTAGCGGCTCCTCGGCGAAGGGAGGGACAGCGGTGCCGGAATCGTTCCTGGCCGCGTGCGGGCTGGTGCTCGTTCTCGAGGGGCTGCTGCCGCTGCTTGCGCCGGGCGTATGGCGTGACGCTTTCAGGAGGCTGACCGAGCTCACCGATGGGCAGCTTCGTTTCGTGGGCCTGCTGTCGATCGCCATCGGACTCATCGTGCTGGTCGCCATCTATGCGTAAGTGGGTACTGCCCGAGTACATCGACGACATCCTCCCCGCCGAGGCCGAGCGGATCGAGGCGCTGCGACGCACGCTGCTCGATCACTTTCGCGAGCGCGGCTATCGTCTCGTGCAGCCGCCGCTGATCGAGCATCTTGATTCGCTGCTCACCGGCACCGGTCACGATCTCGAGCTGCAGACCTTCAAGGTGGTCGATCCGCTTTCGGGACGTCTGCTCGGCTTTCGCGCCGACATCACGCCACAGGTCGCACGCATCGACGCGCACCTGCTCAACGAGCCGGGGGTCACGCGACTGTGCTACGCGGGCAGCGTTCTGCGCACGGCGACCACGGGTCTCGCGCAATCGCGGGAGGTGCTGCAGATCGGCGCCGAGCTCTACGGCGAGGCCGGCATCGCAGCCGACAAGGAGGTCCTCGGGCTGCTGCTCTCATCGCTCCAGGCGGTATCGCTGCGTGGCCTGCACCTCGATCTCGGCCATGTCGGCGTGTATCGGGCGCTCGCCAACAGCGCACACATCGCCGGCGACGGCGGCGACAGCGAGCTTTTCGCCGCGCTGCGCAGCAAGGACCTGCCGGCGGTGATCGAGCTGACCGCCAAACTTCCTGCCGCGTGGCGCGATGCATTCGCCGCCCTGCCCTCGCTCTATGGGCCGGCGGAAGAAGTGCTCGCCGCAGCGCGGGCGCGGCTTCCCGACACGCCCTCGATCGCGGGTGCGCTTGCTACGCTCGAGACGCTCGCGCAGACCGCGCGGCCGCAGGTCGACGCACTGCACATCGACCTTGCCGACCTGCGCGGCTACCACTACCAGACCGGCGCGAGCTTCTCCGTCTTCACGACGGGGGAGACCAACGCGATCGGACGCGGCGAACGCTACGACGGCATCGGCAAGGCCTTCGGGCGGGCGCGCCCGGCGACGGGCTTCACGCTCGACCTGCGCCAGCTCGCTGGTCTGCTTGCGCGCAGCACATGAGATCCAAACGTCCAGAACCGAGGGGAAGCGGCGCTTGAGCAGCGGCAAGAACGTGGTGGTCATCGGCACCCAGTGGGGCGACGAGGGCAAGGGCAAGGTCGTCGACTGGTTGACCGAGCATGCGGACGGCGTCGTTCGCTTCCAGGGCGGACACAACGCCGGCCACACGCTCGTGATCGGCGAGAAGCGAACGGTGCTGCGCCTCATCCCCTCCGGGATTCTGCGGCCGAGCGTGCGTGTCTACATCGGCAACGGCGTGGTCGTGTCGCCCTCCGCGCTGCTGCAGGAGATCGCCGAGCTGGAAGGCGCAGGTGTCGAGGTACGCTCGCGTCTCGCGATCTCGCCCGCGTGCCCGCTGGTGATGGCCTATCACGTCGCGATCGATCAGGCGCGCGAGACCGCGCTCGGCGAGACGCGGATCGGCACGACAGGCCGCGGCATCGGTCCCGCTTATGAGGACAAGATCGCGCGCCGCGCTCTGCGCGTGCAGGACCTGTTTTATCCCGACCGCTTCGCAGCAAAGCTCGGACCACTGCTCGAGTACCACAATTTCGTACTCACCCGATACTACAAGCGTCCCGCGGTCGACTATCGCGAGACCCTCGACGCGACGCTTGCGCTGGCGCCGGCCATTCAGCCGATGGTCGGCGACGTCGCCGCCCTGCTCCAGGCTGCGCGGCGCGCAGGAGAGTCGCTGCTCTTCGAAGGTGCGCAGGGCGCGCTTCTCGACATCGATCACGGTACGTATCCCTACGTGACCTCCTCGAACTGTCTTGCCGGCGCCGCCGCGCCGGGCAGCGGCATCGGTCCGCAGATGCTCGACTACGTCCTGGGGATCGTGAAGGCCTACACCACGCGCGTGGGCACGGGTCCTTTTCCGACCGAACTCACGGACGTGATCGGCGCTCGCCTTGCAGAGCGCGGCAACGAGTTCGGCTCGGTCACCGGACGCCCGCGGCGCTGCGGCTGGCTCGACATTCCCGCGCTCACCCGCTCGCTGCAGCTCAACGGTGTCGACGGGCTGTGCATCACGAAGCTCGACGTGCTCGACGGCCTCCCCTCGATCAAGATCTGCACCTCGTACCACGTCGGCGACCAGCCGCTGACGCTGCTGCCCTCGGGCGCCGAAGCGGTGGCCGAATGCAAACCCGTATACGAGGAGTTGCCGGGCTGGAGCGAGAGCACGTTCGGCGTCAAGAGCTTCGACGCCCTCCCGCCCGCCGCGCGCTCGTACCTGCGGCGCATCGAGACGCTCACGGGCGTTCCCATCGCCATGGTCTCGACGGGACCTGAGCGCGATGAGACGATCCTGGTGCACCATCCCTTCCAGTGAGCGAGTCCTCGAGGCAAGAGACGCAACCGACCATGACCCTTAAAGTAAGCTGGGAGCAATACAACGCGCTTGTCGAGCGTCTCGCGCTGCAGGTGCACGAGTCCGGGTGGGCGTTCAATCAGATTATCTGCATCGCTCGCGGGGGCTTGCGCGTGGGCGACGTCATCTCGCGCATCTTCGAGTTGCCGCTCGCCATCCTCTCGACGCATTCGTACACGGCCGAAGGAGGAACGCTGCGCGGCGAGCTGGTGATCGCCGAGCACATGACCATGACGTCTCCGCGCCTCGGCGACCGCGTGCTCCTGGTCGACGACATGGTGGACTCCGGACACACGCTCGAGGCCGTCTACAAGACGCTGCCCCGGCGCTTCCCGCACATCACCGGCGTGCGCACGGCGGTGCTCTGGTACAAGGCGCACTCGGTGTTCAAACCCGACTATTACGTCGAGTATCTTCCGGACAACCCCTGGATCTATCAGCCATTCGAGGTTTACGACACGCTGCGGCCGGACGGCCTCAAGTCGCGGCTCTCCTGACGCGCGAGAGACGCGCGCCCTGCTCGCGGTGCTGGGCCTCCGCACACACGAATGCCTCGCGGAAACGAAAGAGCCCGCGCATGCGCGGGCTCGCTCGCTGCATTGTTCCATGCCGCACCGGGATTGCCTGGCGCTGCGCGGAACGCTATCTTGGTGCCCAGAAGAGGACTCGAACCTCCACAGTGTTGCCACCGCTAGGACCTGAACCTAGTGCGTCTACCAATTCCGCCATCTGGGCAAAAAACCGACCGGTGATTCTACGAAAGAGCCTTTACGTTGTCAAAGAAAACGAGCACTAAAAAGAGCAAGACTGCATCGCAGGCAGCGCTCCGACGCGTCGCGACGCGCGCCGGCGAAGCGAAGATTCCGTCGCGCGATCACGTCCTGAACTTTCTTCGCGAAGCCGGCGCGCCTATGCGCCCCGAGGAGGTGAGCGCGGCACTCGGCGTGAGCTCCCGCGCTTCGGGCGAAGCGTTCTCCGCGCTCATCGCCGCGATGCAGCGCGACGGGCAGCTGCTTACCGATCGCCGGGGGCGGCTGTGCGTCGTGGCCAAGCTCGATCTCGTGACGGGCACGGTGCAAGGGCATCCCGACGGTTACGGTTTCGTGGTGCCCGATGACGGCAGCGCGGATCTCTTCCTCTCAGCGAGCGAGATGCGCAAGGCGCTGCACGGCGATCGCGTCACCGCGCGTCTCGTCGGCGTCGACCGGCGCGGGCGACCCGAGGGCGCGATCGTCGACGTGCTGGTGCGCGCCAACCAGGAGGTCGTCGGACGCTTCTACGAGGAGCGCGGCGTCTGTTTCGTCGTCGCCGAGAACCGGCGCATCAATCAGGACATTCTCATCCCGCTCGAGTCGCGCGGGGAGGCAAAACCAGGCCAGGTCGTGGTCGTAGCGCTGGTGGCGCAACCGACCGCGCGTGGCGAAGCCGTCGGTCGCGTCGTGCAGGTGCTCGGCGCTTACACCGATCCGGGCATGGAGATAGAGATCGCGCTGCGCAAGCACGCGCTGCCGCACGGGTTCTCCGCCGGCGCGAAACGTCACGCGGCGCGCCTTGCGCCCGAGCTGCGTGAAAGCGACAGAAGGGATCGGACCGATCTCACCGCGCTGCCGCTGGTGACGATCGACGGCGAGACGGCGAAGGACTTCGATGACGCCGTCTACTGCGAGCGGGCGGACAATGGCTTCCGCCTCGTCGTCGCGATCGCCGACGTGAGCCACTACGTGCGCGACGGTCAGGCGCTCGACCACGACGCACGCGAGCGCGGCACGTCGGTGTACTTCCCGCGCCGGGTCATCCCGATGTTGCCCGAGGCGCTGTCGAACGAGCTGTGCTCGCTCAAGCCAGCAGTGGACCGGCTGTGCATGGCGTGCGACATGTCGATCGACGCGCGCGGCAGGATCCGGCGCTATCGCTTCTATCCCGCCGTGATGCGCTCGCGCGCGCGGCTGACCTATACGGAGGTATGGGACCGGTTGTCACGCCCGGCGAGCGTCGGCACGAGCGAAGCGAAAGCGCTCTTGCCGCGGCTGCAGGCGCTGCACGACCTGTATCAAACGCTCGCCGCCGCGCGCGCTCAGCGGGGCGCGATCGACTTCGATACTCCCGAGCTTGCGCTCCAGTTCGACGCCCAGGGCAAGATCACCGCGGTGGTCCCGGAGCTGCGCAACGACGCGCACAAGCTAATCGAGGAGTGCATGCTGGCCGCGAACGTCTGCGCGGCCGCGTATCTCATCGAGAATCGCCATCCGGCGCTGTTCCGCGTCCACGAGGGGCCGACGCCCGAGAAGCTCGAGGCCTTGCGCGAGTTTCTCGGCGGCTGCGGGCTCGCCCTGCCGGGGGGTGATCGACCCGGGCCGGCCGATTACGCGGAGCTGCTGCGCGCAGTGCGAGAGCGGCCGGATTTCAATCTGCTGCAGACGGTCCTGCTGCGCTCGCTGCAGCAGGCGGTCTACAGCCCAGCGAACCTCGGCCATTTCGGGCTGGGCTACGAGGCGTACACCCATTTCACCTCGCCGATTCGCCGCTATCCGGACCTGCTCATTCATCGCTGCATCAAGGCCTGCCTCGCGGGAACCCAATATCGCCCGGGCGGATCGCCCTGGACCGAGCTGGGAGTGCATTGCTCGCTCACCGAGCGGCGCGCCGATGAAGCCACCCGTGACGTCGAGAACTGGCTCAAGTGCTACTTCATGCAGGACCGGGTGGGAGAGACCTTCACCGGCACGGTCAGCGGCGTGACGCACTTCGGGCTGTTCGTGACGCTCGACGGCCTCAACGTGGACGGGCTCCTTCACGTCACCGACCTGGGGGATGACTATTTCCACTTCGATGCGATTCACCACCGGCTTGCCGGCGAGCGAACGGGCAGGACTTTCCGCCTTGCGGACCGTCTCACGGTGCGGCTCGCGCGCGTCGATCTCGAGCAAACGCGGATGGACTTCGCGCTGGCGGGCGAAAGCGAACGCGACGGGGTCGCGCGCGAGCGCTCGCCTCGCCGGAAAAAATAAACGCCGCGTTGCGTAAACGCGGCGTTCCATTCGGCAAATATCCTGCGGCGGGTGCGTTCTTCTTGGGACTCGCCTGGCCGCACCGCGCGGCGCGGATCGGAAGACTCCGGTCCGGTAACAGGGTTGCTCCAGCGGCTCAGGTGCGGCTGTGCAACGGTTCCTATAATACGACGCTCGGCGGCGCCTTTCCATACCTGCCGCTAACCGGGGACGACGGCGCCCCCCCCGGGGCCGCCGGCTGGAATCCACGTTCGTTCGGCCGGCGAATGCGCCCCGCGATCCCGGGTCAGCGACCGCGCCCGCGTTAGCGCCAGAAGCGGAAGGCGATCCGCGCAAAGGCCAGGATGTTCCAGCCTGCCAGGAGCGCGATCACGAGCCAGCTTCCCGCCGTGCCCCAATAGCGGGCGCTGGAGCTCTTCGAGGTGCGCGATAGTCCCGCGGCGTGAGCGAGGCGGGAGAGGACGAAGACCGCGCCGCAGACGTGAAGAAAGGTACGGTTGGCTCCGTCGAGCTCGGCAACCAGAAGGAGAACCAGCACAGGCAGGATCCATTCCACCGCATTGCCGTGGACACGGATGGCCCGTGCGAGCTCCGGATCGTTGCCATGCCCGATGCCCACGCCGCGCTTGCTTCGCAGCAGCGAGACGCGCCCGGCGAGCGCGATAAGCAGCAGAGCGAGAAGGCCCGCATAAAGACCGCTGATCGGCACGCTCATCGTCCGTCTCTCCCGCCGCCAGCTCCGCAGTTTCCCTGCGGGCGTCTAATCCTCATCGAAATCACCCTCGTCGATCCAGGCCATCTGGATCGCCTCGAGGATCTTCTCGCCGCAGTGCTTCGGGTCGTCGGCAAAGCCGGGCAGCTCGAGTACCCAGCGGCACAGGTCGGTAAACGCCACGCGCTTGGGATCGACATCCGGATGCGCGTCGGCGAGCGCGATCGCGATCTCGCGGCTGTCGGTCCACTTCATTTCAGCTCCTTCGCGTAGTTGATCGTGTATTTCGGGATCTCGATCACCAGCTTCGAAGCGCCGACCTTGGCCTGACAGGAGAGGCGAGACACGGGCGTGAGGCCCCAGGCGCGGTCGAGCAGGTCGTCCTCGTCCTCCGAGGAAGGCGATAGCGAATCGAAGCCTTCGCGAACGATCACGTGACAGGTGGTGCAGGCGCAGGACTTCTCGCAGGCATGCTCGATCTCGATGCCCTGCTCGAGCAAGTTGTCGCAGATCGACTTGTCCGGAGCAGCCTCGAACGTCTTGCCTTCGGGACAAAGCTCGGCGTGCGGCAATACGACGATTTCCGGCATCGAGCTTCAATCGTCGGCGAGGCTGTCCACGCTGCGTCCGGCGAGTGCGCGCTGGATGCTCCGGTTCATGCGCATCGCGGCGAAGTCTTCAGTCGACTTGTTCAGGGCAGCCGTCGCGGCGGTCAACGCATGTCGGTCCGAGCCGGCGGCGAGCCGCTGGACAGCCGCCATCGCCGCCTCGATTGCCGCGCGCTCCTCGGCCGCCAGCAGGTCGCCGTCCGCCACGAGCGCGCTCCTCGTGGCGTCGAGGACGCGCTCCGCCTCGACCTGTGCCTCCGCCAGTGCGCGCACGGCCATGTCCTCGGCAGCGTGGCGCTGCGACTCCTCGAGCATGCGCGCGATGTCGCCATCCGCGAGTCCGTACGAGGGCTTGACCGTAATCGCGGCTTGCGCGCCGGTCGTCTGCTCGCGTGCCGACACCGAGAGCAAGCCGTCGGCATCCACCTGGAAGGTGACGCCGATCCGCGCTGCACCGGCCACCAGCGGGGGAATCCCGCGCAGCTCGAAGCGGGCGAGCGAGCGGCAGTCCTCCACCTTCTCGCGCTCGCCCTGCACGACGTGGATCGCCATCGCCGTCTGCCCGTCCTTGAAAGTCGTGAATTCCTGCGCGCGGGAGATCGGGATGGTCGCGTTGCGCGGGATGATCTTCTCGGTGAGACCGCCCATCGTCTCGAGCCCGAGCGAAAGCGGAATCACGTCGAGGAGCAGCCAGTCCTCATCGCGCGCGCGATTGCCCGCGAGTGCGTTCGCCTGAATAGCTGCGCCCAGCGCGACCACCTGATCCGGATCGAGGTTGTTGAGCGGCGGGGCGCCGAAGAACTCTGCCACTGCCTTCTGGACCTGCGGCATTCGTGTCGCGCCGCCCACCATGACCACTCCCTTGATGTCGCGCGGCTCAAGCCGCGCGTCGCGCAGCGCTTTCCGCAGGGGGCCGAGCGTCTTGGCGACAAGATTGGCAGTGATCGTCGCGAAGGTCGATGCGCTCAGCGTGGCCTGGATGTTTTCGCCGGTGGAGAGCGTTGCCACGACCGGGGTGGCCGTGTGTGCCGTGAGGTTCTCCTTGGCCTCGCGCGCCTTGAGCATGAGCAGCCGCGTGTCGGACGGCGAAACCGGCCCGACCTGCGAGGTTTCGAGCATCCAGCAATAGATGCGATGATCGAAGTCGTCCCCGCCGAGCGCGGTGTCGCCGGCGGTCGCGAGCACCTCGAACACACCGCGCGAGAGCTTGAGGATCGACAGATCGAAGGTCCCGCCGCCGAGATCGTAGACCGCGTAGGTTCCCTCGGCTGCATTGTCGAGGCCGTAGGCGATCGCGGCCGCAGTCGGCTCATTGAGCAGACGCAGCACGTTCAGCCCCGCCAGCAGGGCAGCGTCCTTGGTCGCCTGCCGTTGGGCGTCGTCGAAGTACGCAGGCACCGTCACCACGGCGCCGGCGAGCGCCCCGCCAAGCGCCGCCTCGGCGCGCAGACGCAGCGTCCTCAGTATCTCCGCCGACACCTCCACGGGCGTACGGCGTCCCGCGCAGGTCTGGATCTGCACCATGCCCGGCACATCGATGAAGCGATACGGAAAGCGCCGCGCATCGCTCAAATCGGACAAGCCGCGGCCCATCAGGCGCTTGACCGAGACGATGGTGTTCTGAGGATCGGAGACGAGTGCCTCCTGCGCCGGATAACCGACTTCGACGCCGTCGCCGCGATAGCGAACGATCGAAGGCAGCAGCGGGCGGCCCTCGGCATCGGGAAGCACGACCGGGATTCCGTTGCGCACTGTCGCGACCAGCGAATTGGTCGTGCCGAGGTCGATGCCGACCGCAAGTCGGTGTCCGCGCGGCGGCGCCGGCTGCTCCGGTTCGGCGATCTGCAGCAGGGCCATCAGTCGTCGATCTCGCCGAGCGCCGCCTCGATATCCGTGGCGACCTTGGTCACGAAGCGCAGCTCACGCACCCTGTCGCGCGCCGCGGCGAGATCATTCTCCGTGTCGAGGCGCTCCGCCAGCTCGACGTCCAGCGCAGCGATGTCCTCGCGAGCGGCCTCCAGAAGGGAGCCGAGCTTCGCGGTGTCGCATTCGCGCTGGGCTTCGGCGACTTCCTCGCGCCGCGCCAACTGCTGCTGCAGAAACTCCGGCCGCAGCGCCGTATCGGTCTCGGCCAGGGCGTCGATGCCTTGCAGCGACAGCAGGTACTGGGCACGGCTCACGGGATCCTTCAGCGCGCGATAGGCCTCGTTCACTCGCGCCGAGGATTGCAGCGCCAGCCGGCGGTCGGTTTCGCCAGCGGCGGCGTAGCGGTCGGGATGGACTCCGCGCTGCAGGGCTCGATACGCGGCATCGAGTTGCGCACCGTCGAAGCGATAGCGACGGGGAAGACCGAACAGGGCGAAGTAGTCTTGCGAAAAGTCGATCAAACGTTAAACGATTCGCCGCACCCGCACTGATCTTTCACGTTCGGGTTGTTGAACTTGAATCCCTGGTTCAAGCCCTCTTTCGCGAAGTCGAGCTCGGTGCCGTCGAGATACGGCAAGCTCTTCGGGTCGACCAGCACCGTGACGCCGTGGCTATCGAAGCGATGGTCGTCGGGGTGAACTTCGTCGGCGTACTCGAGCTTGTAGGCGAGCCCCGAGCAGCCGCTGGTGCGCACGGCCACGCGCAGGCCGATCCCCTTACCGCGCTTGCTGAGAGAGCCGGCGACGTGCCTGGCGGCACTCTCGGTGAGGGTTATCGCCATCGTCTCGTTACTCCGCCGCGGCGGCCGCTGGCTGAGCTGCGCCTTCGGACGCCTCCTTCGCATCGCCATGCTTCTTGCGATAGTCGGCCACGGCCGCCTTGATCGCATCCTCGGCGAGGATCGAGCAGTGGATCTTCACCGGGGGCAGCGCCAGCTCCTCGGCGATCTGCGTATTCCTGATGCTCGTCGCCTGATCGAGCGTCTTGCCCTTGACCCATTCGGTGACGAGGGACGAGGACGCAATCGCCGAGCCGCAGCCGTAGGTCTTGAACTTCGCGTCCTGGATCCTGCCGTCGGGCCCGACCTTGATCTGCAGCTTCATCACGTCGCCGCATGCCGGAGCTCCGACCATGCCGGTGCCCACGTCGGCCTCGTCCTTGGCGAATGAGCCCACGTTACGCGGGTTCTCGTAGTGGTCCAGTACCTTGTCGCTGTATGCCATATCAATGCTCCGTTTCGCTTGCGCTCCGCTTATTGCGTCAGCCTGCCGACGCAACAATGCTCAATGTGCCGCCCATTGCACCGTGTTGAGATCGATTCCCTCCTGATGCATCTCCCAGAGGGGCGACAACTCCCGCAGCTTCGCAATCTTGCGCTTGAGCAGATCGATCGTGTAGTCGATCTCCTCTTCGGTCGTGAAGCGCCCAACCGTAAAGCGAATCGAGCTGTGCGCCAGCTCGTCGTTGCGACCCAGCGCCCGCAGCACGTACGACGGCTCGAGCGACGCAGAAGTGCACGCCGACCCCGAGGAGACGGCCACGTCCTTGATCGCCATGATCAGGCTCTCGCCTTCGACGAAATTGAAGCTTATGTTCAGGTTATGTGGAACACGATGGTCCATGTCGCCGTTGATGTAGACCTCCTCGATCTCGGCCAGTCCCTCGCGCAGTCTGTCGCGCAGCGCGCGAATGCGCTCGTTGTCCTTGGCCATCTCGAGCCGCGCCAGGCGGAAGGCCTCGCCCATGCCGACGATCTGGTGCGTCGGCAGCGTCCCCGAGCGCATCCCGCGCTCATGCCCGCCGCCGTGCATCTGCGCCTCGATGCGTACGCGCGGCTTGCGCCGGACGAACAGCGCGCCCACGCCCTTCGGCCCGTAGGTCTTATGCGCGGAGAAGCTCATCAGGTCGACCTTGAGCGTCGCGAGGTCGATCGGCAGCTTGCCGGTCGCCTGCGCGCTGTCGACGTGGAAGATGATGCCCCGGCTGCGGCAGATCTCGCCGATCGCCGCGATGTCCTGCACCACGCCGATCTCGTTGTTCACGTACATCACCGAGACCAGGATCGTGTCGGGCCGCAGCGCCGCCTTGAACGCTTCGAGGTCGAGCAGGCCGTTGGGCAGCACACCGAGATACGTGACCTGGAAGCCTTCGCGCTCCAGCTCTCGCATCGTGTCGAGCGTCGCCTTATGCTCGGTCTTGACCGTGACGAGGTGCTTGCCCTTGTCCTTGTAGAAGTGTGCCGCGCCCTTGAGCGCGAGGTTGATCGCCTCTGTCGCGCCCGACGTCCAGACGAGCTCCTTCGGGTCGCAGTTGACCAGCTTGGCGACCTCCTCGCGCGCTTCCTCAACGGCCTTCTCGGTTTCCCAGCCGAACGCGTGCGAGCGCGACGCCGGGTTGCCGAAGCTCTCCGTGAGAAACGGAATCATCTTCGCCGCCACGCGCGGGTCGACGGGCGTGGTCGCCGAGTAGTCGAGATAGATCGGCTTCTTCATCGCGCGGTCGTCTTTCACGCCATCTCGACGGGCTCCGACTTTCTGTCGGCGGAGCGGTGATCCTTGAGAACCGCGACCTGCTGCTTGTCCTGCTGGCGAACGAGCTGCTCGAGCGTTACCGAGCGCAGGTAGGAGAAGATGTGCGCATTGAGGTTTGCCCACAGCTCGTGGGTCATGCAGCGCTTGTCGTCCTGGCAGTTTTCCTTTCCGCCACACTGCGTCGCATCGATCGGCTCGTCCACGGCGACGATGATGTCCGCGACCGAGACGGCATCGGCCGCGCGGGCGAGGTTGTAGCCTCCTCCCGGCCCTCTGACGCTGTCCACCAGGCCGTGACGGCGAAGCTTGCCGAAGAGCTGCTCGAGGTAGGAAAGAGAGATCTTCTGGCGCTCCGACACGCCGGCCAGCGTCACGGGTCCGTTGCCGCTGTGCATGGCCACGTCGATCATTGCGGTTACCGCAAACCGGCCCTTCGTCGTCAGTCGCATCTGCTACCTCCTTCGGCCCGCCGCGGCGGGCCCGTCTACCAGCATCCTATAATTCCCGAGCATATTAGTCAACTAAAGGCCTATTTGGTTCCCTCAAGCATCTTGTTGATTCGATCGGGGTCGAAGCGCTCGGCGGTGGCTGCGGCGTCGCCGCACTCGACTCCGCGCTCATTGAGGAGGTCGATGAGCTTCTTCAGCCGATCATCGGTGGCGGCAGCGTGGTCGAGCAGAGAGTGAACCGCCTGCACCATCGGGTCGTTCATGTCGGCACTGATCGCGTACGCGGAAAAACCGATCTTGGCCGCCGTTTCCTCGCGCCGCAGCGCGGTCTCGCCGCTCACGATTCGACCCGGGATGCCAACGGCGGTCGCGCCAGCAGGGACGTCGCGTACAACAACGGCGTTGCAGCCGATCTTCGCCCCGTCGCCGATCAGGATCGGACCGAGAATCTTGGCCCCCGCTCCGACCACGACCTTGCGCCCGAGCGTCGGGTGGCGCTTGACGCGGTCCCACTTCACTCCGCCGAGCGTCACCCCGTGGTAGAGCGTGCAATCGTCTCCGATCTCCGCGGTCTCGCCGATCACCACACCCATTCCGTGATCGATGAAAACTCGCCTGCCGATCGCCGCACCCGGATGGATTTCGATTCCCGTAAGCCAACGGCTCCAGTGCGAGAGCCAGCGCGCGAGCCAGCGAAAGTTCGCTTGCCATAGCGGATGAGCCACCCAGCGGTGCCATGTCAGCGCATGCAGGCCCGGGTAGCAGGTGAGCACCTCCCAGCGGCTGCGCGCCGCGGGGTCGCGCTCGAAGACGACGGCGATGTCCTCACGAAGACGACTGAACATAGCGCTATCTTGCCATATCCGAGTCTTTCACTCAAGTATTGCCTTGGACGCTCGGCGCCTCGGCACTCACGCCAAGCGGGCCGCGGCGCGAGGCCTAGCGCAGAAGAACGGCGGCGACCACCAGGCCAGCCGTTGCAAGACCGACAAGCACCGAGTACCCGATGAAGAGGAAGAATGCGCGCAGCGCGGTGCCCACGCGGGACCCGCCGTAGATCACGCGCATCGCACGAAAGAAATAGAAGACCATCCAGCCTTCCACGATCGCGCGCAGCCATCCAGAAGGAATGAGCAGCACGGCCGTAGCGGCGACGAAGAAGAAGGCATGAATGTGCGCGCCGAACACCATGTGCTCGCCGAACAATCGAGGGCGCTGCGGGTAGCGCCGGTATCGCCCCACGTAGGCGAACTTCAGCAGCAGCGCGAAAGCCGGAAGCAGGACGAACATCGCGTACGGTCCGTAGCGGAGCATGCCGTCGACGATCCGGTCGCCCTTCTCGCTGCGCGACAGGCCTTCGAACCGCTGCCAGCGGTTCTTGAGCGCGGAGCCGCCGGGAAGCCCCTCGGGCACTTGCAGGTTGAGATCGTCGTCGATCAAGAGCTCCGTTTTGTCTGGAGGCTGCTCGCGCTTGTCCTTGTCTCGTGGCTGTGCACGCTCGATCTTCGCCTTGCGCTCGTCCCCGTCGGGGGACACCTGTGTCTCACCGTCGAAGAGGTGGCCCGGGGTAAAGAAGCGCGATATCGCAAAGAACACAAGCGTCGCGAAGAGATACAGCCGTGCAGGCCGGATGTAGCGCCGCCGGCGCCCGGCGAAGTATTCGCGCGTGAGGCGCCCCGGCCGGAAAACGAGGGCGAGCATCGTACGCCAGAAGCGTCCGTCGAACGCGACGTAGCGCCCCGCCGCCTCGCGCAGGAACTCGCGCAGCGTCGGAAGCTTGAGGTTGGTTTCCTGGCCGCAATGCGCGCAGAAAGCTCCGCTGATTGCGGTCCCGCAGTTGCGACAGCGTGGACCCTCGGGCTGCGCTTCGCCCGTCGCCTCCGGCACGGGAGCCGGCTCGAGGCGCATCACGACGCGATCTTCTCCTCACGGAGAACGCCCAGCGCTTCGTGCACGGGCCGGTCGGAGAAGCTGAACAGGACGCACTCCGCGTCGGCTTCGAGCGCGACGGTGGTCCACGAGGGCACGACGAACACATCGCGCCGCGAGAAGGCAAAGGCTTCCGCGCCGACTCGCGCGCGACCGCTGCCCTCGGCCACGCAGTAGACGGTGGCGTCGGTCGCGCGGTAGCGCCGTCCCGCAAATCGCGCCGGCAGGAGCTGAAGGAATGCGGCGATCGTGGGCATCGGGTAACCGCCCGTGACCGGATTCGCGTAGCGCATCTTCGTGCCGTGCCATGGGTCCTGCTCGGTGTCGCGCGCGAGCTTGCCGAGCGCCTCGCGCGACCGCGCGTAGGGATAGCAGAAAATCGGCGACGTGCGCCCGTGCGGAGAAGCGAAATCGAGCGGCAGCAGGTTCGCCGCGTAGCGCGCCGCCGACGTGCCTTCGGCTCGAGTGACGGGCTGCTGCTCCTGCGGGTAATTCTCCGCGAAGCCCGCGTCAAGGAAGCGAAGCAGAGGAATGTCGAGGCCGTCGAGCCAGATGACCGGCTCACCGTCCTCTGGGTTTCCGTGGTCGTGCCAGGTCCACGACGGAGTGATGATAAAGTCGCCCGGCTGCATTGTTGTGCGCTCGCCGTTCACCGCCGTGTAGGCGCCACTGCCTTCCACGACGAAACGCAGCGCCGACTGCGTGTGCCGATGCGACGGCGCAACCTCGCCGGGAAGCAGAAGCTGCCAGCCGGCGTACAGCGACGGCGTGATGCAGGACTGGCCGCGCAGCGCGGGGTTCTCGAGCACGAGCACGCGGCGCACGGCTTCCGCCGCGGAGATGATGCGGCCGGATTCGAGCAGGAACGGGCGCAGCTCGTCGTAGCGCCACAGCGCGGGGACGCAGTGCGCCTCGGGCGTCGGCGGCACCAGCGCGTGGAGCACCTCCCACAGCGGCGAGAGGTTGGCGCGGCCGATGCGCTCGTAGAACGCGGGCCGTTCGCTGGCCTGCTTCAGGGTAGCGCCCATCGCCGTGATGTTACCGCATCGCCGAGCGAGTCACGGCGTGCGCTCTTCGCGCTCGCTCGCGCGAGCCCGCGCCAGGAGCTGGTCGATCCGCGCCAGGATGCCGCGCAGTATGTTGACCTCCTCGCGCTCCAGGCGGGCGCGGGCGAACAGGCGCCGCAGCCGTGGCAGAAGGCGCCGAGGCATCTTCGGATCGAGAAATCTCATCGCGACGAGAGTCCGCTCGCCTTGCGCGAAGAGCTGCGCGATCTCGTCCTGCGTCGCGGGCACGAACGTTGGCGCAGTCCACACTGCATCCCCGTGCACGGCGACGAACAGCTCGTAGGCCGCGACCTGCACCGCGGCGGCGAGATTGAGAGACGAACTCCCCGGCACGCCGGGAATCGTGGCCACGATCTGACAGCGCGCGAGCTCTTCGTTGGACAGCCCCGACATCTCGTTGCCGAAGACCAGCGCTACGTCGCCGCGCACCGTGCAGCGCACAGCTTCGAGCGCTGCGCTGCGCACCGGAAGCGCTTCGCCTGCGAATTCGCGCGGACGGGCGGAGAGGCCGATCGCGAGCGTGACTCCGGCAAGCGCCGCATCGAGTTCGTCGTGCACGCTCGCGCTACGGAGCAGCCCTGCCCCGCCTGCGGCGAGCGCGTCGGCATCCGGATGCGGAAACTGTCGCGGCGCGACCAGCGCGAGACGCGACAGACCCATCGTGTACATCGCGCGTGCCGCGGCGCCGATATTGCCGGGATGGCTCGGTGCGCACAGGACGATGCGCACGCGCTCGAGGGCAAGGTGCGGGTCGGACAAGGCGAGTCGCGTAGAATGCGCCGTTGGAAAACACTCCATCGACCGCCGCGGCGCCGTCCCGGCCGTCCTAACGGATCATGCACCCGATGCTCATGACCGCGGTCAAGGCAGCGCGCCGCGCGGGCAACCTCATCAACCGCGGCGCGCGCGACCTCGATCTGCTGACAGTCAAGACGAAGGGGCCGAAGGACTTCGTCAGCGAGGTCGATCACGCGGCCGAAGCGGCAATCGTGCAGACGTTGCACGCCGCTTATCCGGACCACGCGATTCTAGCAGAGGAGGGTACGGCCAAAGACAGCAACGCGAACGCGGAGTACGTGTGGATCATCGATCCGCTCGACGGCACGACCAATTTCCTGCACGGCTTTCCGCAGTACTGCGTTTCGATCGCGCTGCAGCACCGCGGCCACATCACGCAGGGCGTCATCTACGACCCAGTGCGCAACGATCTGTTCACGGCGACGCGAGGCCGCGGTGCGTTTCTCAACGATCGACGTATCCGCGTGTCTCGGCGCCAGCATCTGCGCGAGGCGCTGATTGGAACGGGATTCCCATTTCGCCAAGGCAGCAATCTCGATCTGTACGTGCAGATGATGCGCGCCATGATGATCGAGACGGCGGGCATTCGCCGTCCCGGCGCGGCCGCGCTCGACCTCGCTTACGTCGCGGCCGGCTACTACGATGGTTTCTGGGAGGTCGGGCTCAATCCCTGGGACGTCGCGGCAGGGAGCCTGCTCATCGTCGAAGCCGGCGGACTGGTCGGCGATCTCACGGGCGAGGACGGCTATCTTTACGGCGGACAGATCATTGGCGGCAATCCGCGAATTTTTGCGCAAATGGTCAAGTTGCTTTCCGCGTTCAAGCCCCCGCTCGAGGGCGCGCAGCGCCCGAAAACCTGACTTTTTGACAGGCTTTGGCCGTGGGGCGACAAGGGGATGCTGGGTGTGACTTTCCTGCCCGAGAAGGCCGAAAATACCCATTACGGCCGCCGGACGGGCTGACAATTCCATTGTCATTGTGTAGGATGCCTCGGCTGACCTGCGGTGCGGGCGAGGTGCCGCGGGCGAATCGAGAGGGAGCCACCATGCTGCAGCGCTTGCTGTCGTTCTTGTGCGTACCCTTGCTCGTCGCGGTTCTCGCACCTGCGGCGGGCGCACAGGGCATGTCGCAGATCCGCCTGATGCTGCATCCCAACGCTGCCAATCCAGGCGACCTGCCGGCGGGCGAGCTCGCCCGCCTCGAGGGGATCGCCGGGGTCCCGCTGACCCTCTCGGGGGCGACGCGCACCGGTGGCCTCGAATTCACGCTCACCCAGCCGGCCGGGACGAGCGACGCGACCGCGATTCTCGGTCGCTTGCGCGACGACCGCAGCGTTCTCTGGGCCGAGTCGATCGAGCCTAGCGTAGCGCCAAGGATCGGCACCGCGGGGGCTGCGTCGCAGACTGCGAGCAGCAGGCTGATGGTGCGCCTGGTCGGCGATCCGACGCCGGACTGGAGCACACTGCTCCCACGCTGGGCCGAGATGACCGGTGTGCCTCTGACCGTGCAGCGTCAGATCGGAAATATCTGGGTGCTGTCGCTGCCCGCGGCGGTCCCCGAAGACTCGCTCGTGCAGCTCGCCGAGCAGCTGCAGGGCGATGCCCAGGTGCAATACGCGGACGCGGCTACGCGAGCGTATCCGCTGCTCGTTCCCAACGATCCGAACTATCCGCGGCAGTGGGCTTTGTTCGATCCCGTCGGCGGCGTCAACGCGCCAGCGGCATGGGACCTGCAGACCGGGAACCCCGGCGTCACCGTCGCAGTTCTCGACACCGGCATGACCCAGCATCCCGATCTCGCCGGGCGCTTTCTGCCGGGCTACGACTTCATCACCGACGTGGGGATGGCGAACGATGGCAACGGCCGCGATTCCGATCCGAGCGACCCCGGTGACGGAACCGTGGACAACGAATGCTTCCCCGGTTCTCCCGGCGAACCAAGCTCCTTCCACGGGACCTTCGTAAGCGGGTTGATCGCCGCAAATACGAACAACAGCGTGGGCATCTCGGGGCTCGACTGGAACGCCAAGATTCTGCCGGTGCGCGTGCTCGGCAAATGCGGCGGCAGCTTCGATGACATCATCGATGGGATTCTGTGGGCCGCCGGCGTGGCGGTTCCCGGAGTGCCGCCGAATCCGAATCCGGCGCGCGTGATCAACATGAGCCTCGGCGGCACAATCAGCTGCCCCCAGGCACTGCAGGACGCGATCAACGCCGCAATGGCGCAGGGAACGGTCATTGCCGTTGCGGCCGGAAACGAAAGCACCGATGCGCTGAACTCCGCGCCGGCGAACTGCAGCGGCGTGATAACGGTTGGGGCGAGCACGCGGCAGGGCGATCACGCGAGCTACTCCAACGTCGGCCAGCGCGTCGATCTGTCGGCGCCCGGCGGCGATGGCGCGGTCCAGGACTGGATCCTCTCGACCGGGAACGATCCGGCGGGTCCGGGCTTGCCCATCTACGAATACGCGATCGGGACGAGCGCGGCTGCGCCGCATGTGGCGGCGGCCGCCTCGCTGCTGATCGCGCGCAACGCGAATCTCACGCCGGGCCGCATCAAGGACATCCTCATCAACACGACGCGGCCCTTCGCCCCCGGCACCGACTGCAGCTTCGGGACGATGTGCGGGTCGGGCATGCTCGACATCTCCCTCGCCATCCAGAGCACGCTGCCGGCGACCAGCGTCGCCCCGGCGGGAACGTCTCCGGTCGTGGAGTTCTACCGTGCCGACCTCGATCACTATTTCATGTCGGCGAACTCGAGCGAGATTACCTTCGTCGACACGGTGCTCGGTGCCACGTTCCAGCGCACCGGCGAGGTCTTCTACGCCTGGACCGATCCTGTGCAGGCTCCCATAAACGCCCAGCCGGTATGCCGCTTCTACGCCGGCGGGTTGATCAGCTCGCACTACTTCACGGCGAGCGCGGCGGAGTGCCAGTTCATGATCGCGCAGTACGCCGGGGCCTGGGCCCTCGAGACGCCCGCGGCCTTCTACGTGCTCCTGCCGGACCTCGATGGCAATTGCACCGCGGGCATGGCTCCGGTCTACCGCTTCTTCGACGGGCGCCAGGACGCGAATCAGCGCCACACGATCGACCTCTCGGTGCGGCGGGCGATGATCAACCGGGCGTGGGTGCCGCAGGGCTTCGGGCCCAACAACGTGATCTTCTGCACGCCCGCTCCGGTCTAGAGCGAGCGCCAGGCTACTGGCGCTCGATCCAGCCGTTGACGGTGAAGCGCGCGTCTCGGAACTGCTTCGACGGCATGCTGACCGGCATCACTTCGTGCATCACCGCGGCCTGGAAGAACACGATGCTGTTGTGCCGCGGCTCGACGACCTGGAACGAATCGGTCGCCGCGAGCTTGCCGTTGCGAATCGTGTCGTCGTAGAGGCGCAGCTCGCCGCCCGCGAACCCCTTCGGCTCGCGATTGAAGTAGTAGACGTAGGTGAACTGCCGCTTGTAGGTCTCGTTCGAGCCGGCGTCGGTGTGCGCCTTGAAGTAGCTGCCATCGATGCTCGCCGTGATCTGGCAGTCGATGTTGCCGATCGGAAAATTGCCCAGTCGTAGCTGCGGCATGACCTCGGGCATCGCGGCCTTTATCTTGCCGGTCATCAGTTGCCACACCTCGTGCGGGGCGCCGAGCATCAGCGAGTGCCGGTAGTCGTCCCGCGCATCCGAGACACGCGAGCGCACGAAGCGACTCTCCGCCGCGAAGGTTAGCTGCATCAGCCACGCAACCTCCGCATCGCTCAGAAAGCCGTCGATCTGCACAAAGGGGTGGCGCACGCGATCCGCGTAGCCCTGCGCCGCGCTTGCGGCGGCGGCCGCGACCACCGCCGCGGAAGGAGCCGCTTCGGGAGCTTTGCTCGCCGGCTCCTTCTGCACGACCACTGCCGGGTCGGTGATCATGCCCACGAGATGGTGAGCCGGAAAGACGAGCGACGCGCGTCCGCCCTCCATCGGAATCTGGAATACCGCGGGAGCGCCATTCGGCGCGTCGTCCGCACCGGTCACCGCGGCCAGAAGCTGCACCAGCAATGGATGGTCCGGAGGCACGACGAGAGTGGCCGACTGACCGCCGGATAGCAGGAGCGTCACCTTGATCTGCGTTGCGCCCGCCTGCTGGACCGTGAGTTTCATTTCTTTCCGCGAATTACCGCCCTGCCCCGAGGCGGCATTGTCACATGCCAGGCGCTCCGGACTCCAGCCCCGGAACTGTTACCCGACAGCGGGGCTCATGGCCCCACGGCAGGCTGTCGTGGGTGAAGACCGGCGAGCGGCGCCCGGCGAAGGAACGCGGAGTCCTGCCCGAGAATGAGGCGAACGAGATCCTCGAGCACCGCCTCCTCGATCGCGTTGCTGCGAAATTCCAGTCTGACTCGATCGAGGCGGTCGACGTTGTTCAGCGCGACGCTGACCAAGCCCGTCTGATAGTCGGCGTTGAACAGCACGGAGGCCGGGATCGCGGGCGGCACGGAAAGCGCGCATTTGTGGACCGTGCCCCCGAGGTCCTCCACTCGGCGGCTCGTGTACTGAAGGCCCGCATCGTCGAGCGCCTTTTCGGCCAGCGCGACGCTCCCGGGCGCGACCTCGAGCGCAAGAGCCTTGGCGGCACCGATCTCGTAGTAGATGTTGATCTCGTCGAGCACCGGAAAGCCGACGATGCGACGCTCGTGCTGCCCGACCGATCCGCGAGAGAACTTTGGCGACTCGAATACGAGGCCGTGACCCAGGTCGTACCGGTGGTCGATCGTGGGCTTCAGGCCATCCAGATAGGTGATCGCTCTCTCCAGCCAGCGAAACGACTTTCGCATCCGCTCGTCGATCGCCTGGAAACCTTCGACGTCGGACTGCTGGTGTTGCGACTGGCGCGCTGCTTCGTACTGACTACGCAACTGGTCGAGCAGCGAAGGCGGACTCGGCATGGCTATGCCCCCCCTTCCTGCTAGCCTACAGGAACGCGGGCCCGCGAATAACCCTGTGCATGCAACAGTCTTGGGTTCGTGCCGCCTCGATGGATGCGCATCGTGCGCTAGCGCGGCGCAGTCGCGCTATTACGGTGCGGGGGATTTTCCTTTTTTCAACGCGAACGCGGCTCGCGCTACATCGCTGCGCCAACCGACACATTCGAGCGGCGAGCGATTACACTTGCGGTGCAAGCCCGCGCGAGCTACGTCGGCCGAGGCTTGCGCGCACGGGCGAGCACGAGCCCTCCCGCAGACCGTCCTGCAATGAATCGAGGAAACGCGCAATGATCCTTGGCATGTCGACGTCGGCGTTCACTACCCTTCATGTCATCCTGAGCCTGATCGGGATCGCGGCCGGATTCATCGTCGTCATGAGCCTGTTCGTCTCGAAGAGCCTCGACGGCTGGACCGCCCTCTTTCTCGTCACGACGGTGTTGACGAGCGTGACCGGGTTCTTCTTTCCGCGCGACCAGATCCTGCCCTCGCATATCGTGGGCGCCATTTCCCTCGTCGTATTGGGCGTGGCCATTCTCGCCTTCTATGGCTATCGCCTCGCCGGCGCCTGGCGTTGGATATACGTCATGACTGCTCTGGTAGCGCTCTACTTGAATGTCTTCGTCCTGGTGGCGCAGGCGTTCCAGAAAATCCCGGCTCTGAACAAGCTCGCGCCCACGCAATCCGATCCGCCGTTCATCGTCGCGCAGCTTGTCGTCCTCATCGCCTTCATCGCGATCGGAGTCGCGACGGTCAAGTCTTTCCATCCGGGAGCGCGTGCAGCATGATCGCGAGCGCTCCCTGAAACCGCCAAAGGAGAATCACCGCCATGGACCAGAAAGTTGCCGCTCGGCGAACCGCCAAGCTGGACACACCCAACAGCCTCGGAGCGAAGGCCACCCGGGACGTCTCGGGGGCGCTCAACGCGCTGCTCGCCGACTTCTTCGCGCTGTACCTGAAGACCAAGAACTTCCATTGGCACGTGTCGGGGCCGCATTTCCGCGACTATCACCTGCTGCTCGACGAACAGGCAGATCAGCTCTACGCGACGACGGACCCGATCGCGGAGCGCGTGCGCAAGCTCGGCGGCACGACGCTGCGCTCGATCGGCCATATAGGGCGCCTGCAGCGCGTCCTGGACAACGACGCCGAATACGTGACGCCGCTCGACATGCTTGCCGAGCTGCGCGAGGACAACGGTCGGCTTGCCGATCGCATGCGCGAAGTGCACGGCGTGTGCGATGAGCACGG
>DASVFM010000113.1:0-2197 GCA_036380055.1 Casimicrobiaceae bacterium
CGGCGGGATACGCCCTTAACCGCGTCTAGACCCATGACCGCCCTCTTCGTGCAGCAGAAGCACGCCCGCCAATGAGCGACGGTGCTGGGTGCCACCGTGAGGAACAGAGGGCGGCCGTTCAGAACACTGGCTTGCCAGAAGCGTCCTTGATCTGCGCCTTCCAGGTCGTCTTGATCTGCTGCGTAACGGCCTCGGGCAGCGGAACGTAGTCCAGCGAGTCCGCGAGCTTGTCGCCGTCGGGTGAGTAGGCCCAGTCGAAGAACTTGAGCACTTCCTTGGCCGTTTCGGGTTTTTGCTGCGTCTTGTACATCAGGATGAATGTGGCACCCGAGATCGGCCATGCGTTCTTGCCAGGCTGGTCGGTCAGCAGCAGGTAGTACCCGGGCGCCTTGTTCCAGTCGGCCCCCGCCGCGGCTGCCTTGAAGGTTTCGGCCGAAGGGTTGACGAAGTTGCCCTCGCGGTTCTGCACCTGCGCGTGAGTCATCTTGTTCTGCAGCGCGTAGGCGTACTCGACATAGCCTAGCGAGCCCTTGACTCGCTGCACGTACGAGGCGACCCCTTCGTTGCCTTTCCCGCCCACGCCCACGGGCCACGCGACCGACGTGCCTTCCCCTACTTTCGCCTTCCACTCCGGACTCACCTTAGAAAGGTAGTTGACCCAGATGAACGTCGTACCCGAGCCGTCCGAGCGATGCACGACGGTGATCTCGGAATCCGGAAGCTTGGCGCCCGGATTGAGCTTCGTGAGCGCCGGATCGTTCCACTTGGTAATCTTGCCCAGATAGATATCGGCGAGGACCGGGCCCGTGAGCTTGAGCTCGCCCGCCTTCACACCCTGAAGGTTGACGACAGGAATGTCGCCGCCGATGACGGTCGGGAACTGCAGCAGACCATCTTTGTCGAGATCCTCAGGTTTGAGCGGCATGTCCGACGCTCCGAAGTCGACGGTCTTGTTCTGGATCTGCTTGATCCCACCGCCGGACCCGATCGACTGGTAATTCAGCCCCACGCCTGTCTTGGCCCTGTAGGCTTCCGCCCATTTGGCATAGATCGGATAGGGAAACGTCGCTCCGGCACCCGTGATGTCCGTGGCGGCCGCACTCGCGCCGAAGACCAGCGCAGCCAAACCCAACAGCCAAGTCGAGATTTTTCTGGAATTCATTTTGGTCCTCTCTTGAGCGCGGACGCGATTCATCGACGCGCCATTCTCTGTCCGCCGCATTACAGCCAGATGACGGCTGTCACGAAGCAAAAGATTTACTAAGACTCAGTAACTTAAGCTGGGTCAGCACGGAGCAGGCAACGGGCGTGCGCCAGAGCGGCTCAGACGAGCAGCGACGCCCCGGGGCGCAGGCGCGTGAAGCGGACCGGAACGTGCTCGCAGGCGAGCCGCCCTGCCTGCTCGCGGAGCCGCGTGAATGTCGCTCTGGCGGGCGGCTCCGGAGCGGGAAAATCGTCGCGAAAATGCGCGCCGCACGAGTTTTCGCGTGCTCGCGCCGCGCACACGATGGCGTGCGATACGGCGACCAGGCTGCCGAGGTCGAGCCATTCGTGCCAGCCGAGGTTGAAAGCGCGGTCGCGCGCCGCGGACGGCAGCGCGTAGCGATCGAGCTCCGCGGCGAGCGCATCGAGCGCCTCTTCCGCGCGACGAAGTCCCGGCGCGTCGCGCACGATCCCCGCGTCGTCCCACATCACGCTGCGAAGCCGTTCGCGAATTGCGTCGAGATCGCCGCCGCCGTGCTTTGCGAAAGGCTGCTCGGCGCGAGCGATCGCGGCATCGATCGCTGCCGGGTCGGGCTCGCGCAGCTCGCCCACGCGCGCGACCCACGCGGCCATGGCGTCGCCGGCGATGCCACCGAAGACCGTAGAGTTGGCGACGCCGTTCCCGCCCAGCCGGTTCGCGCCGTGAACGCCGCCGGAATCCTCGCCGGCGACGAACAATCCCGGTAGCGCCGTCGTGCAGTCCGTCGCGAACTCGACGCCGCCCATCATGTAGTGCGCGGTCGGCACGACCTCGACGCGGCCGCCGGCGAGATCGAAGCCGCAGTCGGCGCAGCGCTCGACCATGCCTTTGAACTGCCGCCGCACGTTGTCGGGTCCCAGGTGCGCCATGCTGAGATACACGCCGCCATTGGGCGTGGTGCGTCCCGCGACCATCTCGGCGCGGATGGCGCGCGAGACGATGTCGCGCGTGGCT
>DASVFM010000114.1:0-8462 GCA_036380055.1 Casimicrobiaceae bacterium
TGAACGTTCCTTCGAACCTCAGGTACACGGAAAGCCACGAATGGATTCGCACCGAGTCGGACGGTAGCCTGACCATCGGCATCACCGATCACGCGCAGGAAGCGCTGGGCGATCTCGTCTTCATCGAGCTGCCTGCCGTGGGGCGCAAGCTGAAGGCAGGCGAGGCTTGCGCGGTCGTCGAATCGGTCAAGGCGGCCTCCGACGTTTACGCGCCGGTCGCGGGCGAGGTGATCGCGGCGAACGGCGAGATCGTGGATGCCCCCGAGAAAGTGAACGCCGATGCCTACGCGAACTGGCTCTATCGCCTCAAGCCGGCCGACGGCGGTGCGCCCGCCAAGCTCCTCGACGCAGCCGCATACACCAAGCTCGTCAGCGAAGCCTGAGGTGACGCGATGAAGATGGACGAGCTCAAGACCGCGGGCGGTGCGCGCAGAACGCTGGCCGAGTTGGAGCAGCATCGCGGTTTCGTCGATCGCCACATCGGCACGAGCGAGGGCGAGCAGGCCGAGATGCTGAAGACGCTGGGTTTTGCCACGCGCGCGGCGCTCATCGACGCCGTCGTGCCGCCGGCGATACGCGTGCTCCGGCCGCTCGCGCTGCCCGCGGCAAAGGCGGAGCAGGAGGCTCTCGACGAATTGAAGGCGATCGCGCGCGAGAACCGCGTGTCGAAGTCCTACATCGGTCAGGGCTACTACGGCACGCTCACGCCCGGCGTGATCCTGCGCAACCTGCTCGAGAATCCGGCCTGGTACACGGCGTACACGCCCTATCAGCCCGAGATCTCGCAGGGCCGCCTCGAGGCGCTGGTGAACTTTCAGACGATGGTGTGCGACTTGACCGGCATGCCCATCGCCAATGCCTCGATGCTTGACGAGGCGACTGCCGCCGCGGAGGCGATGGCGCTCGCGCGTCGGGTGGGCACGAACAAGAGCAGCGCAATCTACGTCGCCGACGATGTGTTGCCGCAGACGATCGATGTCGTGCGCACGCGCGCGGCCCCGCTCGCGATCGATGTCCTCGTCGGTGCGGCGGGCGATGCGGCGAGGGCCGATTGCTTTGCGGTGCTGCTGCAATATCCCGGAGCGGACGGCCACGTTCGCGATTACGGCGAGCTGCTCCAAGCAATGCACGCGAAGGGTGCGCTTGCGATCGTCGCCGCCGACCTGCTCGCGCTGACGCTGCTCAAGCCGCCGGGCGAGTGGGGCGCGGACGTGGTCGTGGGTTCGAGCCAGCGCTTCGGCGTGCCGATGGGCTTCGGCGGCCCGCACGCGGCCTTCTTCGCCACTCGCGACGAGTTCAAGCGCAGCCTGCCCGGGCGGCTGGTCGGCGCCACCGTCGACGCCAACGGAGCGCCGGCATACCGGCTCGCGCTGCAGACGCGCGAGCAGCACATCCGCCGCGAGAAGGCGACGTCGAACATCTGCACCGCGCAGGTGCTGCTCGCAGTGATCGCTTCCATGTATGCCGTCTATCACGGACCGATCGGCCTCGCGACGATTGCGGCGCGGGTGCATCGCCTCACGGGACTCCTCGCAGCGGGGCTCAGGCAGCTCGGGCTGGAGATCGTCAACGAGACGTTCGTCGATACGCTGACGGTGGCTACGGGCGCGCGCACGGCAGCGGTTCATGCGGCAGCCGACGCGCTGGGAGCAAACCTGCGCCGCATGGGCGGGAGTGTGGTCGGCATCTCGCTCGACGAGACCACGACCCGGGCGGATTTGCGGCTCCTGCTGCGCGCCTTCGCGACGCCGGGGAGCGCCCTGCCGGACCTCGAGGCGATCGAGGGGCAGGTCGCCGAAGGCTTTCCTGCAACGCTCCGGCGCACGTCTGCGTTCCTCGGTCACCCTACCTTCAACCGCTATCACTCGGAGACCGAGATGCTGCGCTATCTGCGGCGTCTCGCCGACAAGGACATCGCGCTCGATCGGTCGATGATTCCGCTCGGATCGTGCACGATGAAGCTCAACGCCACGGCCGAGATGATTCCGGTGACCTGGCGCGAGTTCGCGCACGTCCATCCGCTGGCACCGGCGGAGCAGACGCGCGGCTATCGCAAGATGATTGGGCAGCTCGAGCGCATGCTTTGCGCTGCGACCGGCTACGCCGCGGTCTCGCTGCAGCCGAACGCCGGCTCGCAGGGCGAGTACGCCGGCTTGCTCGTGATCCGCGCCTACCATGCGAGCCGCGGCGAAGGTCATCGCGACGTGTGCCTCATCCCCGCTTCCGCGCACGGGACCAACCCGGCCTCCGCGCACATGGCCGGGCTGCGCGTGGTCGTTGTCGACTGCGACGCGCACGGCAACGTCGATCTCAACGATTTACGCGCCAAATCCCGGCAGCACGCGCGCGAGCTCGCTGCGATCATGGTGACCTATCCCTCGACGCACGGCGTCTTCGAGGAAGGCATCCGCGAGATCTGCGAGATCGTGCACGCGCATGGGGGCCAGGTGTACGTCGACGGCGCGAACCTCAATGCCCTGGTCGGCCTGGCGGCTCCCGGCGAGTTTGGCGCCGATGTCTCGCATCTCAATCTGCACAAGACCTTCTGCATTCCGCACGGAGGCGGTGGACCGGGAGTCGGGCCGGTCGCGGTGGCGGCGCACCTCGCGCCTTTCCTGCCCGGGCATCGCTACCTTCCCGAAGAGCCGAACGGCCGCCGCATCGGACCGGTCTCGGCCGCGCCTTTCGGCAGCGCGGGCATCCTGCCGATCTCCTGGATGTACATCGCGATGATGGGGGCCGAGGGCTTGAGAGCGGCAACGGAGTCCGCCATCCTCGCCGCCAACTACGTCGCCAAGCGCCTCGCGCCGCATTATCCCGTCCTCTACACCGGGCCCGGCGGCCTGGTAGCCCACGAGTGCATCCTCGATCTGCGCGCGTTGAAGGAGAACGCCGACGTCGCGGTCGACGACGTCGCGAAGCGGCTGATGGACTACGGCTTTCACGCGCCCACCATGAGCTTTCCCGTGGCCGGCACGCTGATGGTCGAGCCGACCGAGAGCGAATCGAAGGCCGAGCTCGATCGTTTCGTTGACGCGATGATCGCGATTCGCGAGGAAATTCGCGCGATCGAGGCCGGCCGTGCCGATCGCTCCGACAACCCGCTCAAGCACGCCCCGCATACCGCGGGCGCGCTGCTCGCCACAGAATGGACGCACGGTTACACGCGCGAGCAAGCTGCATTCCCGCTGGCCTCGCTGCGCGATAACAAGTATTGGCCGCCCGTGGGGCGCGCCGACAACGTCTACGGCGATCGCCACCTCTTCTGCGCCTGTCTGCCAGTCGACGCGTACCGGTAGCCGTCGATGAAAGTGCTCGTCCTCGGCGCCGGCGTTATCGGCACGACGACCGCATGGTTTCTGCGCGCGGCCGGGCACGAGGTGACGGTCGTCGAGCGCCAGGACGCGGCAGCGCAGGAAACCTCGTTTGCCAACGGTGGGCAGATCTCGGTGTCGCACGTCGAGCCGTGGGCCAACCCGGCGGCGCCGCGCAAGATCCTGCGTTGGCTGGGGCAGCCTGACGCGCCGCTGCTCTTTCGCCCGCGGCTCGACTGGCGCCAGTGGCGCTGGGGCGTGCAGTTTCTGCTCGAGTGCACGCCGTCGCGCACGCGGCGGAACATGCTGCAGATTCTGGCGATCAGCAAATACTCTGGCGCGGCCCTGCGCGAATTGCGAGCAACGCTTAAGCTCTCTTACGACGATCTGCAGCGCGGCATCCTGCAGATCTATACGGACGGCGAGGGGTTCGACGACGCCGCGCGAGCGGCGGAGCTCGTCCGGGATTACGGGATCGCGCGCGAGATCAAGACGGCACAGGAGTGCATCGCGATCGAGCCCGCCCTCGCGCCGCGGCGCGACTGGATCGTGGGCGGGACCTACACGGCTACCGACGAGACGGGCGATGCGCGCAAGTTCACTCAGGCGCTCGCTGCGCTGGGTTTCGAACGCGGCATCTCGTTTCGGTACGGCGTCACGGTGGAGAGCCTGGGCGCGGCGGGCGGAGCGATCACCGGCGTTCGGGCACGCGTGCATCAGCAAGGCGACGGAGATCGCAGCGAGCTGCTCACCGCAGATGTTTACGTGATGTGCCTGTCGAGCCACAGCCCGCTGCTGCTCGCGCCGATCGGCGTGCCGGCGCTCGTCTACCCCGCGAAGGGTTACTCGGTGACTCTGCCGATCATCCGCCCCGACGCCGCGCCGACGATCAGCGTCACCGACGACGCGAAGAAGATCGTGTTCACGCGCCTGGGCGACCGCCTGCGCGTAGCGGGAACCGCCGAGCTCGCGGGTTACAGCCTCGAGCTCAATACGGTGCGCTGCGAAGCGTTGACGCGGCGGGCCGTCGAATGGTTCGACGCGGCCGTCGACGCGGGGCGAGCGAGCTACTGGACGGGGCTGCGGCCAGCGACGCCATCGAACGTGCCGCTCATCGGCAGGACGCGCTATTCCAATCTGTACCTCAACACCGGACACGGCACGCTCGGGTGGACGATGGCCGCCGGCTCGGGGAAAGCGCTCGCCGAGATCATCTCCGGACGTCGTCCCGACATCGGGTTTCGTTTCCTGGGGTCGTAGGGCCGGTCGTTGCGCGGCGAGCGCTGGGTGCGACGTATAATGCGGCTTCGTTTCGCAGCGGTTTCGATGTTTTTCCTCTCGCTCGCCTGGCTCTCGCTCGCGTTCGCGCCTGCTCTCGCGGACTCGACGAGTGCCACGTCGGTTCCAGCAGCGCCTGTTCCTCCGCCGGCGATCGCGGCGAAGGCCTATGTGCTCGTCGATGTGCTGAGCGGACAGACGCTCGTGGCGCACAATGCTGACGAGCCGCGCGAGCCCGCCTCGCTCACCAAGCTGATGACCGCCTACCTCGCTTTCGCGGCGCTGCGCGACAAGCAGCTGCTGCCCTCGCAGATGGTCACGGTCTCCGAGAAAGCATGGCGCACCGAGGGCTCGCGCATGTTCATCGAACCCCGCAAGGCGGTCTCGGTGGACGAGCTCCTGCGTGGCGAGATCGTGCAGTCAGGCAACGATGCGGCGGTCGCGCTCGCGGAAACGGTCGCCGGCTCGGAATCGGCTTTCGTCGAGCGCATGAACCGTGAGGCGGCAGCGCTCGGCATGAAGAACACGCGCTTCGTCAACGCCACCGGCTTGAGCGCGTCGCAGCAGGCCTCGACGGCCGCGGATCTAGCGCGCATCGCGGCTGCGGTCATTCGCGACTTCCCGGAGTACTACCCGCTGTATTCGATCAAGGAATACCGCTACAACAACATCACGCAGTCGAATCGCAATCGCCTCCTCTGGAGCGATCCCTACGTCGACGGCATGAAGACGGGCTTTACCGACGCGGCGGGCTATTGCCTGATCGCGTCCGCGAAGCGCGGCCCGCGCAGGCTCCTTTCGGTTGTTCTCGGCGCCGCCTCCGACGCAGCCCGCGCGAGCGAGTCGCAGAAGCTCCTGAACTACGGCTTCCAGTTCTACGATACCGTTCAGCTCTATCAGAGCGGGAAGTCGATCGAGTCGGTCAAGGTCTGGAAGGGTGCGGAGCCCACCGTCCCGGTGGGTTTTGTCGCCGATCAGTACGTGTCGCTACCCAAAGGCGAGGCGAAGAATCTCAAGCTCTCCATGGAGACCGTAGAGCCGCTCATCGCCCCCGTAGCGCGCGGGCAGCGCGTCGGCGTGGTCAAGGTCTCGCTCGAAGGCAAGCCCGTTAGCGAGTTTGCGCTTGTCGCGCTTGACGAAGTCGCGCCGGCGAGCTTGCTCTGGCGGGCGTGGGACACGGTTCGGCTGTGGTTCAAGTGAGGCGGACATGATGCTGCGCGTTCCATCAGGCCGCGTGCGATCTTCGTAAAGGAAACGGCATGACTGTCTATCTGAACGGCAAGTTTCTTCCCCTCGAGGACGCCAGGATCTCGGTGCTCGACCGCGGCTTCATCTACGGCGACGGCGTCTACGAGCTGGTTCCCGTGTATCACCGTCAGCCCTACCGCCTCCCGCAGCATCTCGCACGGCTGCAGCGAAGCCTAGACGGCATCCGCCTCGCCAATCCCCACACGGAAGCGCAATGGGGCGCGATCATTCATGAGTTGATCGCGCGGCAGCCCTTCGAGCAGCAGGGTGTTTACTTCCAGGTCACCCGAGGCGCGGCGAAGCGCGATCACGCGTTTCCGGCCGGCGTGCCAGCGACCGTGTTCATGATGAGCAATCCGCTCGCCACACCGTCCGCCGAGCAGGTCGAGCGAGGCGTGGCCGTGGTGACCGCCGTGGACCAGCGCTGGTTGCACTGCGACTGGAAAACGATCTCGCTCGTTGCCAACGTCCTGGCCCGGCAGTTCGCGGCCGAGCACGATGCGGTCGAGACCGTGCTCTTCCGCGATGGCTATCTCACGGAGGCATCGGCTTCCAACGTGCTCATCGTGCGTCAAGGCAGGATCATTGCCCCGCCGAAGGACAATTACATCCTCCCCGGAATCACCTACGACGCAACCCTGGAGCTCGCGCGCGAAGGCGGCCTTCCGTTCGAGGTGAGACCCGTCACGAAGGAGGAGGCGTTCGCTGCCGACGAGATGTGGCTTTCGTCGTCCACGAAGGAAGTGCTCGCCGTGACTACTCTCGACGGCAGAGCGTTCGCCGGCGGGCGCCCGGGCGCGCTGTTCCGGCGGATGCACGCCCTGTTTCAGGAGAGCAAGCCGAGGGCGCGCAACGCGGCCTAGGAGCCCTCTGCCGCGCGTCAGCCCTTCGCTCCGCTCCCCGAGGCGCCGCGGTAGCGGCCGGCGTGCCAGAGCAGCGGCGCGACGCGCCGGTGCGCGCAATGATCGACCTCGCCGATGAAGAGCATGTGATCGCCGGCCGGATGCAGCGCATGATGACGACACTCGATCCAGGCGGCGCAGTCTTCAATGAGTGGCACGCCTCCCCTTCCCGCGCGGTAGGCCACGCCCGCGAAGCGATCCGTGTGCGGGCGGGAAAAGCGCCGCGCGAGCTCTACCTGATCGTGCGCGAGAACGTTTACTGCGTAGCGTTCGGCGCCTTCGAATACGGCCAGACTTCGCGATCGGCGCGCGAGGCTCCAGATGATGAGCGGGGGATCGAGCGAAACCGAGTTGAACGAGTTCGCGGTGAAGCCGACGAAACCCCCGTGCGGGCCGCGCGCAGTCACAACGGTCACTCCGGTCGCGAACTGGGACAGCGCATCGCGAAACCGCCGCTCGGAGACGGCGGGTTGCGGCGGTCGCTCGTCGGGGCTCGGCATGATGAGGCCGTGCGGTCGTTTCGAGGCGGGCGACGGCCGCTGCATCTTAGGGGCCGGTTGCGCGGCTGTCAAAGCGCGCGCGAGAGCGAAGCGGGCTGCTAAACTTCCGCCTGCCAGCATGACGAGCACGTCCATGAAGCAATCCCTGCAGAAGATCATCGCCAATCGCTACCGCGGCCGCAACCTTCCCATCGCGCTGGTGCTTCCCGACGGCGGGCGCGTCCCGCTGTCGGAGACGCCTGAGCTCGACATCTACGCGCGGACCTGGGACGGCCTGAAAGCGCTCGCCTCGCCCGAGATGGGACGCCTCGCGCGCGCCTACGTGCGCAACGACATCGATTTCAGCGGCGGAGCAAGGCGCGTCCTCGGGATAGCGGAGGCGCTGGTCGGTCGCTTCAACCACGGGCGCGAGCGCTTCTCGGCGCGCGCACGGCAGTGGGTGAACCGCAGGCATAGCAACAAAGCGAACATCCAGCACCATTACGACGTGTCGAACGCTTTCTACCGGCTCTGGCTCGACGAGCGGATGGTGTACTCCTGTGCGTATTTCCGCGACGACGGCGACACGCTCGAGCAAGCGCAGTTGCAGAAGCTCGACCACATCTGCCGCAAGCTTATGCTGGCGCCGGGCGAGGAGTTTCTCGACATCGGCTGCGGCTGGGGGGGGCTGATTCTTCACGCCGCGCAGAACTACGGGGTGAAGGCGACCGGGATCACGCTCTCGCAGAACCAGCATGACTACGTGGCGGCCAGGATCGCCGAACTCGGCCTCGGCGATCGCGTGCATGTGCAGCTGCTCGATTACCTCGACCTGCCGGAGGGAAGGCTCTACGACAAGATTGCCAGCATCGGCATGTTCGAGCATGTGGGGATCGGCAACTATGCGAAGTACTTCGGCAAGATCTGCCGTATCCTCAAGCCCGGCGGATTGGTGCTCAACCACGGAATCACGCACAACTGGATCGGCGGCGCGAGCCTCGGCAGCGGTATCGGTGACTTCATCGAGCAATATGTGTTCCCCGGCGGGCAGCTCGCGCACGCCGGCCGGGTGATCCAAGGCCTCGCCACCGAGGGG
The DNA here is from genome assembly GCA_036380055.1 of Casimicrobiaceae bacterium. Taxonomy (GTDB): domain Bacteria; phylum Pseudomonadota; class Gammaproteobacteria; order Burkholderiales; family Casimicrobiaceae; genus PALSA-1003. The sequence continues at coordinate 8,318 of DASVFM010000114.1, forward strand.
CTGGAGCTGATCGACGCCGAAGCGCTGCGCGAGCACTACGCGCGGACACTCTGGCACTGGCTCGAGCGCCTCGAGGGCAATGCCGACGCAGCGCGCCGCGAGGTCGGGGAAGAGAGATACCGCGTCTGGCGCATCTATCTCGCGG
>DASVFM010000115.1:0-2348 GCA_036380055.1 Casimicrobiaceae bacterium
TCAGGATCACCATCGAAAATCTGCGGCAGATCACCGACAACCTGCGTGAGCTGACCGACAACGCCAAGCGCTACCCCTCGCAACTGCTGCTCGGCGCGCCGCCCGAGCCCGCCAAAGGCCCACAACAATGACTACGCCTGCTTCGTCCTCGCGCCGGCGCGCGCTTGCGTCGGCCGTTGCGTTGCTGCTCGCTGCCTGCTCGCGGCCCGCGCCGGTGAAATCGACCTATATTCTCGAGCCCCCCAGGCCTCCCGCGCCGAGCGGCGCTGCGCGGACGCAGACGCTGCGAGTCGCCACGATGGACGTAGCGGTGCCTTTCAACACCCGCCAGCTCGTGTATCGCGAGACCGCTCTGAAGTTCGAGTCCGACTTCTATAATGAGTTCCTGGCTGCGCCCGGGCCGATGATCGGCCAGGCGATCGCCGCGTGGCTGTCTGCGGCGGAGCTGTTCCGGGCCGTGCTCGCACCCTCGAGCTCGCTCGACGCAGATCTTGCGCTCGAGGGCTTGGTGACGGAGCTGTACGGCGATCTGCAGGATCCCGCGAAGCCGGCGTCGGTCGTCGCGATCAAATTCTTTCTCACGCAACCCGGCGCCGGCGCTGGCGCGTTTCTCTGGCATGGAGAATTGCGCGCGCGCACCGAGCTGCAGGCGCGGTCAGCGGAAGCGATCGTCGCCGGGCTCAACGCCGCGCTGGGCGAGGTACTGGTGCAGCTCGCGAGCGCGCTGCGCAGCGTGCCGTTGAAGTAACCCTCAGGAAGGCGGTGCGGCGGCCGCCCGCTCGACCTCGATCACGCGGAGCTTGAGCCGCCCGATCCAGTCCACGAGCGGCGCGAGCTCGGCGAGCGTTTCGCCTTCGACAAGCACGACGTGGGTCGCGTCGGCCGGCACCATCCCGAAGGTCGGGTCTACCGCGAGCCAGCGGCCGGCAACGAAGCTTTCCGCCCACGTGTGATACAGGAAGCCCTTGAACTCCTCCGAGTAAACGATGCCATTGACCACACGCGTCGGGATGCCGAGCGAGCGGGCGAATGCGGCGTAGAGGTACGTGTGGCCCTGACACTCTGCCTCGCGGGTGTCGAGCACGTCGAGAGCCGTCCACACGTCGGCGGGGGAGGTGCGGACGTTCTGCCGGATCCAGACGATCAGCCGCTGCACCTTCTCGCGCGCGTCATCCGTTCCGCCGGCGATGTCGCGGGCGGTGGCTGCGATGCGAGGATCGCGGGCGGGCACGGGAAAGGTCGACGCGAGGTAGCGTGGATCCGCGCTCGGCGGCGACGGCGCGAGCGCGGATCCGGCGTCAGCAACGACCGTGCGCACGGTGCAGATCGTCCCCGAAGATTCTCCGACGCAGTGCTGGACATCGTCGGATGGCACCGCGCGCTCGACGCCCACGAGCGCGATCCGCATTCCCGTGATCGCTCGAGGTGCGGCGAGCGGTGTTTCAGGTCGCACGAGCGCGAATTCGACCAGTGCCTCCGTCTTGTTGAGGCTGGCGCTGGCAAGGTAGTTGCGAGCGCGAGCCTCGTCCTCGAGACCCGAGATCAGCACGCCGTTCATGCCGATCTCGAGCAGCGGCGCGCCGCGCGGGCTGATCCACGTTTCGACCCGGTAGCCTTCCATCGCCGTTTCGACATGGAACGCCTGACCCGAGAACAGCTTGCTCGATTCGTAGCGCGTGATTCGCTGCGAGACTTCGGCCACGCGCTGCAGTTCGCCACTGTAGACCGGGTAACGGAATTCGCGCCCCGCTGCGAGCCCGGAGAGCGCCGGGTAGAAAGCGACCGCCGCCTGCGGATACACCGGTCCAGAGACCGCGATCGACTGCCTCTGCGTTTCGCCCCCGTGCGTCACGGTTACGTCGAGCTCGTCGTCGTGTCGTTCTCCCGCCAGCGCGACCGCGCTGCCGTCGATCACGTAATCGTAGCGGAACGCGACGATCTCGAGATCCGCCTGCACCAGGTCGTACGCCTTCAGGTTGATGCGCTTGTCGAAGCCGAGGAAACGCAGCACGAACGCGGCGTCAGACCTGATCTCGAAGCGATCCGGACCGGAGGCTGCGAGCGCAAGGTGAGAGAAGCCGATCTTCTGCCCGTTGAAGACGATGCCCATCCAGTACTCTCGATCCGGCCATTCGGCGAGGCGGTACCGCTGCACCGTCGCCGGTGCTTCGGCCGCAGGCTGAAAGTAGAGGGACTGACACCCAGCGAGCAGCAGCGCGATGGCGAATGTTGAAAGCAGCCGGGCGATCATCGACAACGAGGATAGTGCAAGCGCCGCGCCCGGCGGGAGCGGCCCCGCGCCGTGGAGTTCCATGGCAGCGCGCGCGCTCAGAACAGCGGCACCGCCT
>DASVFM010000116.1:0-2591 GCA_036380055.1 Casimicrobiaceae bacterium
GCGCAGCACGCGCACGCCGCGGCGCGTCGTACCGGCACCGGAAACAACAAGGGCCGGAAGCGCTACTTGCCCTCCGGCCCTGATTGCTTCGGGATCTGCTCCCTCGCGTTACTCGACGCCCTTGTCGTTCGGGTTGGCGAACGCCGCCTTGATCCCCGGCGTTTCCGGGAAGTTCATGTTCACGTTCTTCGGTGGAATCGGGCTCGTGAACCACTTGGCGTAGATCTTGTCGATCTCGCCCGACTTCATCACGCCGCCAACCGTCTTGTCGACCAGCGCCTTGAACTGCGGGTCGTCCTTGCGCAGCATCATGCTGTAAGGCTCGGTGCGCAGCGACTCCTGGATGATCATGTAGTCGCCGGGATTGCTCGAGTTGGCGATCTGTCCGGCGAGCAGGATGTCATCCATCACGAAGGCGGAGGTGCGGTCCTGCGCGAGCAGCAGGAAGGATTCAGCGTGATCCTTGCCGTAGATCTCCTTGATCTCGACGTTCTTTGTCTTGTCGTACTTCTTGAGCAACGGCACCGACGTCGTGCCCGACGTCGTAGAGATCGTCTTGCCGTTGAGATCGGCCAGGCTCTTGATGCCGGAACTCTTCTTCACCGCGGCCGTGACGTTGATCACGAAGTAGGTCGGCCCGAAGGAGACCTGCTTCTGGCGCTCGACGCTGTTGGTCGTCGAGCCGCACTCCATGTCGATCGTGCCGTTCTGCAACAACGGAATCCGGTTGGACGAGGTGACCGGCTGGAGGTTGAGCTTCAAGTTCGGCATCTTCAGCTCGGCCTTGACCGCGTCGAAGACCTTCATGCACAGATCCATGGCGTAGCCGATGGGCTGCTGCTTGTCATCGAGGTACGAGAAGGGAATCGAAGACTCGCGATAGCCGATCGTGAACGAGCCGGTCTCTTTCGCCTTCTTGAGCGTGCCGGTCAGGTCCTGAGCCGAAACCGCCGCGGCGATCGATACCGCGAACAGGCCCAGCGCGATCCTGGTAGATAATTTCATGAAGCCTCCCGAAATGACGATGGAATGTGCCGCCGGCTTTGCAGACCCGCAGAGACCAGCGCCGGATCCTGCCCGCCCGACCCCGCCCGGCGAACGTGTCACGCTAGTGTAACGACTGCCCCTTCCGCTGTCCACGCGGCACCCCGGCCGGCGGCTGCGCAGGGTGCCTGGCCTATAATCGCGCTCGATGGGGCTCGAGCCGATCTTTCGCGTCGCGCGGCTTCGCGAGATCGAAGCTGCTAACGCCGCTGCACCTCTGATGGAACGCGCCGGGCTTGCAGGCGCCACGCTGGCGCGCGAGCTGCTCGACGACCGCGCCCCCCGTGTCCTCGTCCTCGCCGGCCCGGGCAACAACGGCGGCGATGGATTCGTCGTCGCGCGCCTGCTCAAGAGCTGGTTTTTCGACGTGAGCGTCGCCTTCTGCGGCGACGCGGCGAGTCTGCCGCGCGACGCGGCCGCCGCCAAGAGAGCATGGACCGATGCCGGGGGCGAGACGCTCACCGCGTGGCCGCAGCGGGACGGCTGGGGACTCATCGTCGACGGGCTGTTCGGTATCGGGCTCGCGCGGCCCGCACAAGGCGTGGCCGCGCAGTGGATCGAGCGGGCGAATGCGAGCGGCGTGCGCGTCGTCGCGCTCGACATCCCGAGCGGGCTCAACGCCGACACGGGCGTCGCCTACGCGCCAGCGATCCGAGCCGCAGCGACCGCGACGTTCATCGCCTTGAAGCCGGGCCTTCTGACCGCGGACGGTCCCGATCACTGCGGCAGCCTCAGCGTGCATCGCCTCGGCATCGAGCTCGATACGGCTCGCGCCGAATCCGGTCGCCGTCTCGACTGGCCTGCGCTCGCTTCCGCGTTGCCCGAGCCGCTGCGGCGCGCGCGGCGCAACGTGCACAAGGGAACCTTTGGCACGCTCGGCATCGTTGGCGGCAGCGACGGGCTCGTCGGAGCGGCCATTCTCGCCGGGCGCGCCGCGCTTCACGTCGGGGCCGGCAAGCTATGGGTGGGTCTCGCCGCGAGCGAGCGGCCGGCGGTCGACTGGGCGCAGCCCGAGCTCATGCTGCGTGCTGCGGGCGAAGTGCTCGCCGCGAAGCCCGATGCGCTGATCGTCGGGCCGGGGCTAGGCCAGAGCAATGAGGCACGCGAGCTCTTCGCGCACGCGCTCGCTCTATCCTGCCCGCTCGTGATCGACGCCGATGCGCTCAACCTGATAGCCGCCGACAAAACGCTCGCTGTTGCGACCGCCGGGCGCGCCTCGCCCACGCTGATGACGCCGCACCCGGCGGAGGCTGCGCGCGTCTCGGATACGGACATCGCTGCAGTGCAGTCGGATCGCCTGCAGTGTGCGCTCGACCTCGCCGCGCGCTTCCACGCCGGCGTCGTGCTCAAGGGCGCAGGAAGCGTCCTCGCGCACGCCGACGGAAGCTGGGCGATCAATGCGAGCGGCAATGCATCGCTCGCGAGCAGCGGTACCGGCGACGTGCTCGCCGGAATGATCGGTGCCTTTCTCGCGCAGGGAGTGCAGGCGAAAGACGCGCTCGAACTGGCCGTGTGCCTGCACGGTGCGGCGGCGGACGCGCTCGTCG
>DASVFM010000117.1:0-13815 GCA_036380055.1 Casimicrobiaceae bacterium
GACGTCGCAGACGCGGCGGCCGAAGCAGGCGATGAATATCGAGGGCGAGCGCACCTCAGGTTGCGAGCAACAGCCCGAGCTCGTGCGCCGCAGCCTGAAGCGGCGGCAGGAATTTGGTCTCCATCTCCGCCACCGAGACCCGCGACGACTGCGTGCCGATATTGATTGCGGCGACGACCTTGCCCGCAGGATCGCTGACCGGCACGGCGATCGAACGCAGCCCGATCTCGAGCTCCTGGTCGATGATCGAAAAGCCGTCGCGCCTTACCTTCGCAAGCACCGCCTTGAGCTCGGCAGGCTCGGACACCGTGCGCCCGGTGAGCTTGACGAGCTTCACCCGCCCGAGGTGCGCATCGAGCTCCGCGGAAGAAAGCCCCGCGAGCAGGACGCGCCCCATCGACGTGCAATAAGCGGGCAGTCGGCTGCCGATCCCCAGGTCGATGGACATCACCCGCGTCGTGGTGCTGGAGCGCGCGATGTACAGAATCTCGTCGCCTTCGAGCACGGCCATCGAGCTCGACTCGTGGACCACGCTCGTGATTTGGTCGAGGAGCGGCTGCACGGCGTTGACGATCGGCGTCGAGGAAAGATACGCGTGCCCGAGCGTGAGGATTCGCGGCCGCAGCGAGTACGTTCGGCCGTCGTCAGTAGCGACGTAGCCGAGGCGCGCAAGCGTGTAGAGGCAGCGGCGCACCGCCGCGCGGGGAATACCCGTGCGCTGGCTGAGCTGGGCGATCGTCAGCGGCCTGCGCTGCTGCGTGAAGGCGCGGATCACGGAGAGGCCGCGCGCGAGCGAGGCCATGAAGTTGGGGTCGCCGGCGAAGCCCTGGATCTCGACGGCCGGCGTGACAGCCGTGGCTTTCGGCGCGATGATGTCGCTCCCCGACGTTTGAGCGCGGGGACGCGATCGCGGAAGGTTGCGTGCTCTCGGCATCGCAGGCTCCTGCGCAAGACTCGACGGCCCCAGGATAGCATGTCGGGGCGGTAACCGCACGCTTTATCGATTATCGCCCTTGACGCGATTTCGGTTCGCTGCATAGACTTGTCCGATGAGCGCCCATCTGTTCGATAATCGACCAACAAACCGGCCTCGCCGCCCCGGTGCGCCGGAGGAAAGCCGGTGATAAGCAAGATCGTGGCCTCGACAGCGGCGGCCGTCGCCGACGTTCCCGACGGCGCGACCGTGATGGTCGGCGGCTTCGGCACCGCGGGCATGCCCTCCGAGCTCGTCGATGCGTTGATCGCGCAGGGCGCAAGAGAGCTCACCATCGTCAGCAACAACGCCGGCAACGGCGACACGGGGCTCGCGGCGCTGCTCAAGGCAAAGCGCGTACGAAAGGTCATCTGCTCGTTCCCGCGGCAGACCGATTCCTGGCACTTCGACGCTTTGTATCGCGCCGGCGAGATCCAGCTCGAGCTCGTGCCGCAGGGCAACCTCGCCGAGCGCATACGCGCGGCGGGTGCGGGCATCGGGGCCTTCTATACGCCGACCGGCTTCGGCACGCAGCTCGCCGCAGGCAAGGAGACGCGCCGGATCGACGGCCGCGACTACGTGCTCGAGTACCCGATCCACGCCGATTTCGCGTTCGTCAAGGCGCTACGCGGCGATCGCTGGGGAAACCTCGTCTACCGCAAGACGGCGCGCAACTTCGGCCCCATCATGGCGAGCGCCGCGAAGTGCACGATCGCCCAGGTGCGCGAGATCGTGAATTTGGGCGATCTCGATCCGGAAGCCGTCGTGACGCCGGGAATCTTCGTGCAGCGCCTGGTCGAGATACCGACTGCGGCGAGGCTCGTCGCGCTCCCAGGCGCGGCCGCCTGAGGCTGGCGCGGGACAACCGATCGAGGAGTCAGCGTGAAACGCTACACAAAGGAGCAGATGGCGGCTCGCGTGGCGGCCGACATACCGAACGGCGCCTACGTCAACTTGGGAATCGGACTGCCGACCACCGTGGCGAACTATCTGCCGCAGGACCGCGAGATCATTTTGCACACCGAGAACGGTCTGCTCGGCATGGGACCGGCGCCCGAGGCGAACGCGGAGGATCCGGACCTCATCAACGCCGGCAAGCAACCGGTCACCGCGCTGCCCGGCGCTTCGTACTTTCACCATGCCGACTCCTTCGCCATGATGCGCGGCGGGCATCTCGACTTCTGCGTTCTGGGTGCATTCCAGGTCTCGGTGAGCGGTGATCTCGCCAACTGGCACACTGGCGCTCCCGATGCGATTCCTGCGGTTGGCGGCGCGATGGATCTCGCGATCGGCGCCAAGCGCGTCTATGTGATGATGGAGCACCTTACCAAGAAGGGCGAATCGAAGATCGTCGAGCGGTGCAGCTACCCTCTCACGGGTGTCGGCTGCGTGAATCGCATCTTCACCGACCTCGCGGTGATCGACGTCACGCCACAGGGACTCAAGGTGCTGGAGATGGCGCCCGGCCTGTCGTTCGCCGAGCTGCAACGGCTCTCGAGCGTCCCGCTCGTCGACGCCTCGCCGAAGGTCGCGGCCTAGCGATTACTCGAAACCCGATTGCGGAGAATTCATGCAGGAAGCTTTCATTTGCGACGCGGTACGCACGCCCTTCGGCCGCTACGGAGGGGCGCTCTCCTCGGTGCGAGCTGACGATCTGGGCGCGGTTCCGATCAGGGCGCTCGTGTCGCGCAACGCCAAGGTCGACTGGGACGCGCTCGACGACGTCGTGTACGGCTGCGCCAACCAGGCCGGCGAGGACAACCGGAATGTCGGGCGCATGTCGTTGCTGCTCGCCGGCCTGCCGCAGGAGGTCCCGGGATCCACGGTCAACCGGCTGTGCGGCTCCAGCATGGACGCGATCGGCATCGCGGCGCGCGCGATCAAGAGCGGCGAGGCCTCGCTCGTCATCGCCGGCGGCGTCGAGAGCATGTCGCGGGCGCCGTTCGTCATGGCCAAGGCGGACGCAGCGTTCTCGCGCATCGCGAAAATCGAGGACACGACCATCGGCTGGCGCTTCGTCAACCCGCTGATGAAAGCGAAGTACGGGGTGGATTCGATGCCCGAGACGGCGGAGAACGTCGCGGCCGACTTCAAGGTTTTGCGCGCCGACCAGGATGCGTTCGCGCTGCGCAGCCAGCAGCGCACCGCGGCGGCGGTGGCGGCGGGGCGGCTCGCCGAGGAGATCGTCCCGGTCGCGATTGCGCAAAAGAAGGGCGATCCGATCGAAGTGACCAAGGACGAACATCCGCGCGAGACGTCGCTCGAGGCGCTCGGCAAGCTGAAGGGCGTGGTGCGGCCGGACGGAACGGTGACTGCCGGCAATGCCTCGGGCGTGAACGACGGAGCCTGCGCGCTGCTGCTCGCCTCCGGCGACGCGGTGAAGAAGTACGGGCTCCAGCCGAAGGCGCAGGTGCTTGCCGCGGCCGTGGCCGGGGTCGCCCCGCGGATCATGGGCTTCGGCCCCGCCCCGGCCATGCGCAAGGTGCTGGCGAAGACGGGGCTCAAGCTTTCCGACATCGACGTGATCGAATTAAACGAGGCGTTCGCCTCGCAGGCGCTCGCCGTGCTGCGCGATCACGGCATCCCCGACGATGCTCCATACGTGAACCCCAACGGGGGCGCGATCGCCCTCGGCCACCCGCTCGGCGCCTCCGGCGCGCGGCTCGTGACGACAGCGCTCTATCAGCTGCAGCGCACCGGCGGCAGGCACGCGTTGTGTACCATGTGCATCGGGGTCGGGCAGGGCATCGCCATGATCATCAAGCGCGTCTGACCTGAAATCGAGGAGAGCATCTTGAACACGGTGACCGACAAGACGCTGAGCACACCGCCCGGCTATCGCCGGCCGTATTTCGAATCGCAGCCGCCGTATCTGTATCCGCCCTATCGCTCGACGCTGAAGCGCTCGCCGAGCCGGCCTCTGGTTCTGCTGCCGCATACGCTTTCCGAAATCACGGGCCCGGTTTTCGGCTACGACGACGTCGGTCCCACCGACAGCGACCTCACGCGCCAGCACGACGGCGAGCCGATCGGCGAGCGCATCGTCGTATCGGGGCGCGTGCTCGACGAGAACAGCCGGCCAGTCGTGCATGCCCTGGTCGAGCTTTGGCAGGCCAACGCCGCCGGGCGCTATCGGCACGCCGTGGACGATCACGATGCTCCGCTCGACCCGAACTTTACCGGCTGCGGCCGCGCGCTCACGGACAGCGAGGGCCGCTACCGGTTCGTCACGATCAAGCCGGGGGCGTATCCCTGGCGCAACCACTACAACGCCTGGCGCCCGGCGCATCTGCACTTCTCGCTTTTCGGGCTGGGGCTCGTGCAGCGGCTCGTGACGCAGATGTATTTCCCCGGCGACCAGCTGCTCGCCTACGATCCCATGTACAACAGCGTGCCGGATGAGAAGGCGCGTCAGCGCATGATCGCCAGCTTCGATTGGGAGGCGACGATCCCGGACATCGCACTGGCGTTCCGCTACGACATCGTCCTGCGCGGCCGCGACGCTACCTTGATCCATTCGACCCGCAGCTAGAGCGAGATTCGATGAGCCTCATCACCACGTCGTCGCAAACGGTGGGCCCTTACGTCGAGATCGGCTTCAGCGCGCTCGCGACCGGGGAGATCGCTCCGGCGGGTACGCAGGGCGAACGGGTCACGCTGCACGGTCGCGTCGTCGACGGCGACGGCAAGCCGGTCAACGACGGCGTCGTCGAAATATGGCAGGCGAACGCGCTCGGGAAGTACGCTCATCCCGAGGATGCGCAGGACAAGCCCGTCGATCGTGCCTTCCGCGGCTTCGGCCGCAGCCTCACCGATGCCGCCGGCGGGTTCCGTTTCGCGACCATCGTGCCTGGGCGAGTCCCCGGCCCGGGCGGTATCCTGCAGGCGCCGCACCTCGTCGTGACCGTGTTCATGCGCGGGCTGCTCAAGCACCTCATCACCCGTGTGTACTTCCCCGACGAACCCACGAACGCGGAGGACCCGGTGCTGAAGCTCGTGCCGGCGGAGCGGCGATCGACGCTGATCGCGAAGCGCGTCAGCGGGCAGAAGGGCGAGCTGGAGTGGAATATCGTTCTGCAGGGCGAGGGCGAAACGGTATTCTTCGACTACTGAGGGCGCTGCTCCAAAGCTGGCGCAGAGGATTCGGCGCCGGCTTCGCGAGCGCGAGGGACCGAAGTCTGCAGAGGAGGAAGCAGTCTTGAGCGCGCAGCGCTCGCAACGCCTGCTCGATTCGCTGTTCACGACGGAGAAGCTGAGCGAGATCTTCTCCGACCGCGCGCGCCTGCAGGGGATGCTCGATTTCGAGGCGGCACTCGCGCGCGCCGAAGCGCGAGCGGGCATCCTGCCGACGGGTGCGGCAAGCGCCATAGCGGCGCAGTGCGAGGCCGCGGGCTTCGACATCGATGAGCTCGCCCGCGCGACAGCCCTCGCCGGCAACCCGGCGATCCCGCTTGTGCGCGAGCTGACGGCGCGCGTGGCGAAGCATGACGCCGAAGCTGCGCGCTTCGTGCACTGGGGTGCGACGAGCCAGGATGCGATGGACACCGGGCTCGTGCTGCAGCTGCGCGACGCACTGGCGGCGATCGATGCCGATCTCGCACGGCTCGCCTCCGCACTCGCGGAGCTCGCCGACAAGCATGCACGAACAGCGCTTCCCGGGCGGACCTGGCTGCAGCAAGGGCCTCCGGTGACTCTCGGACTGAAGGCGGCCGGCTGGCTTTCAGCGGTCGAGCGGCATCGCGAGCGCCTCGCCCGCGCAGCCAAGAGTGTCGCAACGCTGCAGTTCGGGGGCGCCGTCGGCACGCTCGCGGCGCTTGGCCGGCACGCTGAGAAGGTCGCGGAAGCTCTTGCCGCGGAGCTGCAACTCTCGCTTCCCGATCTTCCCTGGCACGCGCATCGCGATCGCCTCGCCGAGGTGGCCACCGTGCTGGGCCTTCTGGTGGGCACACTGGGCAAGATCGCACGCGATGTCTCGCTGTTGATGCAGACGGAGATCGCCGAGGCGCTCGAACCTGGAGCGCCCGGGCGCGGAGGCTCGTCGACCATGCCGCACAAGCGCAATCCCGTCGGCTCGGCGGTGATACTCGCCGCCGCGGAGCGCGTTCCTGCGCTGGTGGCGGTGATGCTCGGCGCCATGGTGCAGGAGCACGAGCGCGGTCTCGGCGGCTGGCACGCCGAATGGGACACGCTCCCCGAGATCTGTCAGCTCGCCGCGGGCGCGCTGGCGCGCAGCGGAGAAGTGATCGCCGGCCTGGAGGTCGATCCGCGGAGAATGGCGGCCGATCTCGAGCTGACGCATGGGCTGATCATGGCCGAAGCCGTGAGCATTGCGCTCGCGGAGCACATGGGGCGACTGGCTGCCCACGAGCTCGTGGAAACCGCCTGCGCGCGGGCGCTACGCGAAGGCAGACACCTGCGCGAGGTGCTGGCGGCTGACGCGGATGTGAAACGCCACCTGTCGCCTGCGCAACTCGATCGCGCGCTCGATCCGGCCCGCTACACGGGGCAGGCGGAGAAGTTCGTTGCGCGCGTACTCGCCGCACGCCGGCGCAAGGCCGCGAAGGGCGGGCGATGAGCGCGACGACGACCGTGGAAGTAACGAGAGAGCAGTTCAATTGCCGCATGGAGGGTCCGCCAGGAGCAGAGGTGGTCGTGCTCTCCAATTCGCTCGGCACCAACCTTGCGATGTGGGAGCCGCAGCTGCCGGCGCTCACGGAACGCTTCCGCGTCTTGCGCTACGACACGCGAGGGCACGGCGCCTCGAGTGTCACGCCCGGCCCGTATAGCATCCCCCAACTCGGACGCGACGTACTCGGCCTTCTCGACGCGCTGAAGGTACGACGCGCGCACTTCTGCGGACTGTCGCTCGGCGGACTGAGCGGGATGTGGCTTGCCCTAAACGCATCCGATCGCATCGATCGGCTGGTCCTCTGCAACACCGCGCCGAAGATATTCACGCTTGAGGCCTGGAATGCGCGCATCGAGAACGTGCGCAAGGGCGGGATCGAGTCGATCGCCGATGCGGTGATCGGCGGCTGGCTCACCCAGGGCTTCCGCGAGCGCGAGCCGGCGACGGCGGCCCGGATGCGCGCAATGCTCACGGCAACGCCGGCCGAGGGCTACCTCGGCTGCTGCGCGGCGATTCGCGACATCGACCTGCGCGAAGCCATTCGCGGCATCAGGCTCCCGACGCTGATCATCGCCGGTACGCACGACAAGGCCACGCCGCCGGCCGACGGTCGCGCCATGCAGCACGCGGTTCCCGGCTCGCGCTACGCGGAGCTCGACGCCGCGCACATCTCCAACATCGAGGTCGCGGACGCCTTCAACGCCGCGTTGAACGGATTTCTCGCTGGTTGAGCATTCACGGAAGGACGGACATGGACGACAAGGAGCGGCATGAGCAAGGCATGAAGGTCCGGCGCGCGGTTCTGGGAGACGCGCACGTCGATCGCGCGATGACGCGCGCGAACGATTTCAACAGAGAATTCCAGGACCTGATCACTCGTTACGCGTGGGGCGAGGTCTGGACCCGGCCGGGACTCCCCCGGCACACGCGAAGCCTGCTCACCATCGCGATGATGGTCGCGCTAAACCGCAGCGAGGAGTTCAAGCTGCACGTGCGCGCGGCATTCAACAACGGCGTCACGCGCGAGCAGATCAAGGAAGTGCTGCTCCAGTGCGCGATATACTGTGGCGTGCCCGCCGCGAACTCGGCCTTTCACATGGCCGAGGAAGTCTTCGCGCAGATGGGCTGAATCTTCAGATGCAGCGATCAGGATGGGAAGATCAATGGCGAGAGTGTGGGCTCGCCACAAGTTCCAGGACCAGAAGGCTCCGGCAAATAGGGAGAAAGACATGCGCCGTTCGCGAAGCACGACACGCCGCCGTTTTCTGAGTACGCTCGCCGCCAGCGCAGCGGCGCTCGCCGCGCCGCCGCTCGCGTGGGCGGCCGAGCCGCTCAAGATCGGGCTCATCCTGCCGCTGACGGGCCCCTTTGCCTCGACCGGACGCCAGATCGAGGCTGCCTGCCGCCTCTACATCGCGCGCAACGGCGACACCGTGGCCGGCCGTAAGGTGGAGCTGATCGTCAAGGACGACACCGGCTCCCCGGAGACCACCAAGCGCATCGCCCAGGAGCTCATCGTCCAGGAGAAGGTCAACATCCTCGCCGGCTTCGGCCTGACGCCGCTCGCGCTGGCCGTTGCGCCGGTGGCCACCGAAGCGAAAGTACCGATGGTGGTCATGGCGGCGGCGACCTCGATCGTCACGACGCGCTCGCCGTTCATCGTTCGTTCGACCTTCACCCTGCCGCAGGCAACGGCGCCGATCGCGGAGTGGGCGCTGAAGAACAACATCAAGCGCGTGGTGACGCTGGTGGCCGAGTATGGGCCGGGCCTCGACGCTGAGAAGACCTTCGTCAAGCGCTTCACTGAAGGTGGCGGGACCATCGTCGAGAGCATCCGCTCGCCGCTGCAGAATCCGGACTTCGCTCCCTTCGTGCAACGGGTCAAGGACGACAAGCCCGATGCGCTATTCGTGTTCGTACCTGCGGGGCAGGGCACCGCGGTCATGAAGCAGTTCGCGGAGCGCGGGCTCGCCGCAGCCGGCATCAAGCTCATTGGCACCGGCGACGTGGTCGATGACGACATCCTCGACGCCATGGGCGCCCCGGCGCTCGGGGTGATCACCTCGTTCCACTATTCGGCCGCTCATCCGTCGCCGGAGAACAAGGCCTATGTCGAGGCATTCATGAAAGCCAACAACGGCATGCGGCCGAACTTCATGTCGGTCGGAGGCTACGACGGCATGCATCTCATCTACGAGGCGGAAAAGAAGACCGGCGGCAGCAACGACGGCGAGAAGATCGTCGAGGCGATGAAGGGCCTGTCGTGGACCAGCCCGCGGGGACCGGTGACGATCGATCCTGCCACGCGCGAGCCGGTACAGACCATCTACATCCGCAAGGTCGAGATGAGGGACGGCCACTACTGGAGCATCGAGTTCGACAAGATCGACAACGTCAAGGATCCCGGACCGTAACGACAGCTGAGTCGCGCGAGGCGACGGCGGTGCCAGCGGCTGCAGAATGATCGGCAACTTCGTCGGTGTCTTGTTCGACGGCATCGCCTACGGCAGCCTGCTGTTCATCATCAGCATCGGCCTGTCGGTGACGATGGGCCTGATGAATTTCGTCAATCTCGCGCACGGCGCGTTCGCGATGCTCGGGGGCTACGCCGCGGTGGTGGCGATGACCCGCTTCGGCGTGCCGTTCCTCGTCACGTTGCCGATCGCCTTCATCATCTCGGCGCTGGCCGGAGCGATCCTCGAGCGACTGCTCTATCGCCGCCTGTACCGCGCGAGCCATCTGGACCAGGTGCTTTTCTCCATCGGTCTCGTGTTCATGGCGATCGCCGCGACGACCTACGTGTTCGGCTCGCAGCAGCAGCCGGTGCAGCTGCCGGCGTTCCTTCGCGGGCAGGTGCACCTGCTCGGCCTCGATCTGGGCACCTACCGGCTGTTCCTCATCGCGGTGGTGATCGCGATCACGTTTGCCCTCACCTGGCTCGTTGAGCGCACGCGCTTCGGTGCCGCAATCCGCGCCTCGGTCGACAATCAGCAGGCGTCCGCCGGCCTCGGCATCAACGTGTATCAGGTGTTCAGCCTGACCTTCGCGCTCGGATCGGGGCTTGCCGGGCTCGGCGGCGGGCTTGGCATCGACGTGCTCGGGCTCGATCCGACGTTCCCGCTCAAGTACATGGTGTACTTCCTGCTCGTCGTGGCGGTGGGCGGAGCCGGAACGATCAAGGGCCCGCTGTTCGCCGCGCTCATCCTCGGCGTCTTCGACGTGGCGGGGAAGTACTACGTCCCACAGGTCGGTTCGTTCATCATCTACTTCATGATGGTGGCGATGCTGCTGATCTTTCCCCGCGGCGTGCTCGGGAAGCGCTCGTAGCATGGGTCTGCCGACGCAGAAGTGGAGCCGCGCGGAGATTGCCTTCTGGCTGATCCCGATCGTCGCGTTCTTCGTCTTTCCCAAGTATCTGACGCTGGGGAGTCAGATCATGATCGCGGCGCTGTTCGCGCTGTCGCTCGATCTGATCCTGGGCTACGCGCGCATCATCTCGCTGGGGCACGCCGCGTTCTTCGGCATCGGCGCCTACGCTGCGGGCTTGCTTGCCAAGTACGGCTGGGGTGAGCCGCTGACGGGCCTCGTCGTGGCCGCCGCCGCAGCCGCGGCCGTCGGCCTGCTCACGAGCTTCCTGGTCGTGAGGGGAGAGGATCTCACCCGACTCGTGGTGACCTTGGGAATCGCGTTGATGCTCTACGAGGCCGCCAACCAGGCCGCGTTCATCACGGGAGGAGTCGACGGCCTGTCCGGCGTGCAGATGCGTAAGCTCTTCGGCGTCTTCGGCTTCGGGCTCGACGGCAAGACTGCCTACGTCTACAGCCTCGCGGTGCTGTTCATCGTTTTCGTCTTCGCCCGTACGCTTGTGCGCTCTCCGTTCGGGCTCAGCCTGCGCGGCATCCGCGAAGGCGAGCGGCGGATGCCTGCGATCGGCGTGTCGGTGCGGCGAAAGCTCGTCGCCGTGTACACGATCGCCGCCGGGATCGCTGGCATCGCCGGAGCGCTGCTCGCGCAGACCACGCAGTTCGTCGGCCTGGATTCGTTCGGTTTTCCGCGCTCGGCCGATCTGGTGATCATGCTGGTGCTGGGCGGAGCAGGGCATCTCTACGGCGCGCTCGTCGGTGCCGCCGTGTTCATGGTGCTGCAGGACTACCTCGCCAATCTCAATCCCGTTTACTGGCAATTCTGGCTGGGCCTGCTGCTGGTGCTGATCGTGCTGTTTGCTCGCGGCGGTCTGATGGGGCTGCTGCAATCGGTGCAGAAGCGATTCGGGGCGTCCCGCCGATGAGCGTCGCGCTGCGCACCGAGGGTCTCGGCAAGTCGTTCGGCGCGTTCAAGGCCAACTCCGACATCACGCTTGCATTCGAGACCGGCGCGCGCCACGCGATCATCGGTCCCAACGGCGCGGGCAAGACAACCCTCATCAATCTGCTTACCGGCTACCTGTCGCCGACCGCAGGCGAGGTCTGGCTCGGCGAGGAGCGCGTGACCCAGCTGCCGCAGCACCTGCGCGTCAAGCGAGGAATGACGCGGACGTTCCAGATAAACACGCTGTTCCCGGGGCTCACGGTCCTCGAGTCGGTCATGCTCGCCTGCTGCGAGCGCCGCGGCAGGGGCGGCGTGTGGTGGCGCAGCGCAGCCTCCGCGCTGGAACAGATCGACGAGGCCCGTGCGATCCTCGCCCGGCTCAGACTCGAAGGCGACGCGGATGTCGAAACGCGCAATCTTCCCTACGGCAAGCAGCGGCTGCTCGAGATCGCGCTCGCGCTCGCTACGCGGCCGCGTGTGCTGCTCCTCGACGAGCCTGCGGCCGGAATTCCGTCCGCCGAGAGCGCAGAGCTCTTCGGCGTGATCGCCGCGTTGCCGAGCGATGTCTCGGTCGTCTTCATCGAGCACGACATGAACCTCGTGTTCAAGTTTGCCGAGAAGATTACCGTGCTCGTCGCCGGGCGCGTGCTCGTCGAGGGCACGCCGGAGGCGATCTCGCGCGACGCGCAGGTGCGCGAGGTTTATCTCGGGGAGGCGCAGCATGCGTAGGCTCCTCGCCGCCGAGCGCCTCACGGCCGGTTACGGCGACTCAATCGTTCTCGAGGATGTTTCGCTCGAGGTCGACGAGGGCGGGAGCGTCGCCTTGCTGGGCCGCAACGGCGTGGGCAAGACGACGCTGCTGCTGACGCTCCTGGGACTCACGCGGCTCAAGTCCGGAAGCATCGCCTGGCGCGGCGAAGAGATCGGCTCGCTGCCCACTTTCCGCCGTGCGCAGGCGGGCCTGGGTTGGGTGCCGCAGGAGCGCTTCATGTTCCCGTCGCTCACGGTCGAGGAGCACCTGACCGTCATCGCGCGACCCGGCCCGTGGAATCTCGCCCGGGCCTATTCCGTCTTTCCGCGCCTGGAAGAGCGCCGGCGCAACCTCGGCAATCAGCTCTCCGGCGGCGAGCAGCAGATGGTCGCGATCGCACGGGCGCTCATGACCAATCCGAAGCTGCTCCTGCTCGACGAGCCGATGGAGGGGCTGGCTCCCATCATCGTGCAGGAGCTGATGAAGATCATCGGCGAGCTGGTGCGCGCCGGCGACTTCGCCGTGATCGTCGTCGAGCAGCACGCGCGGCTGGCGCTTTCGCTCACGCAGCAGGTTTTGGTCCTCGACCGCGGCCGCGTCGTTCACAACGGGCCGAGCGACGAGCTGCTCAGAGATCAGGCGAGGCTCGATCGGCTCGTGGCAGTGGCCTGAGCGAGGTCAGTCCCGGAACCAGATGGCGAGGGTCGCGAGATAGTCGTCGCCGGCATTGATCGCACGCAGGCGCCATCGTTCGGGTGCGTATGGCGGCGGTCCTGCAGAGAGGTTGATCATGCCGCTCAGCCCGACCTCGATGCTCCGAAACGGGGCCGAAATCCCGTCGCCCGTCGCCTTGCTCATCGCCTCCTTGCAGGTCCAGTAGCGAATGAATTTCGCTCGACGTTCGTCGGGACCGAGACCGGCGAGTGTCGACTGCTCGACCGGGCTCAAGAACTTTCGCGCCAGGCCGTCCGCGTTGACCTCGCGGTCGGCGCGCTCGATGTCCACGCCAATGCGCGGACCGCGCGCAAGCCCCACGAGCGCGGCATCCTGCGTGTGCGAGACGTTGAAGTCGATGCCGTCGACGCCGTGGAGGCGAGGGCGGCCGCGTTCGCCCCGCACAATGGGCACAGCGGACGGCGTGAGCGAGAGCGTGCGCCCCAGGATGCCGCGCAGGAGCGCGCGCCCGATCACGTAGCGCCGCCGCAGCCAGTCGCGGCCGAACCGCGCCGCGCGGGCGTTCTCCGCCGGCGCGAGCCACGAGGCGATGCGCGCATACTCTTCCTCGCCGGCGGCGAGGGTGGCGAACCACAGCTCGATCCCGTCGACGGGCGCGCTCGCGGGATGCACGCGCCGCGCGTTGCCCGGAAGGGGGAAATCGTCTACGCTCACGCGCCGCGGCCTACTTGACTGATGGTCTTCATCCTCCGCTCGCTCGGTCGGCTGCCCCTGTGGGCGCTCTACCGCTTCGGATCGTTTCTTTATTTTGTCACGTTTCATCTCCTGCGCTGGCGGCGCGATCTCGCCGCGCGCAACATCGCTCGCTCGTTTCCCGAGAAGACCGAAGCCGAGCACGCCGCAATTCTCGAGCAGTCATACCGCAACATGGCCGAGGTGGTCGTGGAGATCGCCTGGGGCTGGCGCGCGAGCGCCGAAGACCTCAAGGGCAGGCTCGTCATCGAGAACGTCGACCTCGTCCGCCGATTCGTCGCCGAGCGACGCTCTGTGATCCTGCTCACGGCGCACGTATGCAACTGGGAATGGCTGCTGCCCGGCGGCGGTGCCCACTTCGGGATCCCGATCGACGCCGTGTACAAGCCGCTCCGCGTGGCAAGCCTCGATACCTACATGCGCGAGGCGCGCAGCCGCTTCGGCGGCAAGCCGATCCCGATCAAGGAATTCGCTTTCGAGCTGCTGCGCCGCGCGGGCGAGCCGCGCGCGTACGGAATGGTGGCCGACCAGACGCCGCTCAAGGGCATGGACAAGCACTGGACGACTTTCCTGCACCAGGACACGGCGTTCTTCACCCCTCACGCGACCGGCTTGGGATATTTCCACTTGTTGTGCACCCACAACCAATCGGGCGGGCTGGCGCGGATCTCCTGCTCGAGCCGTCGCGCGTACGCTTCGATGATCCAGTCGCCTTCGCGCTCGTCG
>DASVFM010000118.1:0-11709 GCA_036380055.1 Casimicrobiaceae bacterium
ACAGCGCCGGCGCGGGCGCGCCGGGCGTTTCGAGGCGCCAACCAGCCAGTGTCATGAGCTGCCAGGGTCGCTCATCGCTCTGGCTTTCGGACCACAGCAGCGAGTGCGCGAGAACCCGCTGTCCGTACCATGCCTGCCGGGGAAAATGCTCCGTCAGCCGGGAAGCAAGCTCTTCCCGCGTCAACTCACGGACGTGAAAGCGATTCACCGCGTCGTGCGCCTGTCCGTACTCGCGCTTATTGGGCGAAGACAGGACCAGCACTCCGCTGGGACCGAGAACCCGGGCGAATTCCGCGAGCATCGCCTCCTGCTCGGCCAGATGCTCGATGGTTTCGAACGACACGAGCAGGTCCATGCTCGCGTCGCCGAGGGGAAGCCGTGTGCACGATCCCTGCACGAAGCCGAGGTTCGTCTGCTCGCCGTAGCGCGCGGCGGCGTGACGGATGGCGGGGCCGTCGATGTCGACGCCGATCACCGACGCCGCGACGCCCGCGAGCAGCATGCTTCCGTAGCCTTCCCCGCAGGCGCAATCGAGCACGCGCTTGCCGGCGGCGAGCTCGCGCACGGCGCAATACCGGTGCCAATGTTCGTACCAGATGGCGCCGGCGGTCTCCGGCGTGAAGCGTTCACCAGTGAACGGAAGTTCTGCGGTCAAGGGGTTTCCGGTGCGGGACCAGGTGCGGGCGGTCGTGATGCCGCCCAGGCGTCTGCACGGATCGTTATTGTCGTTATCTTACGCCCGGCCCCGAGGCCGGTCCATGCGCGGCGTCGGGACGACGATCCAGCTGCGAACGCTAGGCGAGGGAGAGCACGACCGGCTGGTGATCCGAGGCTTGCGTATCCTGGTCGACGGTGAGCGACCTCACGCGAGGGACGAGATCCGCGGAAACGAAGATGAAGTCGCAGTGCTGCTCCGGCTCGTCGGGAATCTCCTTCTCATGGATCTTGAACGTCGCCGCGTGGGGCTGGCCAGGATGTGCAACCTCCCAGGCATCGGCGAGAGATGGTGTACCGTCGGCGAAGGGTTCGAGCAGCCGCGCGTGCATCGGGTCATCGGGCTCGAGGTTGAAGTCGCCGGTGATGATCGTCGGCGCCGGGCGCGGCCAGGTGTGAAACGGACCGCCGTCCGTGTCGACGATGCTCCCCTTTCGTGCGTGTCCACTACCCTCGGCGCAGATTTGACGGAGCGCATCGACTTGCGCCGAGCGTCGCTTCCGCCCGTAGTACTCGAGATGCGTCGTGATCACGCGCACCTCGCCGAACGCGGCTCGCACGACCGCTTCCAGCGCAATCCGCGGCATCCCGTTCACTCCGGGATCGATCGGATACGGCAGGAGATGCCGAAACACCTGCCCGACGGGCAGCCGCGAGAGGATCAGGTTGCCGAAGTGTCGCCGCCCGCCCTCCTCAGCGGGAACATCCACCGCCACCCCGGGCACCGGCTGGTAGCCGGGCAGCAGGCGTGCGATCTCCGCAAACTGGTTCTCGCCCTGGCTCCCGGGCAGGCGCGGATCGGGAAAATTATTCGCGATCTCCTGCAGGCACAGCACATCGAAGTCGGCGATGGCTTTCGCGTGCTTCACGATGCGCGCGGGATCCACGCGCGTATCAACGCCACGGCACCATTGCACGTTCCAGGTGATCAGGATCATTTGATGCCCGCCCGCATGAACGATTGCACGAACTGCCGCTGAAAAATGAGGAACGCGACCAGCAGCGGCGCGGTGGTGAGCAGCGTCGCTGCGGTGATGATCGACCAGTCGATGCCCTGGTCGGTCGCCGAGAATACCTGCAGGCCCACCGTCAGCGGCCGCGATTCCACCGAATTCGTCACGATGAGCGGCCAGAGGAAATTGTTCCAGTGGTAGCTCACGCTGACCAGCGAGTAGGCGAGATAGACGGGTTTGGCGAGCGGTACGTACACCTTCCACAGCACCTGCAGCGGCGAGCAGCCCTCCACGCGCGCGGCCTCGTCGAGCTCCTTGGGCACCGTCTTGAACGTCTGTCGCAGCAGAAAGATCCCGAAGGCGCTCGCCATGTACGGAAGTCCGATGGCGACGATCGTGTCGCGCAGGCCCAACGCGCTCATCGTCCGGTAGTTCTCGACGATGAGAACGTCAGGGGTCACCATGAGCTGCACGAGCACCAGGGCGAAGAGCAACCCGCGCCCCGGAAACTCGAAATGCGCGAAGGCATAGGCCGCGAGCGTGCACAGGACGAGCTGCATCGTGAGAATCATCGCGCAGAGAAGCACCGTGTTCACGAGATAGCGCGCGAACGGTGCCGCGTGCCAAGCCTTGACGAAGTTGGCGAGCGTCAGCGGTGCCGAGAGAACGAACCGCGTCGAGAACTCGCTCGGATGGAACGCGGTCCAGAAAGCGTAGAGCAGCGGCAGGATCCACATGGCGCCGACCAGCCAGGCAGTCGCAGTCTCGACGCCTCGCGCGGCGCCGCGAGCGGCGTATGGGCCCGCGCTCATCGGTAGTGCACCCGTCGCTCAAGGAAGCCGAACTGTCCCAGCGCGGCGAGGCCGAGGACCACCAGCAATACGATGGTGAGCGTGGCAGCGTAAGCGGGATCCCAGAAGCGGAAGCCGATCTCGTAGATGTAGTACAGAAGGAGCTCGGTCGCGTTGTCGGGTCCGCCACGGGTCATCACCACCACGTGATCGATCAGGCGAAAGGCATTGATCACCGCGTTGACCAGCACGAAGAGTGTGGTCGGCATGAGCAGCGGGAAGGTCACCCGGCGGAAGAAATACCAACGCGATGCGCCCTCGATCGCCGCCGCCTCGGCGAGGTTGGGCGACATCTGCTGCAATGCGGCGAGGTAGAAGATCATGAAGAACCCCGCTTCCTTCCACACCGTTACTGCCATCAGGCAGCCGAGCGCCGTGCTCTTGCTGCCGAGCCAGTTATGTGTCGGTAGTCCGAAGGCGCTCGTGAGCTTCTCGAGCAGACCGTATTCCGGCGTGTAGAAGAAGAGCCAGATGTTGGCCACCGCGATCATCGGCAGCATCGTCGGCGTGAAATAGGCGAGCCGCAGCAGGCTGCGACCGGCGAGCTTGCCGTTGACCCACGTCGCCATGAGCAGCGCGAGCCCGATCGACAGCGGGATCGTCCCCCCTGCGTACCAAAGGTTGTTCGACAACGATTGCCAGAAGATAGGATCGTCGATGAGCGCGCGGTAGTTGTCTGCACCGACGTAGACGCTGCCGTGTCCCGCGCGCGGCGTCGAGTGAAAGCTCTGCCACAACGTCCCGACGGTAGGGTAGTGCGTGAACAGCGCGAGCAGGGCCGCCGCCGGCAGGAGCAGCAGCCAGCCGTACAACCACTGCGCAGTTCGCGTCATCACCTCTCTCGCCCGCGCCCCGCCGTACGCCCGGGACACGGGGCGTCGCGGTCCGTCCGGCTACTTCTTGTAGGGCCGAAGCAGGCGCTCGGCTTCGCGCTGCGCATCCTTCATCGCCTGCTCCGAATTCTTGGAGCCGGTCAGCGTTGCCTGCAGCCCGTCGTTTAGCGCCTTGGTCACGCGTTGGTTGTCGTGCGTGGAGAGCTCCGCCACCGCGTATTGAAGTTGATCGCGCGCTACCGCGGCCGCGGGAAACTCGCCCACGTACTTCTTCATCGCCGGCGTCTCCCAGGCGTCGGGGCGCACCGCGACGTAGCCGGTATCGATGCCCCATTGCGCGGCGCGCGTCGGCGAAGTGATCCAGCGAATGAACTTCATCGCCGCCGCCTGCTGCTCCGGCTTCGCCTGCTTGAACAGGTAGAAGTTGCCGCCGCCGGTCGGGCTGCCCCGGCGCTTGTTCGCCGGGAGCATCGCCACGCCGAATTCGAACTTGGCGTTGCTGCGCACATTGGTGAGATTGCCCGTGGTGGTCCACATCATGGCGATCTTGCGCTCGAAGAAATCCTTCGGCGTCGTCCCCCAGTCGACGATCCCTTCGGGATGCACTTTGTACTTGTTGACGAGATCGACCCAGTACTGCAGCGCTTCGATCACGGCGGGCTTGTCGTAATAGGTCTCGGTCCCGGCGGAATTCATGAGTCGCACGTCGTTCTCGGTCGTGAGGGCCTGGAACAGCCAGTAAGGAAACCCCGTAGAGGGAATCTGAACACCCCACTGCGTCACCTTGCCCGAGGCATCGCGCTTGGTCAGCTTTTCCCCGTACGAGACCATTTCCGTCCACGTCGCCGGCGCCTTGTTTGGATCGAGGCCCGCCTCCTTGAACATCTCCTTGTTCCAATACAACACGATGGTCGAGCGCTGGAATGGAATGCCCCAGATCTTGCCCCCGGTCTGGCTGTTCTCCATGAACGCGGGGTAGAAGCCCTTCACCCACGCCTGGTCTTCCGCGGTCTTCAGGAAGCCGTCGAAAGGCACGACCGCGTCCTCGTCGATGAGCGTATACATGTCGGTCGACAGCAGCACCGCCATCGTCGGCGCATCGCCGCCCTTGACGGCAGTGAGGGCCTTGGTGAGGGAATCCTGATAGCTTCCGGAATAGATCGGCTTCACCTTGACCCCGGGATTCTCCTTTTCGAAGTCAGCCGCCAGTCCATCCACGATCTTCGTGATCGGCCCGCCGACGGCAACGGGGTAGTAGAACGAGATCTCCACCGGCGCCTGCGCGAACGCGAGCGCCGATCCCACGATGGTCGCGCAGGCTGCCAGCGCGCGTGCGAATCCGATCAGTTTCATCTTGCTTCCTCCCTCGTCGATGACTTTCCGAACCTAGGCGAACATCGTTGCGGTGCGATGACTGCGCTCGATCTCCCGGCGCGCTCCGCTCGCACCATCGAAGAAATGCTGTGCTCCTTGCGCCCACGACAATCGCGTCGTGTCACCGGACGCGAGACCGACCCGGCCCGCGACCCGAGCGGAGAGAGGCTGCCCGCCGACGCGGCACTGCAGCAGCGAATCTGCGCCGAGGTACTCGACGCCTTCCACTCGCGCCTCGATGCCGGCATCGCGGCCGATGGCGATGTGCTCGGCCCGGACGCCGAGCTTCGACCCGGCGAACTCCGCGGGCGCGACCGCCGGCCCGGGCGTGCCGGCAATCACCGCGCCGCGCGCTCCCGCCTCCAGCATGAGCAGGTTCATCGGCGGAGTCCCGATGAACCGCGCCACGAACGTATTTGCCGGGGTCTCATACAGATCCGCCGGCACGCCGTTCTGCTCGATCCTTCCATTGGATAGCAGGATCACGCGGTCCGCCATTGTCATCGCCTCGACCTGATCGTGCGTCACGTAGACCATGGTGATCGAGAGGTTGCGCTGCAGGTGGCGGATTTCCTGTCGCATCTCGGCGCGCAGTTGCGCATCGAGATTGGACAGCGACTCGTCCATCAGGCACACGGGAGCCTCGGCGATGATCGCGCGACCGAGAGCAACGCGCTGCTGCTGGCCACCCGAGAGCTGGCTCGGCTTGCGATCGAGCAGCTTCGACAGGCCGAGCAACCCTGCGACCCGTTGCAGTCGCCGCTCCCGCTCGACGGGTGGCGTCTTGCGCACTCTGAGCCCGAAGACGATGTTTTCGGCAACCGAGAGATGCGGAAACAACGCGTACGACTGAAACACCATCGCGATGTTGCGCTGCGCCGGCGGCAGATTCGTCACCTCGCGGCCGCCGAGCATGATGCGGCCGCTGTCCGCCTTTTCAAGGCCGGCCAGTAAGCGCAGCGTCGTCGACTTGCCGCAGCCCGACGGTCCGAGCAGCACGTTGAGCGTGCCCTCGTCGAGCGCGAAGGAGAGAGAATCAACGGCGCGGACCTGACCCTCGGCGGTCGTCCAGTGCTTGCTGACGTTCTCGACGGCGATCGCCGACACGCGAACTCCCCGGCACAGCGGCCAATCCCGCCGAAAGCCTCGGCGGGCAATGATACCAGCGAGTACGATGCCCGGGCTCGCTAGGGGGCCGCTAGCCGAACAGAGCCTTGAGCGCGGCCCCGGGGTCTGCCGCCCGCATGAACGCCTCGCCTACCAGGAACGCCTGAACGCCCGCGCTGCGCAGTCGCGCCACATCGCCGGGCCCGAGGATGCCGCTCTCGGTGACCACGATCCGTCCGGGCGGTATCCGCGGTAGAAGCTCGAGCGTTGTTTCCAGCTGGACCTCGAAAGTTCTCAGGTCGCGGTTGTTGATCCCGATCAGCGGCGTAGCAAGCGCCAGCGCGCGGTCGAGCTCCTGGGCGCCGTGTACTTCGACGAGCACCGCCATGCCGAATGACCTGGCGCTCACCTCCAGCTCCGCGAGCCGCGCATCGTCCAGCGCGGCAACGATGAGCAGCACGCAATCCGCGCCGAGCGCGCGAGCCTCAGCCACCTGGTACGGGTCGACGATGAAATCCTTGCGTAGCACCGGTAGCGAGCACGCCTCCCTCGCGGCGCGCAGATGCTCGGGCGTGCCCTGGAAGTATTCGCGGTCGGTCAGCACCGACAGGCACGCAGCGCCGCCGGCCTCGTAGCGCCTGGCGATCGCCCCGGGGTCGAAGATCGGCCGTAGCACCCCGCGACTCGGGCTCGCCTTCTTTATCTCGGCGATCACCGCCGGCGCGTTCGCCGTCATCTTGGCGCGCAGCGCTCCGACGAAATCGCGCGGCTGCGGCTCGCGACGCGCTTGCTCGGCGAGCCTCTCAAGCGGCTGTTGCAGGCGCGCGGCCGCGACCTCTTTCGCCTTGCTCGACAGGATCCGCGCGAGGATGTCCGACACCTGGCTCTCAGCCCTTGGCAAGCTTTTGTGTAGCGGCAACGAACTGCTCGAGCTTCTTCTTTGCCGCGCCGGAGGCGATCGCTTCGCGGGCTCGTGCGATTCCCTCGGCGATGGACGACGTGCGGCCGCCAGCGTAGAGCGCAGTCCCCGCATTGAAAGCGACGATCTCCCGTGGCGTGCCCTCCACGTTGGACAACGCCTCCAGGATCATCTCCTTCGACTCGAGAGCGTCGCTCACCTTGAGTCCGCGATTGGACTTCATGTGCAGCCCGAAGTCTTCCGGGTGGATTTCGTATTCGCGTACTTCGCCGTCCTTGAGTTCACCCACCATCGTTGCCGCCCCGAGCGAGAC
The DNA here is from genome assembly GCA_036380055.1 of Casimicrobiaceae bacterium. Classification (GTDB taxonomy): domain Bacteria; phylum Pseudomonadota; class Gammaproteobacteria; order Burkholderiales; family Casimicrobiaceae; genus PALSA-1003. Next base: position 7,065 of record DASVFM010000118.1, read on the forward strand.
CTCGTCCATGCCGTCCTTGCCGTAGACGACGAGCACATGCTTGCCGCCGAGGCGCTGCAGCACGCGCACGTGAATGCCGACCAAGTCGGGGTGGAAGACGCCGACGAGCTGGTTCGCCGCGCCGGCGGGATTGGTGAGCGGGCCAAGGATATTGAAGATCGTCCTGACACCCAGCTCCTTGCGCACCGGCGCCGCGTGCTTCATGGCGCCGTGGTGGCTCGGCGCAAACATGAAGCCCACCCCGGTGTCCGCGATGCACGTCGCCACCTGCGGCGCGGTGAGCATAATGTTGGCGCCGAGCGCCTCCAGCACGTCGGCGCTGCCGGACTTCGAGGACACCGAACGGTTGCCGTGCTTGGCGACGCGCGCGCCCGCAGCGGCGGCAACGAACATCGCCGCGGTGGAGATGTTGAAGGTGTGCGAGGCGTCGCCTCCCGTTCCCACGATGTCGAGAAGGTTTTCGCGGTCCGGCACGTCGACCTTGGTCGAGAACTCGCGCATCACCTGAGCCGCCGCGGCGATCTCGCCCACCGTCTCTTTCTTTACGCGCAAACCCACGGTCAGCGCGGCGATCATCACCGGCGTCGCTTCACCGCTCATGATCTTGCGCATCAGGGTGAGCATCTCGTCGTGAAAGATCTCGCGATGCTCGATCGCGCGCTGCAAAGCTTCCTGCATGGTGATCGACATGTTGGCCGTCCTTCAGTGCGCTTTCAGAAAATTCGCGAGCAGCTCATGGCCGTGCTCGGTCAGGATCGCCTCGGGATGGAATTGCACGCCCTCGACTGGGTACTGGCGGTGGCGCACGCCCATGATCTCGCCGTCCTCGCTCTCGGCGGTGATCTCGAGACACGCAGGGAAGCTCGAGCGCTCGATCACCAGCGAATGATACCGCGTGGCGGCAAGCGGACTCGGCAGATCCCGGAACACGCCGTCGCCGTGATGCGCGACTTTCGAAAGCTTGCCGTGCATCACGCGCCGCGCCCGGACGATGCGGCCGCCGAACGCCTGACCGATGGCCTGATGGCCGAGGCACACGCCGAGGATGGGAATTTTGCCGGCGAAGCGCTCGATAAGCGGGACGCAGATCCCCGCTTCGGTCGGCGTGCAGGGCCCGGGAGAGAGCACGATCTTCTCCGGCTTCCAGGCCGCGATCTCCGAGAGAGTCAGCGCATCGTTTCGATACACCTGCACGTCCGCTCCCAGTTCGCCGAGGTACTGGACGAGGTTGTAGGTGAAACTGTCGTAGTTGTCGATCATGAGCAGCATGGCGCAACCTCAAGCCTCATCGAGCCCCGATTGCGCCATCTCGGCAGCGCGGAGCACTGCACGCGCCTTCGAGAGCGTCTCGCGCCACTCGGTCTCCGGCACCGAATCGTGGACGATGCCTGCTCCCACTTGCGCGTAGAGCGTGCCGCCCTTGATGACGGCGGTGCGGATCGCGATCGCGAGGTCCATGTCACCCTGGAAGGAGAGGTAACCTACGGCGCCGGCGTAGATGCCGCGCCGCGAAGGCTCCAGTTCGTCGATGATCTCCATTGCTCGCACCTTCGGCGCCCCGCTCACCGTTCCGGCCGGAAACGAAGCGCGCAGCACGTCAAGCGCGGTGAGACCGGGCCGTAAGCCGCCTTCGACATTGGACACCATGTGCATCACGTGCGAGTAGCGCTCGACTGCGAACTGCTCGGTTACTTTGACCGTCCCCACGGAAGCGACCCGGCCGACATCGTTGCGCCCGAGGTCAAGAAGCATGACGTGCTCGGCGACCTCCTTGGGATCGGCCAGCATCTCGGCTGCGAGCGCTTCGTCGGCCTCGCGGCTGGCGCCGCGCGCGCGTGTACCCGCGATCGGTCGCAGCGTCACCGTCTCCCCCTCCTTGCGCACCAGAATCTCTGGCGAGGCACCCACCACGAACAGATCGCCCAGGTCGTAATAGAACATGTACGGCGACGGATTAAGGGAGCGCAGCGCCCGGTACAGCGAAAGCGGGGACGCGGCGAACGGCATCGACATGCGCTGCGAGAGCACGACCTGCATGATGTCTCCGGCGGCGATGTACTCGCGGGCCCGCGCCACGGCCGCCATGAATCGCTCGGCGCCGAATTCGCTCGTCGCGTCGCTTGCAGTCGTTGCCGTCTGAAATGGGATGTCGACCGGCTCGCGCAGCTTCAGGCGCAGTTTCTGCAGCTGCTCGAGCGCGATCTCGTAGGCTCGCGGCTGCGCCGGATCGGCGTAGACGATGAGCGAGATCTTGCCGGACAGATTGTCGACGACCGCAAGCTCTTCGGTCAGCAGCAGAAGGATGTCGGGCACCGTGGCAAGTGCATCGATGGCGGGCGGCGCCGACTGCGCGAGCCTGGGCTCGATATGCCGCACCGTGTCGTAGGCGAAATATCCGGCTAGTCCGCCGCAGAAGCGCGGCAGCCCGCGCACCGGCGCAGCGCGATAGCGGCGCTGGAACTCGGCGATGAAATCGAGCGGATCGGCGTCGTGGCGCTCGGTCACTCCGCTCTTGTCCTCTACGTCGATGCTGCGGCCCCGCACGCGGATCCGCGTGCGGGCGGGCAGCCCGATGAACGAGTAGCGACCGAACCGCTCGCCGCCCACGACCGATTCCAGCAGGAAGCTGAAGGGGGCCCTGGCGAGCTTGACGTACAGCGAAAGCGGCGTGTCGAGGTCCGCGAAGGACTCGAGCACCAGCGGTATGCGGTTAAATCCTTGCGCGGCGAGCGCGCGGAATTCGGCTTCGGTCATGATGCTCCAACGCTTCTTTCGACATGGCAACGGTTTGTGGGGTGCGTCGCTTCGGGCGCGCGACGCGAGCGCAAGCTACGAGCGGCGCCACCAGCGCCAGTCGTGACCGCGCGCCCGGATTGCCCGGGCGGTTCCGTTGCAATTGAATGCGTTGAAGCTCATTGTTGCAGATCGACCCTCTTCGCGATCGGATCGAACCCGCACTATATCATCGCCCGGGCCTGATTGCCCACAGCGACACCGCACGATTACGCGGCCGCTGCCGCCGAGCGCATCGCCGCGATCGTGGCCGCATAGTCGGGGGTCGCGAAGATCGCCGAACCGGCGACGAACGTGTCCGCGCCGGCCTTTCCGATCGCACCGATGTTGTCGACCTTGACGCCGCCATCCACCTCGAGTCGGATGTCGCGCCCGGTGCGGGCTCGCACCGCGTCGATCCGCGCCCTGGCAAGCTTGAGCTTCGCCAGTGCCTCGGTGATGAAGGATTGTCCGCCGAAGCCAGGGTTCACCGACATGATGAGCACCAGATCGAGCTTGTCGAGCACGTGATCGAGCCAATGCAGCGGCGTGGCGGGGTTGAAGGCGAGGCCCGCTTTACAGCCGCAATCGTGGATCAGCCCTATCGTGCGCTCGACATGCTCGGAAGCCTCCGGGTGAAAGCTGATGATCGAGGCGCCGGCCTTGGCGAAATCGGGCACGATGCGGTCGACGGGTTTCACCATCAGGTGCACGTCGATCGGCACGTTCACGTGCGGCTTGAGCGCCTGACACACGAGCGGTCCGACCGTCAGATTCGGAACGTAGTGGTTGTCCATCACGTCGAAATGGATCATGTCGGCGCCTGCCGCCACGACTGCACGCACCTCCTCGCCGAGTCGGGCGAAGTCGGCGGCCAGGATCGACGGGGCGATCAGGCAGTGCATGACGCTATAATCATGGCGATCTACCGCATCGATCAGTGAAGGACGGCCCCATGGCCGAGGCAAAGCGCTACGAAATCACGGTCGTGCCCCGATCGACCTATGTCGAAGAGCAGTCCGATCCGGCGAAGAATCAATACGTCTTCGCCTACACGATCACTCTGACCAATACCGGCAACGTGCCGGCGCAGCTGGTGAGCCGGCACTGGGTGATCACCGACGCCAACAGCAAGGTGCTCGAGGTCAAAGGTCTCGGCGTCGTCGGTCAGCAGCCGCAGCTCAAACCCGGGGAGACCTTCGAGTACACCAGCGGCACGCACCTCGAGACGTCGGTGGGTACCATGCGCGGCACCTACCAGATGCTCGCCGACGACGGTAAGCAGTTCGACGCGCCCATTCCGCTTTTCACGCTCTCGGTGCCGCGCGTGCTGCATTAACCTGCGTCTCCCTGAGCCGTCGCGCAACTTCCGTTCGCCGCAGCGGCCCTAGCGGCGACCCGCCTCCTCATCGCCGCCGGTCGGCGGCTTGCGTTTTCCGCCCATCGTGAACCAGACAATGAAGACGGCAAGCGCGAGCGCGACCCCCGCCTCGATGAAGAACCAGATCATGTCGGGCGATTGGTCGCTTCCGCCTGCCGGTCGGCGTGATACGAAGAGCGCACCAGCGCGCCGACTGCGGCATGACGGAATCCAAGCGCATAGGCTTCGCGCTCGAACATCGCAAAGGTGTCTGGATCGACGTAGCGGGCCACCGCGAGATGCCCGCGGGTGGGCTGCAGATACTGGCCGATCGTGATCATCTCGATGTCGTGCGAACGCATGTCGCGCATCACCGCGAGGATCTCCTCGTCGGTCTCGCCGAGACCCACCATGAGGCCGGATTTCGTCGGTGTTTGCGGAAAGCGCTGCTTGAACTCCTGCAGCAGCCGCAGTGAATGCGCGTAGTCGGAGCCCGGTCGCGCCTGGCGATAG
>DASVFM010000119.1:0-27977 GCA_036380055.1 Casimicrobiaceae bacterium
GCGGCCTTGGCCACCGCGCAGGACACGGCGAGGATGGCGTTCGCCCCGAGCCGCCCCTTGTTGTCGGTGCCGTCGAGGTCGACCATCGTCCGATCGACGAAAGCCTGCTCGGAAGCATCGAGCCCGATGATCGCCTCGCAGATTTCCGTGTTCACGTGCTCGACCGCCGTCAGCACGCCCTTGCCTCCGTAGCGCGCCGCGTCGCCGTCGCGCAGCTCGATCGCCTCCTTGGAGCCCGTCGAGGCGCCCGAGGGAACGGCTGCGCGACCGCTGATACCGGATTCGAGCACCACGTCAGCCTCGACCGTGGGGCTCCCCCGCGAATCGAGAATCTCGCGGGCGATGACGTCGACGATGGCGCTCATGATTTCTCCCTGGAGCCGCGGGCGCCCATCAACCGACGCGCACTGCGGCAGGTTGCGACGGCGGCGCGGCGAGTAAGTCCGATTCCGCGAAACCGGCGCGTTTGACAGCGGTATCGACCGCGACCAGCGTCTCGAGCAGGTTGCGCATGCGATCGAGCGGCCACGCGTTGGGGCCGTCCGACAGGGCCCGCGCCGGATCCGGATGCGTTTCCATGAACACGCCTGCCACGCCCGCCGCCACCGCGGCGCGGGCGAGCACCGGAACGAACTCGCGCTGTCCGCCGCTCGCGATTCCCTGTCCGCCCGGCAGCTGCACCGAATGCGTGGCGTCGAACACGACCGGGCAGCCGGTGGCGCGCATGATCGCGAGCGAGCGCATGTCGGAGATCAGGTTGTGATAGCCGAACGACGTGCCGCGCTCGCAGACGAGGATATTGTCGCGTCCGCTCGCCTCGCGTGCCTTGGCCACGACGTTCACCATCTCCTCGGGCGCGAGAAACTGCCCCTTTTTGATGTTCACGGGTTTGCCCGCACTGGCCACCGCGCGGATGAAATCAGTCTGCCGGCAGAGGAAAGCCGGCGTCTGCAGCACGTCGACCACGGCGGCCACCTCGCCCACGTCCGCCTCGGTGTGGACGTCGGTGAGCACCGGGACACGCACCTGGCGCTTCACCTCGGAGAGGATGCGCAGGCCCTCGCTCATCCCCAGTCCCCGGAACGAACTCCCCGAGCTGCGATTGGCCTTGTCGTAGGACGACTTGAAGATGAACGGAACGCGCAGCTCGGCGCACATCGCCTTGAGCGCACCTGCGACGTCGATCTGCAGCTGCTCGGATTCGACAACGCACGGCCCGGCGATAAGGAACAGAGGCCGGCTCAACCCGACCTCGAAGCCGCAGAGCTGCATAACAGTTTGAGCCGTCAGGCGACCAGTTGCGGTCGCACGCGCGCAGGCTCGCCACGTGTCTCGCGCGCCCGGGCGAGCGCCGCCTTCACGTAGGCGATAAACAGCGGATGGCCGCGCCGCGGATTGGAGGTGAACTCGGGATGGTACTGGCAACCGAAGAACCACGGATGGTCGGCAAGCTCGATCATTTCGGTGAGATCACCGGCAAGCGCGCTCTTCGCTCGCGCACCGACCACCAGCCCGGCTGCCTCGAGACGCGGCAGGTAATGATTGTTGACCTCGTAACGGTGCCGGTGCCGCTCGGCGACCGTCGTCGTGCCGTAGATGCGGTGCGCGAGTGATCCCGGAACGACTTCGCACGGCTGCGCGCCCAGACGCATCGTCCCGCCGAGATCCGATTGCACCGTGCGCCGCTCCACGGTGCCGTCGCGATTCTGCCACTCGGTGATGAGGGCGACGACCGGATGCGGCGTGGCCGGATCGAACTCGGTGCTGTTGGCGTTGTCGAGCCCCGCCTTGTGGCGCGCGTACTCGATGATTGCGAGCTGCATGCCGAGACAGATGCCGAGATACGGGACACCGTTCTCCCTCGCGTAGCGGATCGCTGCGATCTTGCCTTCCACGCCGCGCTTGCCGAACCCGCCAGGCACCAGGATCGCGTCCAGCCCCTTGAGCGCCTCGATGCCGTCGCGCTCGATCGCCTCCGAGTCGACGTAGTGGATCTGCACCTTGCTGCGCGTGTGGATGCCCGCGTGAACCAGCGCCTCGGAGAGCGACTTGTACGACTCGGTGAGATCGACGTACTTGCCCACCATGGCGATGCGCACCTCGTGCTCCGGGTGCACGAGCGCGTCCACGAGCTTGTTCCAGACGGCCAGATCCGCCGGCTTCGGGCTGAGGTCGAGCTTGCGGCAGACGATCTCGTCCAGCCCTTCGGCGTGCAGCGCGACCGGGATCTTGTAGATCGAATCGGTGTCGAGCGCGGGGATCACGGCCTCGGGCGTCACGTTGCTGAACAACGCGATCTTGCGCCGATCGCCGTCCGGAAGCGGCCGGTCGGCGCGCGCCATTATGATGTCGGGCTGGATACCGATCTCGCGCAGCTCCTTTACCGAGTGCTGCGTGGGTTTGGTCTTCATCTCGCCGGCGGTAGCGATGAACGGCACCAGCGTCAGGTGGATGTAGCAGACGTTGTCGCGGCCCATCGTGATGCCCATCTGCCGGATCGCCTCCAGGAACGGCAGCGACTCGATGTCGCCGACGGTGCCGCCTACCTCGACGACGGCCACCTCCGCATCGCCTGCGCCCGCCATGATCCAGCTCTTGATCTCGTCGGTGATGTGGGGAATCACCTGAACCGTCCCGCCAAGGTAATCGCCGCGGCGCTCCTTGCGGATCACGCTTTCGTAGATCTGACCGGTCGTGAAATTGTTGCGCTTGCCCATCTTCACGTCGACGAAGCGCTCGTAGTGGCCGAGATCGAGGTCGGTTTCTGCGCCGTCCTCGGTGACAAACACCTCGCCGTGCTGGAACGGGCTCATCGTTCCAGGATCGACGTTGATGTACGGGTCGAGCTTGAGATTGGTGACGCGGATGCCGCGGGAGGCGAGGATGGCGGCGAGAGACGAGGCGGCGATGCCCTTCCCCAGCGAGGAAACGACGCCACCCGTTACAAACACGAACTTGGTCATGGGCGACAAGTTCTGGAAATTCGCAGTCTACCCGAACTCCATCGCCTCCACAAACCGTTGTTCCACGCGTGGAACAACCCGAGCAGTGCCGCGCGCCCGCGCGAGTGTCGCGCCGAGCTACGAAGCGAGTCCGCGCTCAAGACGTGCGAGCGTCCGCTCGCGCCCGACCAGCTGCACCACCGCGTCGATAGCGGGCGTCTGCGGCACGCCCGTGATGAGCGCGCGGACTGCCATCATGACCTGCGGCGGCTTGAGCTGATGTTTCGTTGCCGCGGCCTTGATCGCGGAGCCGATCGCTTCGCGGTTCCAGTCGATGGTACGGATACCCTCGCGCAGATCCGCCAGCGCAGGTCGAACGGAGGCATCGAGCTTCGCAGCAAACTTGTCCACGCTCTCCCGCATTCCCGGAGTCTCGCCGTAAAAGTAATCGGCTTCCTGCGCAATGCGTGCCAGCGTCGGCGCCCGGTCGCGCAGCAACGCTGCGACCGTCGCCAGAGGTGGGCCGTTCGAGACATCCAGCCCGGGGATGCGTTCCAGAAAAGGCCGCAGTTGCTCGCCGAGCGCGTCGTCGGAAAGCCGCTTGATATGCTCGTGATTGACCCAGTTGAGCTTGTCGGCGTCGAAACGCGCCGGCGAAGGGTGCACATGCGCGACGTCGAACCACTCGATGAGCTGTTCGCGGGTGAAGATCTCGTCGTCGCCGTGCGCCCAGCCGAGCCGCGCCAGGCAGTTGATCATCGCCTCCGGCAGGAAACCCTCCTTCTCGTATTCGATCACGCTCACCGCGCCGTGGCGCTTGGAAAGCTTCGTTCCATCCGACCCCAGCACCGTCGGCAAGTGGCCATATACGGGCGGCCGCGCCCCGAGAGCGCGGATCATGTTGATCTGCCTCGGCGTGTTGCTCACGTGATCGTCGCCGCGGATCACGTGCGTGATGTCCATGTCCAGATCGTCGACCACGACGCCGAAGTTGTAGGTCGGCACCCCGTCCCTGCGCATGATGACGAGGTCGTCGAGCTCGGCGTTGGCGATTTCGATGTGACCCTTCACCTGGTCGTCCCAGGCGACGCTGCCCTCCGTCGGATTCTTGAACCGAAACACGGGATCGACGCCCGCCGGCGGCGTCTGGCCCTGTCGCAGGTTCTCCGGCCGCCAGCGCCCGTCGTAGCGCGGCTTCTCCCCTCGTCCAAGCTGTTGCGTCCGCAGCGCTTCCAGTTCTGCCGGCGTCGTGTAGCAGGGGTAGGCGAGCCCTCGATCGAGCAAGTCCTTGAGAACGGCCCGGTAGCGATCGAGCCGCTGCATTTGATAAAACGGACCTTCGTCGTAGTCGAGGCCGAGCCACGCCATCCCGTCGAGGATCGCCTGAATCGCCTCATTCGTCGAGCGTTCGCGATCCGTGTCCTCGATGCGCAGAACGAACTGACCTTTGTGATGACGCGCGAAGGCCCACGCGAAGAGCGCGGTGCGTGCGCCGCCCAAGTGAAGAAATCCGGTCGGGCTGGGAGCGAAGCGGGTTCGAACGTGAGACACGGCGGCGACGCGGGGTCGAGCCGCGAATTGTACCGCTAGTTCGTGCCTCGAGAGTGGGCAGAGACTTTCTTTACGACGATGTCGCCTTCGAGCATCCGTTCGAACGGAACCGGCCTTGCGATGCCGAACCCCTGCGCGTAGTCAACGCCAAGCGCGCGCAGCAGCTCCAAGATCTCCTCCGTTTCGACCGACTCCGCGATCGTCTGTTTGCCCATCACGCGGCCGATGCTGTGGATGGCCTCGACCATTGCGCGGTCGACCGGATCCTGTGCCATGTCGCGGACGAAGCTGCCGTCGATCTTCACGTAGTCGACCGGCAGGTGCTTGAGATAGCTGAACGACGAGACTCCGGCTCCGAAGTCGTCCAGCGCGAAGCGACAACCGAGGCCGCGCAGCGCCGTGATGAACGCGGCCGCCTTGGACAAGCTGGTTACCGCCGTGGTCTCGGTGATCTCGAAGCAGATGAGCGAGTACGGGAGGCCGGCGCGCAGGAACTCGGCCAGCACGAAATCGAGGAAACTCTCGTCGTTGATCGAGGCGCCGGACAGATTGATCGCGCACAGGTCCGGAGCCTGCGCGGCCGAGCGGTCGAGATGCGGGGCGATCAAGTTGAAGGCGTTGCGCAGCACCCAGCGGTCGATCAGCGGCATCAGGCTGTAGCGCTCGGCGGCAGGAATGAAGGCCATCGGCGGAACGAGCTCGTCGCGCTCGCTGCGCAGCCTGACCAGCAGCTCGACGTGGCGCGGCGTCGTCTCGTCGCCGCGCAGCGCACGGATCGGCTGCGCGAACAACTGGAAACGATCCTCCGCGAGCGCGCGCTGCAGGCGGTCGACCCACTCCATTTCGCCGTGGCGCACCGCTACGTCGGTATCGCGCGGGTGATAGACCTGGATGCGGTTGCGACCCTTGTCCTTCGCGAGGTAGCAGGCAGCGTCGGCTGCAGAGAGCGCGTCGGCGAGGGTGCGTGGCCCATCGATCATGTTGACCAAGCCGATGCTCACGCTGGTTGCGAACGAGCGCGTGCCCCAGCTGAACTTGAAATCGGCGACCGATCGACGCAGGCTCTCCGCAATGCGCAGCGCCGGCTCCGGCGGGCAGTGCTCGAGCAGGACGCCGAACTCGTCGCCGCCGAGCCGCGCGATGGTGTCGCCGGCGCGCAGCTCGGGACGCAGCAGGCTGCTCACCTGCCGCAGCATCTCGTCGCCGGCCGCGTGACCGCAGGTGTCGTTGACGATCTTGAACTGGTCGATATCCAGGTACAGCACGGCGTGGTGAAAGTTCGAGTCCTGTGGCCGCTCCAGCGTCGCGCGCAAGCGATTCTCGAATTCGCGCCGGTTCGGCAGCCCCGTCAGCGCGTCGTGCGTCGCGAGGTGCGAGAGGCGTGCTGCGTACTGGCGCTCGCGGCTCATGTCCTGGAAGACGAGCACCGCGCCCTGCGCATGGCCCAGGCGATCGCGGATCGGCGCCACGCTGGCGTCAACCGCAATCGGTGGGCTGGCCCGGCGCAGCAGCACGATATCGCCCTCGAGGTGCATCGTTCCGCCCTCACGCAGGGCGCGATCCAGCCGATCGCCCACGGTCGTCCCCGTGCTCTCCTCGACGACTGCGAACACCGATGCGAGCGGCTGTCCCTTCGCTTCCGCCAGCGCCCACTCGGTGAGCCGTTCCGCCGCGGCGTTGAGGTATTCCACGCAGCCGCGGGGATCGACGGTGATGACGGCGTCCGCGATCGAGGCGAGCGTGACTTCCGCGCGCTCCTTCTCGGCGAAGAGCTGCGCCTCGGTCTGCTTGCGGTATTCGATGTCGGTCACCGAGCCGCCCATGCGCACCAGCTGACCGGCGGCATCGCGCACCGTGCGTCCTCGCGCCTGGAACCAGCGCGCCTCGCCGGTGCGCGTGAGCATGCGCAACTCGAGCTCGAACGGACCGCTGCCGAGCGAAGGCTCCCCGACGAGGCGCATGATGCGCCGGCGATCCTCTGGATGAAACAACGACATGAATGACGTCGGCGTCACCGAAAGCGCGCCCGGAGCATACCCAAGCAGCTCCTGGAAGCGCGTCGACATGTAGATCTCGTCCGCTGCAACGTTCCAGTCCCAGATACCGTCGTTGCTGTCGCTCACCGCGCGCTCGAAGCGCTCCTCGCTCGCGTGCAACGCCGCCTCGAACGATCCGCGCTGCGTCATGACCACGCGCGCCCGCAGCAGAGCGACGACGATCAGCGTAAGGGCCACGGCGGCGTTAAGCGCGGTGAGCGTCGAGCGGGCCGTGCGCGATGCATCCCCCAGCGTTGCCGAGAATGCGCGCTCGAGATCGGTCAGCTTCAGGTCGATGGCGCGGATGCGGCTCCTCGCCTGCTCCTGTTTCCTGACATCGAAGTCTCTGGAAGCAATCGCCGATTGCACCTGCTCGCCCACCGCCGCGAGCTCGGCAATCTTTTCGTCGCCATCGCGCCAGATGTCGATCGCACGCGCCATGAAGTCGACGTGCTGGAAGTACCGGAAGAGCAGGATCATCCCCGGGACATCGTCCGGGTCGTTGCCACCTTTGAGGAAGCCTTCTCGCGCGCGGCCGAGATCGGGATCGGCTTTCTGCAATTCTTCGCGCGCAGCGCGGTCGCCGTCGATAGTCCGTATCGCTTGGGCGTACGCGAGGTACTCCGCACTCTCTCCGGTGCGCGCGTAGCGCATGAGGTGCGCTACGGCATCCTTCTGCGCCTTCGACCACAGGCTCTCGCCCGCGACGTAGGCGCGAACCGAAGACATCACCTCGAGGCTGACGCCCACCAGCAAGGCGAGCATGGCGGCCACGACGGCGAACGGCCAGGTCAGGCCGAAGAGGCGTGCCGCCTCCGGCCGCCGCGCAAGCCAAGCTCTGCCCGTGCCGAAACGCATCATGTCCGCTTGTGCCCCTCTGCGTCAGTCCGCCGCGCAGGGACGCCCGTTATCGCGGTTGCAGCGCAGCGCTGTAACCGTCCCGCATCGACCATTGCAAATTCGAGGCCAGTCATGGCGCCTAGCGGCCCCGCACCGGTCGCCAGCGCAGGTCGAGTGTCGTTGGCACGGCCGGATTGGCGGGCTCCGATCGGAGCACCATCGGTCCCGGGGTGTGGCCGTGGGTCCAGAAGCGCGCCAGGCGGCGCGCTTCGGCCGCATTCGCGTTGACGGGGAAGGTGTCGTAGTTGCGCCCGCCGGGATGGGAGACGTGATAGGTGCAGCCGCCGAGCGCGCGCCCCGCCCAGGTGTCGACCAGGTCGAACGTGAGCGGCGCTTGCACGGTGATCGTCGGATGCAGTGCCGAAGGCGGGCTCCAGGCGCGAAAGCGCACGCCGGCGACGAACTCTCCCGGCACGCCGGTTGCGGCGAGCGGCAGCGCTCTGCGGTTGCAAGCCACGGCGTGGCGTCCCGGGACCATCCCGCTCACCTTGACCTGCAAGCGCTCGACGGAGGAATCGACGAAGCGCGCGGTACCGCCGGCGCTTACCTCCTCGCCCAGCACGTGCCAGGGCTCGATCGCCTGCCGCAGCTCGATGGTCACTCCGTCGTAGCTGACGGTGCCGAAGCGCGGGAAGCGGAATTCGACGAAAGGATCGAACCACTCGGAAGCGAATGCGTAGCCGAACGCGTTCAGGTCGGCAACGACGTCGCGCATGTCGGCGACCACGAAGTGCGGCAGCAGCCAGCGGTCGTGCAGCGCCGTTCCCCAGCGCACGAGCTTGCCGCGGTACGGCTGTTGCCAGAAGCGTGCGACCAGCGCGCGCAGCAGCAGCATCTGCACCGCGCTCATCCGCGCGTGCGGTGGCATCTCGAAGGCGCGGAACTCGAGCAATCCCAGCCGGCCGGTCGGCCCGTTGGGCGAATACAGCTTGTCGATCGAGAACTCGGCGCGGTGAGTGTTGCCGGTGAGATCGGTCAGCAGGTTGCGCAGCAGCCGATCGGTGAGCCACGGTTGCGGCGTCTCCCCCGCGCCGCGATGCTTGCGCTCGAGCTGCTGGAAGGCGATCTCGAGCTCGTAGAGCCGGTCGTCGCGCGCTTCGTCGACGCGCGGCGCCTGGCTGGTCGGGCCGATGAACAGGCCCGAGAACAGGTAAGAGAGCGCCGGGTGGTTCTGCCAGTAAGTGATGAGGCTCTTCAGCAGATCGGGGCGACGCAACAGCGGGCTCTGCGCAGGTGTCGCTCCGCCAAGCGTCACGTGATTGCCACCGCCCGTGCCGGTATGGCGGCCGTCGAGCATGAACTTCTCGGTGCCGAGCCGCGCCTGACGCGCTTCCTCGTACAGGATCGTCGTGGTCGCCACGACCTCGCGCCACGACGATGCCGGATGGATGTTCACCTCGATCACGCCGGGATCGGGTGTAACGCCGAGCACGCTCAGTCGCGCGTCTCTCGGCGGTGCGTAGCCTTCGATGACGATCCTGACGTCGACGGCCGCCGCAGCATCCTCGAGCGCCGCGAGCAGCGCGACGTAATCGTCGACGCGCACGAGCGGGGGCATGAAGAGGTACAGGTGTCCGTCGCGCACCTGGGCCGCAAGGGCCGTCTTCACCACCTCTCGCGGCGCTCTTCCGTGCGCGCGCCCGTGTCCGTGCTTGAGCGCCCCGCGTTTTGGCAGCGCATCTGCCGGCGCGAATGGATCGACCGGGTGCTCCTGTTCGATCTCCTCGGGCAGGACATCGGGCAGCGAAGCGAGCGGCAAGCGCAGGCCGAGCGGCGAATCGCCCGGCAGCGCGTAGAGGCGCTCGCGCCGCAACGGCCAGGGACTTGACGCCCAGACCGGTTCGTCGATGGCTTCGCGCACTGTCCCGGCTTTCAGAGGCAGCACGAAGCCCGCCGGCTTGTCGAGTCCGGCGAGCAGCAGACGTGCGAGCCGTGCCCGCTCGTCGGCGGAGCCGAGATCTGCTTTGAAGGGATCCGCGTTCTCGGGGAGAGCCGCTTCCTGTTTGAGCAGCATCGGAACGTCTTCGTACGCCGTGAGAACAAGGCTCTCCGGCAGGCCCAGCGAGGCTGCCAGGCGGACGAGAAATCTCCGCGCCGTGTCGAGACCGGTGCTTCCCGGTGCGCGCGTATCGGCGAGCAGCGCCTCGTCGCGCCACAGCGGCTCGCCGTCCGTGCGCCAGTAGGCGCTGAGCGCCCATCGTGGCAGCGGCTCGCCGGGATACCATTTGCCCTGGCCGAAGTGCAGGATGCTGCCCGACGCGAAGCGCTTGGCGAGCCGCCGCAGCAGTACCTCGGCGAGCTCGCGCTTCTTTTTCCCAAGCGCGGCGACGTTCCACTCCGCGCCATCCATGTCGTCGATGGAAACGAACGTCGGCTCGCCGCCTTGGGTGAGGCGCACGTCGTGCGCCTTCAGTTCGGCATCGACCCTCTCGCCGAGGGCATCGATGGCGCCCCACTGCACCTCGGTGTAGGGCTTCGTGACACGCGGGTCCTCGTGTACGCGCGAGACCTTCATCGCGAAATCGAAGGTGACCTCGCAGACGTCGGTGAATCCGATCACCGGCGCGGCGTTGCCGGGCTCCGCGGTGCAGGCGAGCGGCAAGTGACCCTCGCCGGCGAGAAGCCCGGAAGTCGGGTCGAGCCCGACCCAGCCCGCGCCGGGAAGGTACACCTCGGCCCAGGCGTGCAGATCGGTGAAGTCGCGCTCGGGCCCCGCCGGGCCGTCGAGCGGCTTGATGTCGGCGACGAGCTGGATCAGGTAGCCGGAGGCAAAGCGCGCAGCGAGACCCAGCTGCCGCAGGATCTGTACCAGCAGCCAACCCGTATCGCGACACGACCCCCAGGCGCGCTCGAGCGTCTCCTCGGGTGTTTGCACGCCTGGCTCCATCCGCACGAGGTAGCGGATCTCGCTCTGCAGGACGTGGTTGAGTCGCACGAGCATTGCCACCGTGCTCTCGCCGGGGTGCAGCGTGCCGCGGAAGCGCTCGAGCCACGCGGCGAGGCGTGGTGTGAGCGGCTGCGTTTCGAGAAAGGGGATCAGCTCCTTGGCGAGCGCCGCGGAATACGCGAATGGATAGTGCTCGGCGTAAGCCTCGACGAAGAAGTCGAACGGGTTGACGACCGTCATGTCGGCCGTCAGATCGACGACGATCTCGAGCTCCTGGGTGCGCTCGGGAAAGACCAATCGCGCGACCCAATTCCCGTACGGGTCCTGCTGCCAGTTCAGGAAGTGCTCGGACGGCCGCACCTCGAGCGAGTAGCCGAGGACGGGCGTGCGGCAATGCGGGGCGGGCCGCAAGCGGATCTCGTGCGGCCCCAGATTGACCAGCCGGTCGAAGTTGTAGGTGGTGCGATGCTGAAGCGCGACGCGGATGGCCATGCAAGCGCCGCTAGTCCCACTCCGGATTGGGCAGCTGCGCAAACACCCGGCGCAGGCCTTCGCCCCATTGCGTGTGGATCATCTGAAAGTAGGGGTCCGATTCCTCGATGCGCCGCTGGAGCTTGATGCGCAGCGAATCGGTCTCGTAGACAACCAAGTCGATCGGCAGCCCGACCGATATGTTCGAGCGCATCGTCGAGTCGAAAGAGACGATCGTGCACTTGGTCGCCTCGAGCAGCCCGGTGCTGCGCTTGACCACGCGATCGATCACCGGCTTGCCATACTTGCTCTCGCCGATCTGGAAGTAGCAGGTGTCGGGGGTCGCCTCGATGAAATTGCCCTCGCTGTAGATCTCGAAGAGCCGTGGCGGCTCTCCGCGGATCTGTCCGCCGACGATGAAATTCGCGTGTGAGTCGATGTTGTTCTGCTGCAGGTAGGGCCCGTCGCGGATCTTTACCTCGCGCAGTGCGTCGCCTACGAGGCGTGCGATGTCGAACATCGAGGTCGCGTTCCACAGGTGCACCGCCCCGTCGCCCGCCCTTGCCCGCTGGTCCAGGAGGCTAAGAGCGTTCTGCGTGACCGAAAGGTTCCCCGAGCTCAGAGCCACGATGACCCGATGCCCCGGGCGCTCGAATACGCGCATCTTGGAGAAGCGGCCAATCTGATCGACGCCGGCGTTGGTGCGCGAATCCGACGCGAAGATCATGCCCGCATCGAGCGACATGGCCACGCAGTAGGTCATGGTAAGCGGTCGACGTTGCCGAGGGAGGCGATTCTACCGGATCGAAGACTCAGTAAGTCGGCACCAGGAACGTGCGGTTGATCTCGTTGCCCAGAGCGGAGATCCGGTCGAGGAACTCCATCAGGTACTCGTGCAGGCCGAATTTGATGATCTCTTCGGTCTTGCCGTAGTGCAGCCTGGAATGAAGCTCTCCGGATACTCGCTCGATCTCGCGCGTGTTCTGGTCGCAGAGCACTTCCAGCGTCTCGTGGATGAAGTTCATGCAGGAGTGCAGCGAGCGCGGCATGTCCTCGCGCAGGATCAGGAGCTCCGCGACCCGCCGCGGCGTAATGACGTCGCTGTAGATCTTGCGGTATGACTCGAAGCCCGACACGGAGCGCAGCAGCGCTCCCCACTGATAGTAGTCCACCGCGCCGCCGACGTCGGCCGCCGAGGGCAGCAGCGTGTGATATTTGACGTCGAGAATGCGCGCTGTGTTGTCAGCACGCTCGATATGCGTGCCGAGGCGGATGAAGTGATAGGCCTCGTCGCGCAGCATCGTGCCGAAGGTGACGCCGCGAAACAGATGCGAGCGCATCTTTACCCAGTCGAGGAACTCGGACACGCCGTTCGCCTCGATCAGCTCGTAGTCGTAAGTGCGCATGTCGAGCCACGCCGAGTTGAGATCCTCGTACATCTCCGAAGTGATCGCGCCGCGCACCGAGCGCGCCGATTCGCGCGCCGCGCGCAGGCAGCAGTAGATCGAGGACGGCGTCGCTACGTCGAAGATCATGAAGCGCAGCACGTTTTCGGCCGAGAGCTCCTTGAACCGCTCGTAGAACGCCGTCGCCAGCCCCGAAGTGACCAGCGGGACCGCCCACGGCTGCGCCCACGCGAGCCCCGACTCCACGACCTCGTACGGCAGCAGCGACATGCGATAAGTCACGTCGAGAAGGCGCGCCGTGTTTTCGGCCCGCTCGATATGTCGGGCCATCCAGTACAGCTCGTTTGCAGTGCGACAGAGCATGTTCGGTCCCTAGTGCGCCATCACCCAGGTGTCCTTGGTGCCGCCGCCCTGCGAGGAGTTCACCACCAGCGAGCCCTCGCGCAACGCAACCCGGGTCAGCCCCCCCGGCACCAGATTGATCTCCTCGCCCGAGAGCACGTAAGGTCGCAGGTCGATGTGCCGCGGCGCCAGTCCGGAGGCGACGAAGGTCGGGCAGGTCGACAATGCGAGGGTCGGCTGGGCGATGTATCTGTCGGGGTTGGCCACGATGCGGCCGCGAAACGCCTCGCGCTCGGCGAGCGTTGCGGCCGGGCCGACGAGCATCCCGTAGCCGCCTGCCCCGTGGACCTCCTTCACGACGAGCTCCGTGAGGTGGTCGAGGCAGTAGCGCAGATCGTCCTCGAGGCGCAGCTGCCACGTCGGAACGTTCTTGAGGATCGCTTCCTCCGCGAGATAGAAGCGGATCATCTCGGGCACGAACGGGTAGATCGACTTGTCGTCGGCCACCCCGGTGCCGATCGCATTGGCGAGCGTCACGCGCCCCGCCCGGTAGGCGGCGAACAGCCCGGGGACGCCGAGCATCGAGTCCGGGCGGAACGCCATGGGATCGAGGAAATCATCGTCGACGCGCCGGTAGAGCACGTGGACCCGCCGCGGCCCGCGCGTGGTGCGCATGTACAGCGTGTCGTTCTGCACGAACAGGTCCTGGCCTTCGACCAGCTCGACGCCCATCTGCTGCGCGAGGAAGGCGTGCTCGAAGTAGGCGGAGTTGTAGGCGCCCGGCGTGAGCAGCGCAACTTCGGGGGTCTCCTCTCCCGCGGGCGCCACTGCGCGTAGGTTTTCCAGCAGCAGGTCGGGATAGTGATCGACCGGCTTGATCGCCTGCGTCGCGAACAGCTCGGGGAACAGGCGCATCATCATCTTCCGGTTCTCGAGCATGTACGAGACGCCGGAGGGAACGCGTAGGTTGTCCTCGAGCACGTAGTACTCGCCTGCGCCTGCGCGCACGATGTCCACGCCCGCGATGTGAGCGTAGATGTTCGCCGGCACGCGCACGCCCCGCATCTCGCGCCGATACTGGATGTTGCCGAGGACGCGCTCGGCGGGCACCACGCCGGACTTGAGAATTTTCTGTTCGCCGTAGATGTCACTCAGGAACAGGTTCAGCGCGTGCACGCGCTGCTTGAGCCCGCGCTCGAGCAGCCGCCACTCGGCCGCCGGAATGATGCGCGGCACGATATCGAAAGGGATGAGGCGCTCCGTGCCGTCTTCGTCGCCGTAGACCGCGAAGGTGATCCCGACGCGGTGGAAGGCGCGCTCCGCCTCCTCCCGCTTCTGGGCGATCTTGTCGCCGGGGGTGCGCTTGAGCCAGTCCGAAAACGCCTGGTAATGCGGCCGCACGCCCCCCTCGGGCGAGGACATTTCGTCGTAGGCGGCAGGCGGCATGGCGTTCTAAAGGGAGCTCAGCGGGCGTTTCAGCAAGACTTGAGCCAAGGAAGTTTTTGCTTTATCCAGTATAACCTTAGCGAAATCTGCGGCAGGAAGGACCCGTCCGCCGGGCCGCTTCGGCCTCGGGTGACGCACCATCGTGGTGCCTGTTTTGTCCAGGACTGCCATGAACATTGGCGTTCACGGGTTTGACCCTCGTTTTGCCGCTGTGATTAAATATCCGCTCCTGTCTGGGTTCGCGCGGGCGGTTAGCTCAGCGGTAGAGCACTGCTTTCACACGGCAGGGGCCACTGGTTCGATCCCAGTATCGCCCACCATGGAACCGAGGGGTTGCACGCGAGTGTAACCCCTATTTTTTTGCACATGATCCGCATTTTTGACCACTGGCAGTATGATTTTTGCATGCAATGAAGGCCAATTCGGCCGCGGGAAAGCGAAATGATTGCAAACTCGGCTGGAACGTTTCGAGTCGACGCACTGGTCTTCGACGCCTACGGCACGCTCTTCGACGTGCACACAGTGGCGGCGGTGGCGGAGCGGCTCTTCCCCGGACGAGGCGATGCGCTCGCTCGCTCCTGGCGAAGGAAGCAACTCGAATACACCTGGCTGCAGAGCCTCATGCTCAGCCCGACACAGCACCGCGAGGACTTCGCGGCGCTCACCGCGCACGCCCTCGATCACGCGGTGGACGCGCTCGGCGTGGTCGTGCAGGCCGCGCAGCGGCACCGGCTGCTCGATGCCTATCTCGACCTCTCGCCATTTCCCGAAGCGGCGGGCGCGCTTGCGGCCCTCGCACCGCTGCCACGGTTGATCCTGTCCAACGGAACGCGGGCGATGCTCGAGCCGCTGGCGGCGTCGACGGGGCTCGCCCTGCATCTGGATGCGATTCTCTCGGCCGACAACGCCGGAATCTACAAGCCGAGCCCGCGTGTCTATCAGCTCGCGGTCGATCATCTCAAGCTTGCACCCCTGCGCATCGGCTTCGTTTCCTCAAACGGCTGGGACGTCGCAGGCGCCAAGGCGTTCGGCTTCACCGCGTTCTGGGTCAATCGCGACGGTGCCCCGCTCGAGCGCCATGCTCCGCGGCCCGACGCCGTCATCACCTCGCTCGAGGAGTTGCCGGGGCTACTGGGCCTCGACTAAGGCGACGAAGTCAGGCCGACCCGCGCAGCAGCCCGGGCGTCGCGAGCAGGGCCGAATGCGAGGCGTCCCGCAGCGAGGCGTGAGACAGTACACGGAGGTACGGCGAGCGCCGAGCGAGGACCCAACGAAGCAGTCGGCCCGCGCAGAAGCCCGGGCTAGGGCATGTACTGCCCGCCGTTGACCTCGATGACCTGTCCGGTTACGTAGCCGCTCATCGCGTCCGAGGCGAGGTAGACGAAGGTCCCGGCGCACTCCTCGGCGGTGCCCAGCCGGTTCATGGGAATCGTCGCCTGCATGGCCTTGAGCTGCTCGGGCGTCGAATAGCGCTCGTGGAACGGCGTGACGATCACGCCGGGAGACACCGCGTTGACCCGAATGCCATCGGCGACGACTTCCTTCGCCCAGCCGTGGGTGGCGGTGGAGATGAAGCCCTTTGCACCTGCGTAGACGATGGCGCCGGCGCCACCGCCGTGCCGCGCCGCGATCGAGCTGACGTTGATCACGCTCCCGGACTTCTGCCTCCGCATCACCGGGATCACCTCGCGCATGAACATCGCGACCTGCGTCACGTTCAATGCGATGACGCGGGCGAGAAACTGCTCCTCGTAGTCCTCGATCCGCGTACGCTTGACCAGCCCGCCGGCGTTGTTGATCAGCACGTCGATGCGGCCGAAGGCGGCGAGCGCTTCGGCCACGATTCGCTTCACGCTCTCCGTCTGAGTGACATCGCCACCGAGCAGCGCGGCCTCGCCGCCGGCGGCACGCACGTCGGCAGCCACCCGCTCCGCGGCCTCCCGGCTGGCGTTGTAGTGAATCGCGACGCGGCTGCCGAGGCGCCCGAAGGCCCGCGCCGCCGCCGCACCGATTCCGGTCGACGCGCCGGTGATCAGAACCGCCTTGCCCTTGAGGTCGGAAATCATGTGCTGCTCTCCGCTGTGGGAACTCGATTCGGTCGACCCCGCGGCGCGCCGCGCCATCGCGGCCCGGCGCGGCACGCGGCTACGGCCTCGCGGATGACTGCAATCGCCGCCGGACGCGGGAAGCTCTTGCGGTAGGCGAGCGCGATGCGCCGCGAGGGCACGGGTTTGGCGAACGGCACGGGCACGACGAGCCGGCTGTGATATTTGGGCGTCAGGGCGTCGCGCGGAAGCACTGAGACACCGAGCCCCGAAGCGACCATGTTGCGTACCGTCTCCAGAGAGTTGGTGCGTGTCACCGGCGCCTCGCCGCGGTTGAGCTCCGGACACGCTTCGAGGACCTGATCGCGAAAGCAGTGGCCGATGTTGAGCAGAATGGTGTGCTCGCTGGCGAGCTCCGCAGGATCGACGCTCCTGCGCTTCGCCCAGGGATGCTGCTGCGGCACCACGACCTGGAACGGCTCCTCGTACAGGAACTCGGTGACGATGCCGGGGGGATGGAAGGGCAGCGCGATGATCACGGCATCGACCCGACCCGCCTTCAGAGCGCCCTCGAGCTGTTCGGTGAAGTTCTCCTCGATCTCGAGCGGCATCCGCGGTGCGCGCCGCTTCAGCGCCGGAATCAGGTCAGGCAGCAGATACGGCGCCACGGTGTAGATCACGCCGAGATGAAAGGGCCCGACCAGCTGATCGCGACCGGCCTTGGCGATGTCGCGAATCTGCGCCGCCTGCTCGAGCACCTTCTGCGCCTGCTCGACCACCCGCTCTCCGACGGGCGTGACCGTGACCTCGGCCTTGCCGCGCTCGAAGAGCCGGGCGCCCAGCTCCTCCTCGAGCTTGTGGATCGCCACCGAAAGCGCCGGCTGGCTCACGAAACAGCGTTGTGCGGCGCGGCCGAAGCTCCTCTCCTGTGCAACGGCCACAAGGTAGCGAAGCTCGTTGAACGTCATCGCTGCTGCAGGAACTTGGCGAAGCCGGCGCCGACCTCCGGATGCTTCAGAGCAAGCTCGACGGTCGCCTCGAGGTAGCCAAGCTTTGTGCCGCAGTCATAGCGGCGCCCTTCGAACTCGTAGGCGAGCACTTTTTCGTCGTCGAGCAGGCGGGCGATCGCGTCGGTGAGCTGCAACTCGCCACCCGCTCCCGCGGGCATGCTGCGCAGGTGATGAAAGATGCGCGCAGTCAACACGTAACGCCCCACCACGCCCAGGGTCGACGGCGTCGTTCCCGGCTTCGGCTTCTCGACGATGCGCACGACTCGGCTCAATCGTGCGTTGGCCTCGGCGGTCTCGACGATCCCGTAGCTGCCAACGTTCGCCGCCGGCACGGGCATGACACCGATGACCGAGTATTGCTCAGCCGCGGCGATGTCGGTCATCTGCTTCATGACCGGCACCTTGGCGTCGATGAGATCGTCGGCGAGCAGCACGGCGAACGGCTCGCCGTTGATCACCGGCTCCGCGCATAGAACCGCATGGCCGAGCCCCAGTGCCTCCGACTGGCGGATGTAGATGCAGTTGATGCCGCGGGGCAGCACGCCCTGCAGCGACTCCAGCAGCTCGGTCTTGTTGCGCGCCGCCAGCTCGGTCTCCAGCTCGTAGGCCTTGTCGAAGTGATCCTCGATCGCGCGCTTGTTGCGGCCGGTGATGAAGATCATGTCGGTGATGCCGGCGGACGCGGCCTCCTCCACCGCATACTGGATCAGCGGCTTGTCGACGACCGGCAGCATTTCCTTGGGGCTCGCCTTGGTCGCGGGCAAGAAACGGCTTCCGAGTCCGGCGACCGGAAACACGGCCTTGGTTACCTTACCGAATGCCATCGCTATGCCTCGTGCTGAGGTCCGCTCCCACGCTCAACCCTTTCCCTGCAGCATCGCCCGCAGGCCCCGCTCGTCCAGCACGGGAATGCCCAGCGCCTCGGCGCGGTCGAGCTTGCTACCCGGCTCGGCACCGGCAACGACGTAGGCGGTGTTCTTCGAGACGCTGCCAGCGACCTTGCCGCCGCGCTTCTCGATCAACTCCTTCGCCTCCTCGCGCGACAGCGACGGCAGCGTGCCGGTCAGCACAAATGTCACTCCCGCGAGCTTGCCGCGCGCTTCCCGTTGCGGCGCGCCTTCCGGCCAATGTACCCCGGCGGTGCGCAGCCGGGCAATCACGCCGCGATTGTGAGCCTCGGCGAAGAACTGCCGAATGCTCTCCGCCAGCACCGGTCCGACGTCACGCACCTCGAGCAGCGAGGACTCGTCCGCGGCCATGAGTTCGTCCAGGCTGCCGAAATGCCGCGCGAGGTCTTTGGCGGACTCTTCGCCGACGTGGCGGATCCCCAGTGCGAAGACGAACCGCGCGAGCGTGGTCTCGCGGCTCTTGTCGATGGCGGCGATGACGTTGGCCGCCGATTTTTCGGCCATGCGCTCCAGGCCGGCCAGCGTGTCCGCGCTCAATTTGTAGAGCTCCGCCGGCGTGCGCACGATCTCGGCGTCGACGAGCTGGTCGACCAGTTTTTCGCCGAGCCCCTCGATGTCCATCGCGCGGCGTCCGGCGAAATGCAGCAGCGCCTGCTTGCGCTGCGCCGGACAGACCAGCCCGCCGGAGCAGCGCGCGACGGCCTCGTCGGGGAGCCGCACGACGTGCGAGCCGCATTCGGGGCATTTCTTCGGCATCACGAACTCGCGCGCGCCGCGCGGGCGCTTCTCCGGCAAGACCCGCACCACTTCCGGGATGACGTCGCCGGCACGGCGCACGATCACCGTGTCGCCGATCCGCACGTCCTTGCGCCGCACTTCGTCCTCGTTGTGCAGCGTCGCGTTGGTGACCGTCACGCCGCCGACGAACACCGGCTTGAGCCGCGCCACCGGCGTCAGCGCACCGGTGCGTCCAACCTGGACTTCGATCGCCAGCACCTCGGTGGGCATCTCTTCCGCGGGAAACTTGTGCGCCAAGGCAAAGCGCGGCGCGCGCGAGACGAAGCCGAGACGCTCCTGCTGCGACAAATCGTTCACCTTGTACACGACGCCGTCGATGTCGAACGGCAGCGATGCGCGTCGCGCCGCGATGGCGTGGTAGTACGACATGAGCCCTTTCAGACCCCGTACCACCATGCGCTCCTTGGTCGCGGGCAGGCGCAGCGATTCGAGGCGTTCGAGCAACGCCTCCTGGCTGGCGGGCGGTTTCGCCAAGCCCCAGTCCACCTCGCCCACGCCGTAGGCGAAGAAGGTAAGCCGGCGGCTCGCCGTCACCTTCGGGTCGAGCTGGCGCAGCGCGCCCGCCGCCGCGTTGCGCGGATTGACGAACGTTTTCTCGCCTTTGGCCGTCTGCGCGGCGTTCAGCCGCTCGAAATCGCGGCGCAGCATCACGACCTCGCCGCGCACCTCGAGCAGCGGCGGCGCTTTCGCGCCTAGCGTCAGCGGCACCGCGTTGATCGTCCTCAGGTTGGCAGTCACGTCCTCGCCGCTCGCTCCGTCGCCGCGTGTGGCGCCGACCTTGAGCGCGCCCTGGCGATAGGTGATGCCCACCGCCAGGCCGTCGAACTTCGGCTCGACCTCGTAATCGACCTCGTCCACCCCCAGCAACTCGCGCACGCGCCGATCGAAGCTCTCCGCCTCCTCGTCGCTGAAGGCGTTGTTGAGTGAGAGCATGGGCACGCGATGCGTGACCGTCTCGAACGTCGTGACGGGTGCATCGCCGACGCGCCTCGTCGGTGAATCGGCGCTCGCCAGGGTCGGATATTCGCGCTCGAGCGCCTCCAGCTCGCGGAACAGCGAGTCGAATTCGGCGTCGCTGATCGTCGGCGCATCGAGCACGTGGTAGCGGTGGTTATGCTCCTCGACCAGTGCGCGCAGCCGGGCCGCGCGCTCGGCGGCCTTGCGAGGAACGCCGCTCTCGGCGCCCATCGGTCACCCGAACAGCCGCAGCGCCCGCTGTCCACCGGGATCGACGTGCGCCTCGCGCAAGGCGACTGCAGTGGCGTACACCTGGGCGCGAATGTCGCCGAGCGCCGCGTCGTCGAGCGGTCGCCGGTTGTCGTCCACCAGCGCGGCCTCGAGCGTCTGTGCGAGGCGCTTCGCGAGCAGTCGCATCTGATCGAACGCCTTCACGGGCTCCGGCACGCGCGGCACGTCGAGCAGCAGGACGACGCCGGCCACGGTGGAAGCGCGCAGGTTCTCCAGGGTGAATGGCTGACCGCGCAGGTTCTGCAAGCTGTAGAGGAGCGCGCCGGTATCTTCCTGCGCATACTCAAACTCGCCGGCACTGCTCAGGCGAAATCCGGCAGCCTCCGCGACACCTCGCAGCCGCGTCCCGGCGAGCTGCCCCGGCTCGCCCTTGAGGAGCGTGAGCCCGATCTGCACGTCGAGATCGGCGCAGAGGCGATCGAGCGCCTCCGCCCGCTCCGCTTCCTCACGCTCGTCGGGCCAAACGCATTCGGCCCCCACGCTCGCGGCCACGCCGTCGACGAGGCGCAGGAAGGCCTCCAGGTCATCGCGGCTCGCCGCGCCGGAGCGGTTGGCAAGCAGCATGCACGAGGCGATCTCGTTCCATGGGCCGGGGTTCGCACCGTCGATCGTGCGCCAGCGTGCATCGCCCCCGCTGCGCCCGAGCCAGCGCAAAGGCTTGGCGCAGCGCGCGGTCAGCGCGTGGCCGAGCGCCGCGGTTGCGGCCGGCTGCGCGAGCGTGAGCCAGACGACGCATTCGATGTCGGGGTCCGGGGCGAGATCCTCGCGACTGCGCGCCGTCAGCCGCCGCGGGAGCGGCGCCTCGTCGACTGCCGGCACATCAGTGTCCTGCGCTGCCGCGTCGAGCGGCTCATCATCGCGGGCCACACTCACGCTCTCGCCGGTCGGCGATCGTTCCGCCTCCACGCGAGGCCCGAGCACCGGCTCGGCTCTTCCGTGGCCGGCGTCGCGCGCGACGTGCCCCGCTCCGCTCCGGCCGGCGCGCGGACCGCGCCGGCGCAGCCGGCGCTCCTGAATCCAGTTGTACAGCAGGACGCCGACGACCAGGACGACGCCGGCGATGACCAAGCCCAGGAAAAGCGGGTTCATCGCGCTGCCGCAGCCACCTGCTTAGGCGCCGCCTCGGCAAGCTCGAGCGCCTCTTCGATGTCAACGGCGACGACGCGCGAGACGCCCGGGTCGGGCATCGTGATCCCGATGAGCTGCGCCGCCATTTCCATGGTGATCTTGTTGTGGCTGATGAACACGAACTGCGTGATCTCGGCCATCCGCCGCACCATCGCGCAGAAGCGGTCGGTGTTGGGATCGTCGAGGGGTGCATCGACCTCGTCGAGAAGGCAGAACGGCGCCGGGTTGAGCTGGAAGAGCGAGAAAACCAGCGCGATGGCGGTCATTGCCTTCTCACCGCCGGAAAGCAGGTGGATCGACGTATTGCGCTTGCCCGGCGGCTGCGCTGTGACCTGTACACCGGCGTCGAGAATCTCCTCGCCGGTCAGCACGAGCCGCGCCTGTCCGCCACCGAACAACACCGGGAACAGCTTGCCGAAGTTCGCGTTGACGGCATCAAAGGTCTGCTGCAGCAACTCTCTCGATTCGCGGTCGATCTGACGGATGGCGGTTTCGAGGGTTGCCATGGCTTCGGTGAGATCCAGCGCCTGCGCGTCCAGGTACTGCTTGCGCTCCGTAGCCTGTGCGAGCTCCTCCAGCGCGGCTAGGTTGACCGCGCCCAGCGCGGCAATCGCCTGCTGCAAACGTTCGATCTCAGCCGGCAGCGTGCTCGCGCGGCCCCACGCCTTGAGCTGCTCCGGGAGCGCCGCGAGATCGGCGTTTGCTTGCGTGAGCTGCTCGCTGAATTGCTGTTCGGAGAGCTCTGCTGCCTGTGCCTTGAGGCGCATCTCCTCGATTTTTGCCCGCGCCGGCTCGAGCTTCTGCTCAACGATGAGCCGCGCCTCCTCGCCTGCTTTGAGCTCGGCCGCGACCGCTTCCTGCCGATCGCGCGCTGCGGTGAGCGCCTGTTCGGCCGCGGCCCGAGCACCGAGCTCAGACTGCAGGGCGCGCTCCGACGGCGTCCAGTCGATCTTCTCGCGCTCCGCCGAAAGCTGCCCGAGCGAAACCTGCTGCTGGGCAATCTGTGCGTCGAGCGCCTCGCGGCGCCGGCCGAGCTCCGCGAGCCGCTCGCGGCAGGAACGCTCCCTGAATCCTTCCTCCTGTGCCGCCCGCTCCATGCTGCGGGCCCGCTCGCGCGCCTGCGCGAGCGCCGCATCCACCTGGTCGCGCGACTCGAGTGCTGCATCGCGGGCGCGCGCCTCCTCGGCGAGCCGCTTGCGATCAGCCGCCGTGGCGTCGTCGATCGCCGAAAGCCCGCCGCGCTCCGCGGCCTCCTCCGCGGCAAGGGACGCGAGCTCCTCCGCGATCGCGCTGCGGCGCTTTTCCGCCGCCTCGCCCGCCTGCTTCAGCTGCTGCAGCTCGAGCTCCAGGTCGTGGCAGCGCCGCTGTTGCGACGCAAGCGCCATGCTCTCGTCGTGATAGGCCTGTTGCCGCGCGTCGAGCTCGGCTGCTCCCGCGTCGCGTGCGGTGAGCGCTGCGGACGTTTCGCGCCGCGCCGCGTCGATGAGCGCTTCGAGCTCCGCCAGCTCGCGCTGCCTTGCCAGCACGCCGTGCAGTTCGCTGTCCGGTGCGAAAAACGCAACACCCTGCGCGCTCACCACGTGGCCGTCGCGCGTGACGAACGCCTCGCCCACGGCGAGCGCGGAGCGCTCGCGCAGCGCGCTGGCGAGATCGGGACGGCAGCGAATTCCCGCGAGCCAGTCGCCGAGAAGACGCGCAAGCGGCGGCTGCGCGGGCTTGAGCTTGGCGATTAGCGCATCGGCGTGGTGTGACCCAGGCGGCGCGGAGCCTGACGAAGCGTAGGCGGCGATCCTGCCGGGCAGCGCATCGCCGCCCGTCCACTCTAGAGCCGCCTCCAGGCGCGGCAGCTCCAGCGCATTGAGGCGCTCGCGCAGCACGGCCTCCAGCGCGTCCTCCCATCCACGCTCGATGTCGATCTGCTGCCACAGGCGCCGGGCGCTCGTGAGGCCCCGTGCCGCAAGCCAGCCGGCTGCGTCCTCGCTGCGCGTGAGCTTCGCTTGCAGGGCGGCCAGCGCCTCCGAGCGTGCCTCGCGCTCGGCGAGCACTCGGCTCGCTTCCTGCCAGGCATCACTTGCCGCGCGATGCTGTTCCTGCAGGCTCTGCACGGTTTCGCGCAGGCTTACCAGCCCTGCCTCGTGCGAGGCAAGCTCCGCGCCCTCCTCTTCGAGCTGCGCCACGACGGCGGCGAGCTGGGCCGAGAGCGGACCGGCGAGCCGCGTCGCCTCGGCACCGAGCTTGTCTCGTCGCTGCGCCAGAGCACCAAGGGTCTTGCCAGCGCTCTCGCGTCGCGTCTCGGCCACGCGCAGCGCTTGCTCGATCTCGTTGATCCGCTCTTCGATCGCCGCGAGCGCCGCCGCGGCATCGGCGACCGCCGCCTCCGCGCGAGGCAGTGCTTGCGCCGCCTCCTGTTCCGCGAGAGCCGCGGCTTCGCGCGCGGCGAGCGCCTGCTCCAGCGCCTGCTCGGCTTCGCCCGCCTCGCCGTCGAGCGCGGCGCGCTGGGCCGCCAGCGCATCCAGTGCCTCGCGTATCTGCTCGGCCTGCTGCGAGAGGCGGCTGTCGCTTTCGCGCGCAAACTGCAGCTGCTGCTCGAGCCGCGTCACCTCTGCGTTGGCGGCGTAGAAGGCGCCCTGCTTCTCGTGCAGCTCGTCGCCCGCACGGTACTGGTCTGCGCGCAAGGTCTCGACCCGGCTCTCGGCGGCGCGCAGATCCGCCTGCAGAGCCTCGAACCCGGCACCGAGCGACGCGATCTCGGTCGCGTGGCGTTCGCGCAGTCGCGCCGCTTCCTGCTGCTTCGCGAACCAGAGAAGGTGCTGCGCCTGCCTTGCGCGAACCTCCAGCTCGCGATACTCGGTCGCCACCTTCGCCTGTGCTTCCAGGTGCGCGAGCTGCGCAGAGAGCTCGCTGCGGATGTCCTCGACGCGGGCCAGGTTCTGCCGCGTGTCGGCGAGGCGGCCTTCCGTCTCGCGGCGTCGCTCCCGGTACTTGGATACTCCGGCCGCCTCCTCGAGAAACACGCGCAGCTCCTCGGGGCGCGCCTCGATCACGCGCGTGATCATGCCCTGCTCGATGATGGCGTATGCCCTCGGACCGAGTCCTGTGCCGAGGAACAGGTCGTGGATGTCTCGGCGGCGTACGGGAATATTGTTGATGTAGTAGACGGAGTCGCCGTCGCGCGTGAGCACGCGCTTGATCGACAGGTCGGTGTAGCGGCCCCATTGCCCTCCGATGCGGCCCTGGCTGTTGTCGAAGGACAGCTCGACCGACGCCCGGCCGACCGGCGCGCGGTCTCCCGCACCGTTGAAGATCACGTCCTGCATCGATTCGCCGCGCAGGGCTGAGGCCTTCGATTCGCCGAGCACCCAGCGCACCGCGTCGATCACGTTCGACTTGCCGCAACCATTGGGACCGACGATGCCGACGAGCTGGCCGGGCGTGGCGATGGTGGTCGGGTCGACGAACGACTTGAAACCGGCCAGCTTGATCTGTGTCAGGCGCAATTCGGGGTCTTCGCGTGCAGGCGGGTCAGCGGGCGGGGGCACAGAGGGCGCACCGCGCCGGACAAGCTGGAATTATAGCCGATTCGCGATGCGCCCTTCCTCGACCGCATGGCAGGCGACGTCCGCGACGGCGCCGGTCACGGGCTTCAGCCGCGGAATCTCGCGGCGGCAGCGCTCGTTGGCATGAGGGCAGCGTGGATGGAACGCGCATCCCGCCGGAGGCGCGAGCGGATTCGGCACCTCTCCGGCCACGGCGGTACGCGCTTTGCCGGAGAGCTCGAGGTCAGGCACGGCGTCGAGCAGCATCCGCGTGTACGGGTGGCGCGGACGGGCGAACAGCGGCTTCGTCGGCGCGCGCTCGACGATACGGCCGAGGTACATCACCGCGACGCGGTCCGCGATGTGGTGCACGACGGCGAGATTGTGCGAGATGAACAGGAACGTGAGGCCGAGCTCGCGCTGCAGGCTGCGCATCAGGTTCAGCACCTGCGCCTGCACGGAGACATCCAGCGCCGAGGTCGGCTCGTCGCAGACGAGAAACGCGGGCTTCCCGGCCAGCGCCCGCGCGATCGAGATCCGCTGGCGCTGCCCGCCGGAGAACTGGTGCGGGTACTTCGCGCCGTCCGCCGCGGCAAGGCCGACCTGCTCGAGCAGCGCACCCACGCGAGCTTCGAGCGAGCGCCGCCCTGCCGACACCTGGTCCGGATGCACCCGCAGCGGCTCCGCAATGATGTCGGAGACTCGCCAGCGCGGATTGAGGCTCGCGTAGGGGTCCTGAAAGATCATCTGCATGTTCCGCCGCAACGCGGGTGCGGCGCCCGCCCTGTCGATCCTCTTTCCCTCGTAGCGGATCTCGCCGCGCGTGGGGCGATACAGCCCGACGATCAACCGCGCCACCGTGGACTTCCCGCAGCCGGACTCGCCGACCAGACCGAAGGTCTCCCCGCGCACGATCGCGAGGTCCACTCCGTTAACGGCCCGAAGCAGGGCGCGCCTCTTGTGCTCGAGCAGGCGATTGAGCCAGGGGGGCGACACGTCGAAGGTCTTCGCCACGTCGACGAGCTCGACCAGGGGCGGCGGTGCGTCGGCAGGGCTCATCGCGAATGCGCTCACCGCAGAAGCAGCCAGCATGCCGCACGCGTGGGACCGAGTCGCAGCAGCTCGGGGCGCTCGCGCCGGCAGCGGTCGAACGCGTGCGGGCAGCGCGGGTGGAATGCGCAGCCCGCAGGAATGGCATTGAGCCGCGGCATGACGCCGTCGATCTGCGCCAGCTGCTCGCGCTCGGCGACAATCGACGGTATCGAGCCCATCAGTCCCTTCGTGTACGGATGCTGCGAGTGGTGGATCACGTCGTTGACCGGGCCGACCTCGACGACGCGTCCGGCGTACATCACGCACACGCGATCGGCGGTCTCCGCGATGACGCCCATGTCGTGGGTGATCAGCATCACCGCCGCGCCGTGCTCACGGCACAGCCCCTTGAGCAGCGCGATGATCTGCGCCTGGATCGACACGTCGAGTGCCGTGGTTGGCTCGTCGGCGATGATGAGCTTCGGCTTCGCGGCGAGCGCCAGAGCGATCACCACGCGCTGACGCATGCCTCCGGAGAACTGATGCGCGTAGTGGTGGAAGCGTCGCTCAGGCGCGGGAATGCCGACCTCGGTCAGAAGCTCGAGCGCGCGCCGCTTCGCCTCGCGCTGGGGCAGCTCCAGATGCGTCGTGATCGTCTCGACGAGCTGGCGGCCGATCGTGTACAGCGGGTTGAGCGAGGTCAGCGGGTCCTGGAACACGGCGCCGATCTCGCGTCCCCGCACCCGGCGCATCGCCTCGGGCGGCAGGTTGTCGATGCGGCGGCCTTCGAGCTTCACCTCGCCCGCGCCGATGCGTCCCGGCGGATCGATGAGGCCGATGATCGCGGCGCCGGTGAGCGACTTGCCGGCACCCGATTCGCCGACGACGCCCAGGACTTCGCCGGGAGCGATCTCGAGCGACACTCCGTCGACCGCGATCAGCGTCCCGTGGCGCGTCGGGAATTCGACGCGCAATCCCTCGACCGCCAGCAACGGGGTGCCCGCTGCGCTCATCGCAGCTTCGGATTGAGCGCGTCGCGCAGCCAGTCGCCCAGCAGATTGATCGCCAGCACCATGATCACGAGCGCGGCGCCAGGGAAAATGGTGATCCACCACTCCCCCGAAAACAGGAAGTCCTGGCCGACCCGGATCAGGGTCCCGAGTGAAGGCCGGGTCGGCGGCACACCCACGCCAAGAAACGACAGCGTCGCCTCGATGAGGATCGCGGTGGCGACGTTGATCGTTGCGATCACCAGCACCGGCCCCAGCACGTTCGGGAGCAGGTGGCGGAAAACGATCGCCGACGGGCGGACTCCGATGACCCGCGCGGCCTGCACGTATTCCTTGTTCTTCTCCACCAGCGTCGACCCGCGCACCGTGCGCGCGTACTGCGGCCAGTTCGACACGCCGATGGCGAGAATCAGCACGACCAGCGCGACGTCGCCGTGTGCGCTGCGCGGGAGCACGGCGCGTGCGATGCCGTCGATGAGGAGCGCGATGAGGATGGCCGGGAAGGAGAGCTGCACATCGGCCGCGCGCATGATGAAGGCGTCGAGCCTGCCGCCCGCATAGCCCGCGATCAGACCGAGGCTCACGCCGAGCGCGACCGCCAGCGCCACTGCCGCCACGCCGATCAGCAGCGAGATGCGGGTGCCGAACATGATCGCGGACAGCAGATCGCGTCCCTGATCGTCCGTGCCAAGAAGGTATTCCGGTTTCGCGCCCGCGAAGCCGTGCGGCGGCGTGAGCGCATCGAGCAGGTTGAGCGTGGCGAGGTCGAACGGGTTGTGCGGAGCAACCCAGGGCGCGAACAGCGCGCCCCCCAGGCAGATGGCCAGCACCACCGCCGAGACGACGGCCACCGGCGCATGGCGGAAGCTGTACGCGAGGTCGCTGTTCCACCAGGCGGCGAAGCGCGACGGCGCGGCGACGGAGGCCATCAGGCGTCGCCGCGGGCCCGCGCCGCGGCCTCCTCATCCCGTATGAGCATGTTAGCCTTCATTGTGTCGGCCGCCTGCGTCGACTCGCCTCGCGCGATCCCCGTGCACGCACGGGGCCCCTCGCTGCGGGCTCGCGCCGCTACTTCACGACCACCCACTTGAGCCAGTTGTTGTTGTCGGCGAGCTGCACGAGCTCGACGTTCTTCTTCATCGCCCAGGCGAGCGCCTGCTGGTGCAGAGGAATGTGCCCGATCTCGTCCTTGTGGATCTTGAACAGCTCCGCGATCTCCGCGTCGCGCTTCTTCTGATCGAGCTCGCTCGCGATTTCGTTGCCCAGCTCGTCGACCCGCTT
>DASVFM010000120.1:0-6391 GCA_036380055.1 Casimicrobiaceae bacterium
CCTTCGGGTCCTTGACTTCGCGCTCGCGCAGCGTGCGGAAGATGATCGGGATCATGCGAAACGTCGAGCCGTTGCCAACGCCGGCCGCGACGAACATCGCGAGGAACGCAATCACGAAGGCGGTCAGGTTGCCGGCACCGCCCCCGCCGGGCACAAAAAACGCCGCAGCGAGTGGTGCGATCATCATCACGACGAAGACCCAGACCGTGATCATGGCCCCGCCGACGCGATCGGCAAGCCAGCCGCCGATCGGGCGCACGAGCGCGCCGAGCAGCGGTCCGACGAACGCGAACTTGAACGCGTCGACGGCCGGGAACTCGGTGTTGATCAGCATTGGGAATCCTGCCGCCAGGCCGATGAACGAGCCGAAGGTCCCGAGGTAGAGCCAGCTCATCCGCCACTGCTGTTTGTTTCGCAGGATGGCGACCTGCTCGGCGAAACCCGCGCGCACGCTCGCGATATTGTCCATGCCGAACCACGCCGCGATCACTGCGAGGACGATCAGCGGCACCCAGATGAACCCTGCGTTCTGCACCCAAATCCGCGTCACCGCACCGGCGATATCGCGTTGCTGCGCGCTGCCGCCCATGATGAGCAGCGCGCCCCCATACATCGCGAGCGGCGCAATGAGCTGCGCGAGGCCTACGCCCAGGTTGCCCACGCCCGCGTTCGCACCCAGCGCAGTGCCTTGCAGTCTCTTCGGGTAGAGGAAGCTGATGTGCGCCATCGACGAACTGAAGTTGCCCGCACCCAGGCCGCAGAGCAGCGCGATCGCCGCGAATACCGCGTAATTCGTGTTCGGGTCCTGCACCGCGAAGCCTATCCACAACGTCGGCAAGAGCAGCATCGTCGTGCTCCACACGGTCCAGTTGCGCCCGCCGAAGATCGGCACCACGAACGAATACAGAGCGCGGAACACGGCACCCGACAGCCCGGGCAGCGCCGCGAGCCAGAAGAGCTGGTTGGTCGTGAACTTGAAGCCGATGTGCGGCAGCTCCACGACGATCACGCTCCACACCACCCAGACCGCGAACGCCAGCAGCAGCGCAGGCATCGACACAAGCAGGTTGCGGGTCGCGATGCGCTTGCCCGTCGCCGCCCAGAACCCCTCGTCGTCTGGCCGCCAATCGACGAGCACATGGCGGCGCCGGCGCGTCGGCTCCATCAGCTCGGCGCCAGCGAGCGCGGCGCGCGCGGCGGAGTGGTCGGCAAGGATTGCCTCGCGCTCGTTGCGCTCTCCGACCCACATCCAGATCATCGTGACGATAACGACCAGAGTCATCAGCATGAAGCAGCTCGAGCGCACACCGACCACGTCGGCTGCCACGCCGAACATGATGGGCAACGTGAACCCACCAAGCCCACCGATGACCCCAACGATGCCGCCGACCACGCCCATGTTGCTCGGGTAGTGGTCCGCGAGGCTGCGATAGACGCTGGCTTTGCCAAAACCCTGGGCCAGTCCGAGGATGAAGATGAGCACGGTGAAGAGCACGATCCCAATGCCGATGTCGATCGCCACATCGCCCTTGATCGCGTGCACGATCATGGTCGTCGGCGGATAGGACAGCAGAAACATGCAGGCCAGGCTTACCCACATCACCCACCAGGTAACCGTGTTCCCTCCCCATTTGTCTGAGGCCCATCCGCCCAACGCGCGGATCGCGCCGGAGGGCAGGTCGAAAAGGATCGTGAGGAAAGCAGCGGTCGCGAGGGGCAGGCCGTACTGGCCGACGTAGTACTTCGGCAGCCACAGCGCCATGGCGACGAAGGCGCCGAACACGAAGTAGTAAGCGAGCCCGAAGCGCCAGACGCGCACGTCGAGCAGCGGCGTGAGTTGTTCGCCGAGCGTCGGTTGGCGCCGGGCCGCAGTGTCCTTGCGGTGCAGCGGGTCCTCGTACGTCAGGAACCAGAACAGCACCGCCATCGCGAGCATGGCGACCGCGTAGACCTGCGGCACGGCGCGCCATGAGCCCACGGCGGAGGCCGCGATGATGAGCGGCGCAACGAACTTGGTGAGCGAGGAGCCCGCGTTGCCGGCGCCGAAGATCCCCATCGCCGTGCCTTGCCGCTCCTTGCTGAACCATGCCGAAGTGTAGGCGATGCCGACAGCGAAGGAACCGCCGGCAACCCCGATGAAGAGCCCCAGCACGAGGTACTGCCAATACTCGGTCGCGTAGGACAGCAGCCACGTGGGAACCACCACAGCGAGCATCTGGAGGAAATACACGATCCTGCCGCCGTAGCGGTCGGTGAGAATGCCGAGCGGCAGCCGCACGAGCGAGCCCGTGAGCACCGGAGTCGCCACGAGCAGCCCGAACTCCGTCTCGTTCAGGTTGAGTTCCGCTTTGATCTTGATGCCGATGACGGAAAACATCACCCAGACGGCGAAGTTCACCGCAAAGGCGAGCGTGTTCATTGTCAACACCGAGATCTGCTCGCGGCTGTAACCCGGCTTGCTCACGGCTGTCATGGTCTCGTAATCCTCTCTGGTATTCCTGCGCGCTCGCGCCAGCGCGCTATTCAAGCTTGGTTGATACCGAGTGGCCTTGACGCGCGTCAAGCCGCTGCCGGGAGCACGCGAGCCATAGTTCTTTCGGAGGATGCGGCATCCGCCTTTGGTGGGGAGTTGCACTGATCTAAGGCAGCACTTCGGCTGCCACCTCAGGCTAATTCCCGGCGGCCCTATCGCTCTGTACAGTCGCCGGGAGCAGCGAATAGCGACTGGAAGAGGACCGCGCGATCGCGGTCCCGAGACGAAAGGATCTCCCATGAACACGACGACGGCCGCCGCGCGCAAGGGCCGCATCCTAGACATCTGGAATCCGGAGGACAAAGCGTTCTGGGCGCAGCAGGGCGAGGCTATTGCCCGGCTCAACCTGTGGATCTCGGTGCCTTCGCTGTTTCTCGCCTTCGCCGTCTGGCAGCTATGGAGCGTGGTCGCGGTGAATCTCAATGCTCTCGGCTTCAAGTTCACAACCGACCAGCTCTTCTGGCTCGCCGCAGCGCCGGCGCTCTCGGGAGCGACGCTCCGGATCTTCTATTCGTTCATGGTGCCGATCTTCGGCGGCCGGCGCTGGACTGCGATCTCCACCGCCTCGCTTCTGATCCCCTCGCTCGGCATCGCCTGGGCGGTACAGGATCCGACGACGAGCTTCGCCACCATGCTCACGCTCGCGCTGCTGTGCGGATTCGGCGGCGGCAACTTCAGCTCGTCGATGGCCAACATCAGCTTCTTCTTTCCGAAGGAGCGCAAGGGCTCGGCGCTGGGGGTCAACGCGGGCCTCGGCAATCTGGGCGTCTCCAGCGTGCAGTTCCTGGCCCCGCTGGTGGTCACGATGCCGATCTGGGGTCCGCTATCGTTCGCGCCGCAGACGATCGTCGACAAGGCGGGCCAGGCGCAGACGATCTGGGCACAGAACGCCGCCCTCATCTGGGTGCCGTTCATCGCTGTCTGCGCCGTCCTCGCGTGGCTCTTCATGCACGACATCGCCGCGGCGCGTGCGTCGTTCCGCGAGCAGGCGGTGATCTTCAAACGCAAGCACAACTGGGTCATGTGCTGGCTCTACCTGGGAACCTTCGGCTCGTTCATCGGCTACGCAGCCGGCTTCCCGCTCCTGATCAAGAGCCAGTTCAGCGGCGTGAATCCCCTCTACTACGCGTGGATGGGGCCGTTCGTGGGCGCGATCATCCGTCCGTTCGGCGGTTATCTCGCGGATCGGCTCGGTGGCGCGCGCGTGACGTTCTGGAACTTCATCGTGATGGCGCTCGCGGTCGTGGGCGTCCTCTACTTCCTGCCTTCCGGGGCATCGGGCGGCAGCTTTGCAGGATTCTTCGCCATGTTCATGGTGCTGTTTCTCACCACGGGCATCGGCAACGGCTCGACCTTCCGCATGATCCCCGTGATCTTCCTGACCGAGCGGCAGCGCGCCGCCGCGGGCAAGGGAGCCGAGGCGATCGAGCAGGCCACGCGCGACGGCAATAAGGAAGGCGCGGCGGTGCTGGGCTTCTCCGCGGCCATTGCCGCCTACGGCGGCTTCTTCATCCCGAAGAGCTACGGAAGCTCGATCACGCTCACGGGGGGGCCGGAATTCGCGCTGTACTGTTTCATCGTCTTCTACCTCACCTGCATCGCCACCACCTGGTGGTACTACGCGCGGCGCAACTCGCCGATGCCGTGCTGAGCGGAGCTTTGTCATGAGTCATTTCCTCGATCGGCTGACCTACTTCGCGAAGGATCGCGAATCGTTCTCCGGCGACCACGGCGTCGTCACAACCGAAGACCGGACCTGGGAGGACGGGTACCGCAAGCGCTGGCAGCACGACAAGATCGTGCGCTCCACGCACGGGACGAACTGCACGGGATCCTGCAGCTGGAAGATCTACGTCAAGGGCGGTGTGGTCACCTGGGAGACGCAGCAGACCGACTACCCGCGCACGCGTCCCGACATGCCCAACCACGAGCCGCGCGGCTGCTCGCGCGGGGCGTCGTACTCCTGGTACCTCTACAGCGCCAACCGCATCAAGTATCCGATGGTGCGGGGGCGGCTGCTGCGCATGTGGCGCGAGGCGCGCGCGACGTTGAAGCCGGTGGAAGCCTGGACGTCGATCGTCGAGGATCCAGCGCGCTCCGCGGCATACAAGTCGATCCGCGGTCTGGGCGGCTTCGTGCGCTCGAGCTGGGACGAAGTGAACGAGATCGTCGCGGCGGCGAATGTCTACACGATCAAGAAGTACGGACCGGACCGCGTCGTCGGCTTTTCGCCGATCCCCGCGATGTCGATGGTTTCGTACGCCGCTGGCAGCCGCTACCTCTCGCTCATCGGCGGCGTGTGCATGAGCTTCTACGACTGGTATTGCGACCTGCCGCCCGCCTCGCCGCAGACCTGGGGAGAACAGACCGACGTCCCGGAATCGGCCGACTGGTACAACTCGCACTTCCTGATCGCCTGGGGCTCGAACGTACCGCAAACGCGCACACCCGACGCGCATTTCTTCACCGAGGTCCGCTACAAGGGCGCGAAGGTCGTGGCGATCACCCCCGATTATGCGGAAGTGTCGAAGCTCGCCGATCTGTGGCTCCACCCGAAGCAGGGCACCGACGCAGCGCTTGCGATGGCGATGGGCCACGTGATCCTGAAGGAGTTCTATTTCGAGAAACCTTCTGCGTACTTCGAGGATTACGCTCGGCGCTACACCGATCTGCCGATGCTGGTGCGGCTGGTCCGGCGCGGCAATCGATACGTCGCCGACCGGTATCTGCGCGCTTGCGACTTCGCCGACCGGCTCGGCCAGGAGAACAACCCCGAGTGGAAGAGCGTTGCCTTCGACGCCGGGAGCAACGCCTGCTACGCCCCGCAGGGCTCGGTAGGGTTCCGCTGGGGGCAGAAGGAAGGCGGCGATGCAGGCAAGTGGAACCTCGAGGCGAAGGATGGCCGAAGCGGCGGCGACGTCACGCCGGCGCTCACGCTGATCGATCGGCGCGACGATGTGCTACCCGTCGCGTTCCCGTATTTCGGCGGGATCGTCAACGAGCACTTCAACCCGAACGACCAGGGCGGCGACGTCCTCGTGCGCAACGTGCCGGTACGCCGTCTCGCGCTCGCCGACGGCGAGGCGTGCGTGGCCACGGTCTTCGATCTGGTCGCGGCGAACTACGGCATCGACCGGGGGCTGGGGGGCGACGCCGTCGCGAAGAGCTACGACGACGACGTGCCGTACACGCCCGCCTGGCAGCAGAAGATCACCGGCGTGAAGGCCTCGGACGCGATCACGCTCGCGCGGCAATTCGCCGACAACGCGGACAAGACGCAGGGCCGGTCGATGGTGATCATCGGCGCAGCGATGAACCACTGGTTCCATTGCGACATGAACTACCGCGGCATCATCTACATGCTGATGCTGTGCGGGTGCATCGGTAAATCGGGCGGCGGCTGGGCGCATTACGTCGGGCAGGAAAAACTGCGGCCACAGACCGGCTGGACCGCGCTTGCCTTCGCGCTCGACTGGCATCGGCCCCCGCGGCAACAGAACTCGACGTCGTTCTTCTACGCGCACACCGACCAGTGGCGCTACGAGAAGCTCGACGTGAAGGAGATCCTCTCGCCGCTCGCCGATCCGAACGAATACACGGGAAGCCTTATCGACTTCAACGTGCGCGCCGAGCGCATGGGGTGGCTTCCCTCCGCGCCGCAGCTGCAGGCGAATCCGCTCGAAATCACGCGTCGTGCAGCGGCCGAGAAGGTGGATGCCAAGGACTACACGGTGCGCGCGATCAAGGACGGGTCGCTGCGCATGGCCTGCGAGGATCCCGATCACCCAACGAACTTCCCGCGCAATCTTTTCGTATGGCGCTCGAACCTGCTCGGAAGCTCCGGCAAAGGACACGAGT
>DASVFM010000121.1:0-16726 GCA_036380055.1 Casimicrobiaceae bacterium
TTGTCGAGCCGCTGCTGCAGCTCCATGACCAGCGCGCGGTTCACGATGTCGGCACTCGCGAGCAGGGTCGGCTGCCGCGGCGACGCGCCCGACGGCGCAGACGCTGAGGGCGCGATGCCGTCGCCCTCGTCGTAGGCGAACGAGGAGGCGAGGTGGCGCACCGCCGCCTCGCTCTGCAACTTCACGTAGTTCTCGTAGTTGTCGACGTCGAAGCTCGCCTTCGCCGTATCGTCGACGCGCCACACCACGACCGCTGCGATCTCGATCGGATTGCCGCGTTTGTCGTTGACCTTCAGGCGCTCGCCGTTGAGATTGCGCGCGCGAAGCGAGATCTTGCGCCGCGTGTAGAAGGGATTGGTGCCGCGCAATCCCGCCACGCGCGTGGTGCCGCGATAGCTGCCGAAGAGCTGCAGGATCGCCGCCTCGTTGGGCTGAACGGTGAACAGCGCGGCCAGGATGAGCACGCCGGCCACGATCAGCGCGATGAAAAGGAGGATCGCGCCGATCAATCCAGCGACCGACGGCCTGCCGGCCGTGATCGTGTATACGAGTTCCCAGATCGCGAGCGCGATGAGCGCAATGCCGATCGCGAGAGTGAGGAATCCGTTCCAGGTGGCGCGTTCGCGTTCCTCGTGCGCGCCTTTTCCGTGCGTGTTCGCCATCGCTTGCATGAGCCCTCCAGTGAAGGCGCCCCGCCGTAACGACGGCAGTCGAGCGATAGCTAAATGATATCACAATAATATTGACCGTCAATAACCCCCCTCTGGCTCTGCGTGTCGAAAGTCCTTACATTTTGTTGACTTACAGGAACCTGACAGCAGTGCATTCAATAAGTTACGTGTAGGGAACAATTTATGCATTACCTGTCATCGAAGACACCGCTACGCGGTGCCTCGCCGAGTGGTCGTGGGCGCGGGCTGAGAAGTTATGCGCCGGGGAGGGGCCCTGATGACAAAAGGCATAGGGACTCGCGCGTCTGCCGCGTCCGTGCCCCTGCGGAAAACCCGACCGTCCCGCGAGCAGTGCAGGCCATGGCGCTCAGCCCAGCGCGTCGCCGTGCCCGATTGCTTC
Organism: Casimicrobiaceae bacterium; assembly: GCA_036380055.1. Taxonomy (GTDB): domain Bacteria; phylum Pseudomonadota; class Gammaproteobacteria; order Burkholderiales; family Casimicrobiaceae; genus PALSA-1003. Next base: position 1,072 of record DASVFM010000121.1, read on the forward strand.
GCAACGCTCCCTTGCGACCGCAAATCGCACTTGCCGACCGCGAGAGCATTGCTGCGCGCGCCGAGCGCGTGACTAAGAGCTATAGGGAGGTGCCATGACGAAACGCACATGGACTCGAACGAGCGGGATCTCGGCGCGCTGGCTCGCGACGCTAAGTGAGATCAATCTTGTTGAAAGTAAGCGTCCGTCGAGAGGCCGTGTTCGCGACGGACTCCTGAAGAGTGCGATTCGCCACATTCTTGGGTTTGTCGCAGCGCTCGCACTGGGCCTGGGAACGGCCGTCACGGCGCAAGCTCAATGCGCTGCGTACCCTTGTTTTCGTGTCTACCTTACCACGACCGATGGCGGCGGGTTCGACCAGTACAGCATGATTTCTCCATTCAGTCCCCCTGCTCTGCCTGGACAAGACGCCAAGGGCAACACGGAGCTAGCCCAAGGGACTGCGCAGTTCGGTTCGGTTGGGTCAAGCACGAGTGTCGACGTCGTCGCCTGCCCGACCAATTGCGATGTCGCTCCCACAGCTCAGGCGGGTGCCGACTATATTGATATTTTCGACCTCCGGGATCAGACCACCCAGTTCCCCCCCGGGGGCATCCTCACCGGCGACATGTTTCAGTTCACTCTGTCGCTTAACGGAAACGCTGTCATCGTCGCCGACCTTAATAACGGCGTTATCGGCGAGGGCGGTACTGCGCAGGTGATAGCCACGGTCACGCTCGAAAACGGCTCGAACCTCGTGCAGGACGGGCTGTTCGGGGACAACGTTCTTCCGCCCCTGAATTCCCTCGCGCTGCCGCCCATCACCGTCGATCCGAGCGTCGATCCCTTCCTCTACCTGGATGTGAGCCTCTTCACCTTTACGAGTATTGGCCCGGTTTCGCTGTTACTGGGGGCCGCCGGCAGCGGTTTTACGGATTACCTGACGACATTCGAAGTCACAAACATAGCGCTGCTGGACGCGAACGGCAATTTCCTGCGGAACGTCGTGCTGACCGATCTCGCCGGGTTCACGCTGCCGGCGGGGCCGGGGCCAGGACCCGGGACCGCGCCGGAGCCGGCGACGCTGCTGCTGGTCGCGATCGCGCTCGCATTGCTCGGAACGTTGTCGAGGCGGACGCGGGCGAATTAGGGATCTCGCGGCGCAGCCCCAGTCGCTCGCTCTGCCGCAGTGCGCTTGGCGCAGTGCGGGCAGGCTGCGCCTCGGGTCCCCGGGTCGGTTTCCCTTGCTAGTGAAAAAAAGAGCGGACAGGGTTAGCCGTCCGCTCGAAAGGCGCCGCGAACGCGAGCGGCGCCGGGGTTGGAGTCGCGTCTGGCGTTCAGCCGAGCGTGACCGGGACAAAGATGCGCGCGTCCTCGCGCTGCACGAGCAGTGCGACCGTCTTCCCCGATTTCTCGACCAGGCTCTTCAACTCGCCGACGCTCTTCACCGGCGTGTTGTTGACGGCGACGATCACGTCGCCCGGCCGGATGCCGGCGCGCTCGGCGGCGCCCGCGACGTCCTGCACGAGCAGCCCATGGTCGAGGTCGCTGCCGCGCATCTCTTCAGGCCGCAGCGGACGCACCGCGACGCCGAGCTTGGCCTTGCCGAGCGCTTCCTTGTCGCCGGCGCTCGCCATCGTTTCGCCCTTGAGCGAGCCAAGCTTGGCGGTGAGCTCCTTCGTCTCGCCATTGCGCCACACCTCGAGGCTGACCTTGGTCCCGCCCTTGAGCGCAGAGACCATCGGCGGCAGCTCGCTCGAGCTCGAGACGTCCTTGCCATCGAGCTTGAGGATGACGTCGCCGGGCTGCAAGCCGGCTTCCGCGCCGGGGCTGCCCTGCTCGACCGAGGAAACGAGCGCGCCCTTGGGCGCTTTCAGCCCGAAGTTCTGCGCCAGCGCCTGATTGACTTCCTGGATGGTGACACCGAGGCGGCCGTGGCTCGCATGGCCGGTCTGCACGATTTCGTCCTTCACATGCATCGCCACGTCGATCGGCACGGCGAAGGCGAGACCCTGGAAGCCGCCGCTGCGGCTGAAGATCTGCGAGTTGATTCCGATCACCTCGCCCTTGAGGTTGAACAGCGGCCCACCCGAGTTGCCAGGGTTGACGGCGGCGTCGGTCTGGATGAAGGGCACGTACGAATCGCCCGGCAGCGAGCGCGACTTGGCGCTCACGATGCCCGAGGTCACGGTGTTCTCGAAGCCGAACGGCTGGCCGATGGCGACGACCCACTCGCCGACCTTGGTGGACTTGGGATCGCCGATGCGCACGTACGGCAGGTCGTGCGCGGCGATCTTGAGCACCGCGATGTCCGTGGTGGTATCGACGCCCAGGACCTTGGCGGTGAACTCGCGCTTGTCGGTGAGCTTGACCGTGACTTCGTCCGCGCCGTCGACGACATGCGCGTTGGTGAGGATCACGCCGTCCGCGTTGATGATGAAGCCGGAGCCCACTCCGCGCATGAGACCGTGTCCTTGGGGCTGATCAGGCATCTGGAACGGGAACGGCAAGTTGCGGAAGAAGGGCGGCAGATCCTGCTCGTCCGGCATGCGGGAGTGTGGCCCCTGCGCCGACGTCTTGGTGCCCTGCACGACGCTGATATTGACCACGGCCGGGCCGTACTGCTCGACCAGTGCGCTGAAATCAGGCAGCGCGGCGAGGTTGGCTTGCGGAGCGGCGGTCGGCACGGTCGCGGCGACTGCCGCGGTGACCGGCTGCACCGTCGCGCGTTCGGCTACCGTCACGCCAAGCGCGAACGCGCCAGCTATCGCGAGCGCAACCGCCGTCTTGCGGAAATTCGTCTGCATCGTCGACTCCTGTGGTTACACGCCGAATAACGTCCGGCACGCGACCAAGATACGGAGCGAGACTTAAGCGAGACTTAAGAAGCGCCGGCGAAGCGCACTGCGACGCCCAGGCCGCGGCCGTCGAGGCCGTCGCCAAGCTCCACCGTCGCGCCGTGGCGCTCTGCCACGCTCTTGACGATGGCGAGGCCCAGGCCGCTGCCCGGAGCGGGGGCGCTCGCGGCACCGGGCTGGCCGCGGTAGAAGCGGTCGAAGATGCGCGCACGGTCGGCCGGAGCGATGCCCGGACCGGTGTCACGCACCGTGAGCACGACGCTCGTGCCCTCCGTCACAATGCCGACATCGACTCGCCCGCCGGAGGGCGTGTAGCGCAGCGCGTTGTCGATGAGGTTCGACACGAGGGCGCGCAGCGCATCCGGATCGCCTTGCAACGGCGCTGCCCAGCCGGAGCTTAGGCCGAGGTCGATCTGTCTCGCCTCTGCGAACGGCGCGAGCTCGCCGATCACCTCGCGGGCAAGCTCGGAGAGATCGATGTCGACGGGCGTGCGCTCGGCCACGCCCGGCTCCTCGCGCGCGAGCGTGAGCAGCTGCTCGGATAGCCGGGTGGCGCGGGCGAGCCCGGATTTGAGCTCCGCCAGCGCCTGGCGCCGGGCGTCTTCGCTCGCGGCACGCTCCGCGAGCTGTGCCTGCAAATGCACCGCAGTGAGCGGCGTGCGCAGCTCGTGCGCTGCATCGGCGATGAAGCTGCGCTGCGCCGAGAGAGCCTTGTCGAGACGCTCGAGCAACCCATTGAGTGCGTGCACGAGCGGCTCGACCTCCGCCGGCAACCCGCGCTCGGAGAGGGGCTCGAGCAGGCTCGGCGAGCGCCGCGCCACCGCGGCGGCAACCCGCTCGAGGGGCTGCAGCCCGCGGGCGATGATGAGCCAGATAAGGAAAGCGAGCAGCGGGATCACGGCGAGCAGCGGAGCGATCGTGCGCAGGGCCATGCTCGTCGCGAGCTCGCGTCGCGGGCGCATCGGCTGCGCAACCTGCACGACCTGGTTGCCGGCGAGCACGCTGAACACGCGCCATTCGCCAGAATCGGTGCGCAGGTTCGTGAAGCCGAGCTGCGCGTACTGCGGAAGCATGCGCTGAGGCTGGGAAAGATAGAGCTGCACGCCGTTGCGGTCCCAGATCTGCACCACGAGCGCATCGTCGCCGTTGTCGACGCCGGGCAGCCCCGCCGGTGCGGCAGCGAACGGCGCGCCGCTGAGCGACGCGGCCATCTCCCGCAGCTGGTAGTCGAACAGCGCGTTCGCCTCCTCGCGCGCCCGCAGGTAGATCCCCACCGCGGCGGCGGCCACGCCGAGCAGCAGCCCGAGCAGCAGCCAGACGAGCAGCGTGCGACGGATCGATCTCACGACGCCCTGGCTCGCGAGAGCATCCAGCCCACACCGCGCACGTTGCGGATGAAGTCGGCGCCGAGCTTGCGGCGCAAGGCGTGCAGATGCACCTCAACCGCATTGCTTTCCACCGCATCCTCCCAGCCGTAGAGCTTCTCCTCGAGCTGAGCGCGCGAGAGGATCGTCCCGGGGCGCACGAGCAGCGCCTCGAGCAGCGCGAACTCGCGCCCCGACAGCGAGACCGGCTCGCCGCCGCGCCGCACCTCGTGAGCTGCGGGATCGAGCTCGATGTCGCCGTGCCGAAGCACGGGCGCGGCGCGGCCCGCGCTGCGGCGGAGCAGCGCACGCAGGCGCGCCGCCAGCTCGTCGAGCTCGAAAGGCTTCACCATATAGTCATCCGCCCCCGCGTCCAGTCCGGCGACTCGATCAGCGAGCGCGTCGCGGGCGGTGAGGATCAGCACGGGGCGCGCATCGCCACGCCGGCGCATCGCCGCGAGCACCTCCAGGCCGGCGCGCTTGGGCAGGCCCAGATCGAGCAGCAACGCATCGTGCACGCCCTCGGCGAGCGCGAGCTCCGCGCCGCGACCGTCGGCGACCCAATCGACGGCAAAGCCGTCCTGGCCGAGGCCCTGTCGCACGCTGGAGCCGATCATCGGGTCATCCTCGGCCAGAAGCACTCGCATGACAGCTGCGCCTCGCGCTCAGCCCTTGTCCTTCGGCTCGAAGGCGAGCGAGGCGGAGTTCATGCAGTAGCGCAAGCCCGTGGGCTCCGGACCGTCCTCGAACACGTGTCCCAGGTGCGCATCGCAGGCTGCGCAGAGGACCTCGGTGCGGTGCATGAAATGACTGTTGTCGTCCTGCGTGCGCACGTTCTCGCCGGCGAGCGGGGACGAGAAGCTCGGCCAGCCGCATCCGGCGTCGAACTTGGCATCCGATTCGAAGAGCGGCGTCCCGCAGCACACGCAGCGGTAGGTGCCGTTCTGCTCGTTGTTCCAGTACTTGCCCGTGAACGGCCGCTCGGTTCCCTTCTGGCGCGTTACGTAATACTGCTCGGGGGTGAGGCGGTCCTTCCATTCGGCGTCGCTCTTTACGACCTTCTTGACCATAGGTTCTCCTCGATGGGGCGCCTGCGGGCGCGGACGCCCGGGGTTCGTCGGTGAGGCGAACAACACCTTACACGCGGTCCTTATATGGGGATGATTTTCCTTTCGAGAGGGGAGTTTACCGGCGCGTTCCAGGATGCGCGTCCCCTGTAAGGTAAAATCGCCCTTTGTCCTGCGCGCCTCCCCAGGTGACCTCCGCCTCCTCGAGCCCCGAGTCCGCTGCCTTCCGCCGCGACGTCCGCGTGATCGGGCTGGTGGGTGCCGCGCATTGTCTGTCGCACTTCTTCCAGCTCACGCTGCCCCCGCTCTTTCCGCTCATCAGGGCCGAGTTCGGGGTGAGCTACGCCACGCTCGGAGGACTGGTGAGCGTGTTCTACATCGCGAGCGGACTGTGCCAGTTCGGCGCCGGGTTCGCGGTGGACCGATTCGGGGCGCGGCCGGTGCTCTTCAGCGGGATCACGCTGCTCGCTGCCGGCGTGCTGCTGTGCGGGCTCGTGCCGGGCATGTACTGGCTTTTCCCGTTGGTGGCGCTGATGGGACTCGGCAACGGCGTCTTTCACCCCGCGGATTTCGCGGTGCTCAATGCGAACGTCGCCCCCAGGCGCCTCGGGCACGCCTACAGCACGCACGGAATCGGCGGCAGCCTCGGTTATGCGCTCGCGCCGGTCGTGAGCTACGGCCTGGGCAGCGCGCTCGGCTGGCGCACCGCGCTGGTCAGCCTCGGCGCGCTGGGGCTGGTCGCGCTCGGACTGCTCGCGCTGCAGAAGGGCGCGTTCCGCAGTCGCGCGCACGGAACGCCGGCGCCGCGCCAAAGCCTCGCCAGCAGCATCGAGCTGTTCCGGCAGCGGCCGATCGTGCTCTGCTTCCTCTACTTCTGCATCCTGACGCTCGCCACGATCGGCATCCAGACCTTCGCGGGCACCGCGCTCAACGCCGCGTACGGAATCACGATGGCGCTCGCAACCTCCGCCCTCTCCGCGTATCTGCTCGGCAGCACGGGAGGCATTCTGGCCGGTGGTTTTCTCGCCGCGCAGACCGCTCATCACCACCGCGTGGCGGCGGGCGGGCTCCTGGCGGGCGCGCTGCTCATGCTTCTGGTTGCCTCGACGCCGGCGATCAGCGCATGGGTGCTGCCGCTGTTCGCGCTGATCGGCTTTGTCCTCGGCGCCACCGGCCCGTCGCGCGACATGATCGTGCGGGCGGCCACGCCGGCCGGAGCGTCAGGCCGCGTGTACGGATTCGTCTACTCGGGACTCGACCTCGGTGCGACGATCGCCCCGGTGGCGATCGGAGCGCTGCTGGATCACGGTATGCCGCGGCTCGTCTTCGCCGCGGTCGCGGTCTGCCTGTGCCTCGCCATCGGTACCGTGCTGCAGGTTCGCAGGAACGCGCCGCCTCGAAGCGCGCCGGCCGCAGCTGACTGAAGCAGGCGCGGACGGTGGATCTGGGCATAGCCGGCAGGAGCGCGTTGGTCTGCGCCGCGAGCAAAGGTCTCGGTCGCGGCTGCGCGGAAGCTCTTGCTCGCGAGGGCGTGCGCGTGACGATCTGCGCGCGCACCGAGAGCACGCTGCGCCGGACCGCCGCCGAAATCGAGGCCGCGGCGGGAAGCGCAGTGCAGTGGGTCGCCTGCGATATCACCACGGCGCAGGGGAGGGCGAGCGCGCTGGCTGCCTGCCCTCAGCCGGACATCCTGGTCAACAACGCCGGCGGACCGCCGCCGGGGGATTTTCGCGACTGGGACCGCGACGCGTGGTTGCGCGCGCTCGACGCGAACATGCTCACGCCGATCGAGCTCATCAAGGCAACCATCGACGGCATGATCGAGCGCGGCTTCGGACGCGTGGTCAACATCACCTCCTCGGCGGTCAAGGCACCCATCGACATCCTCGGGCTCTCGAACGGCGCGCGCAGCGGCCTCACCGGCTTCGTCGCGGGGCTCGCGCGCAAGGTCGCGCGGCACGGGGTGACGATCAACAACCTGCTGCCGGGTCCCTTCGACACCGACCGGCTGCGCGACAACATGGCCACGCGGGCGAAAGCAGCCGGCAAGCCGGTCGAGGAGATCGCCACAGCCGCGCGGCAGGCGAACCCGAGCGGGCGCTTCGGCACGCCGATGGAGTTCGGCGCGGTTTGTGCGTTTCTGTGCAGCGTGCAGGCCGGCTACATCGCCGGTCAGAACATCCTGATCGACGGGGCCGCCTACCCCGGGACGTTCTAAGTCAGGCGCCGATCGCGGCTTCGATCTCGGCGAAGGTGCGCCCGATGTCGTGCTCGACCTGCGGCGCGATGCCGAGCTGCCGGGCGATCTGCGTGAGCGAGAAGATCCCGCGTACGGTCTGCCGGGCACCGCCAGCCTGCTCGGGAACCTGCTCGATTACCAGTGCATGCTGGCGGCCGGAGAGCCTCAACGTGGCGACGACGTCGCTCACCGTTGCGTGCAGCACGTCGGTCAGATCGATCACTTCGAGGCGGTTCGCCGGGGTCATGATGTCCCGGACCAGCACCTTGTCATGACTGATCCCTTGCTGCTGCGTGACCTGGATCGGCTTCTCGCCCAACACGTCGGTCGCGGTGACGATGCCCGCGATCGCACGATCTTCGTCGACGACGAACAGGGCGCGGACCCCGCGCGTGATCATCGTCCGGTTGGCTTCTTCCACCGTCGCGAAGCGGGTAGTCGTGACCGCGGTCACCTTCTTGAAGTCCGTCATCACGTCGATCGCGGGCGAACTCGGCTGGACCTGACGCGCCGCGGCCGGCCGCGGCAGGAAGTACTTCGTGCCCGCTGCCGTCTTCGACTCGCGCAGGGGCCCGCGGTCTTCCTCGGCGACGGCGCGCGGCTCTTTCCGCGGCCAGGCCTTGCTCGCGCCGCTCGTCCGGAAGAACATCAGCTGCAGGAAATGATCGCCGGGCCGCGACTTTCTTTTGCCCGGGCCCGACGCTTTCACGTCACGTTCGTCCTTCATCAATCACCTTCGATCGCTGGCCCTTTCGATTGTTCCGATCATAAGTGAAATCCCGCCGCGCCGACTAGCCCTGAGACGGCCGATGGCTGGCGGGCCCCGCCGTGAGAGAATGCGGGCTCACCCTCCCTGCCGCCGGTGCGCCCTTCGCTCTCGTGCAGCGCAAACTCACCGTCATCGTGTCCGCCGACGTAGTTGGGTACAGCGCGCTGATGGAGCGCGACGAGGCCGGTACGCTCGAGCGTCTGAAGGCCAATCGGCAGGCCATCTTCCTGCCCCGGGTCGCGGCCCACGGCGGGCGGCTGGTCAAGCTGATGGGCGACGGCGCGCTGATCGAGTTCGCCAGTGTCGTCTCCGCCGTCAACTGCGCGCACGAGATCCAGGAGGCGACCGAAACCGATCGCAGCGCGCCGGAAACCGAGCGCATTCGCTATCGCATCGGGATCACGCTCGGTGACGTGATCGTCGAGGGCGAGGACATCTACGGCGACGGCGTCAACGTGGCGGCGCGGCTGCAGGGCCTGGCCCCACCCGGCGGCGTCGCTGTCTCGCGCCCGGTGCGCGATCAGGTCGCGGGCAAGGTGGCGGTGGACTTCGACGACCTGGGCGAGCACACCGTCCGGAACATCGAGCGCCCGGTCCACGTCTTCGCCGCGCAGGCTCCCGCCACCGCGTGGAAGTCTCCCGCGGCACAGGCCAAGCAACGGCTGTCGATCTGCGTTCTCCCCTTCGCCAACATGAGCGGCGATCCGGAACAGGAGTATTTCAGCGACGGCATCACCGAGGACATCATTACCGATCTGTCGAAGGTATCCGCCCTCGCAGTGGTCTCGCGCTTCACCGCCTTTACGTTCAAGGGAAAGCCGGTCGACGTCGCGCAGGTAGCGCGGCAGCTCAAGGTCAGCCACGTGCTCGAAGGCAGCGTGCGCAAGTCCGGCAACCGCGTGCGCATCACGGCGCAGTTGATCGAAGGCGCGAGCGACAGCCACCTCTGGGCCGAGCGCTACGACCGCAATATCGACGACATCTTCGCGCTCCAGGACGAGATTTCCGAAGCCATCGTGAAAGCGTTGAAGCTGACGCTGCTGCCGGCCGAGAAGCAGGCGATCGAGAAACGCTCCACGACCAATCCCGAGGCCTACAAGCTCTACCTGATGGCTCGGCAGTACAACGCGACCGGAAATTCGCGGCATCGTGAGATCACCGTGAGACTGTGCAAGCGCGCGCTGGAAATCGATCCGAATTACGCTCGCGCCTGGGCCCTGCTCTCCGTCTGCCAATCGAACATGGTGCTCCTGGTCACCGCCCCAGGCGATGCGGGGTGGGATGCCGCCGAAAGAGCGCTCGCGCTGGCGCCCGATCTCGCCGAAGCACATGCAGCCAAAGGACGTGTCCTGGGAGATGCCGGACGATATGAAGAAGCGCTCGCGGAGCACGCGATCGCGCTCTCCCTTGACCCCGATGCGTACGAGGTCAATGCCGCCGCGGCGCGTTGCTACATCGCCCTGCGGCGTTACCACGAAGCCATTCGCTGCCTCGAGAAGGCCGCCGCCGCGATCGAAACCGACTTCTGGGCGCTGGGCATGAGCATCTCCTGCCACGAGGCATTGCGCGACACCGCAGGCATGAAGGACGCCGCGAGACGGACCCTCGAGCGCGTGGAGAAAGTGATCATCGCCGAGCCCGATCACGGCGTCGCACTGAGCTTCGGGGTCACCGCGCTCGCTATCCTGGGCGAGCCTGATCGCGCCAGGGAATGGGCCGCCCGTGCGATGCTGCTCGATCCGGACAACTACAACCTTATGTACAACGTCGGCTGCAGCATGATCAAGCTGGGGGAGGTGGACGAGGCCCTCAAGCTGCTCGAACCCGTTTTCAACGTCGCTCAGACGCAGAGCATGAACTGGTGGAAGAGCGACTCCGATCTCGACCCGATCCGCGACGACCCGCGCTTCAAGGCTATTCTCGCCCGGGCAGAGGCGCGGCTGCAGAAAGACTCCCGACCATGATCGAGCTCTATTACTGGACCACGCCCAACGGGCACAAGATCACGATGTTCCTCGAGGAAACAGGGCTCGAGTACCGGATCGTCCCGGTGAACATCGGCAAGGGTGATCAGTTCGCCCCCGCCTTTCTCGAGATCTCGCCGAACAACCGCATTCCCGCGATCGTCGATCACGCCCCGCAGGACGGCGGAGCGCCCATCGCGATGTTCGAGTCGGGGGCGATCCTGCTCTATCTCGCCGACAAGGTGAATCGCTTCGTGCCGAGCGAATTCCGGGCACGGCTCGACTGCGTTCAGTGGCTGTTCTGGCAGATGGCGAACCTCGGTCCGATGGCGGGACAGAATCATCACTTCGGACTCTACGCGCCCGAAAAGATTCCCTATGCGATCGACCGCTACGTGCGCGAGACAGGGCGGCTCTACGCGGTGCTGAACAAGCACTTGGCGCAGCGTGAATTCATCGTCGGCGGATACTCGATCGCCGACATGGCGTGCTATCCGTGGATACGCCCCGAGCGCCAGCAGCAGAAGATCGAGGATTTTCCGCACCTCAAGCGCTGGAAGGAAGCGATCCAGGCGCGGCCAGCAACTATTCGCGCCTACGAACTCGCGAAAAAGGTCAACCCTGCGCCGGCGCCGACGCAGACCGAGGAAGAAAAAAAGATCCTGTTCGGCCAGAGCAAGGACACGGTGCGCTGAGCCGTCGCCGCGAGCTGGCGCCCTAGGGCTTGGCCAGCCCGTCCCAGCCGTCCTTCGGTATCCGGGCGACGATCTCGAAACCTTTTGCTCCGAGGGGCCGGATCACCGCAGCTTCGCCCTCGGCGAGATACGGGAGCCCCGCGACGGCGGCGAACGGATTGCCGTGGCTCGCGATGACGAGATCGGTGCCGGACCGCGGCGGAGTCGACAGCAGCTTGCGCAGCTCCGCGTAGCGATCGGGAGCATCGGGGTGCGCCGGGCCGCCTCGCACCGCGGCCGTGGCCTCGGCGCGGCCGAACATCAGGCGCGCGGTTTCCATGGTGCGGCAGAATGGGCTCGCGAGCACTTCGCCGATCGGCAGATCGAGCCGCTTGATCTCGGCGCCGATGTGGCGCGCTTCCTCGCGGCCACGATCGGTCAGATTGCGCTGCCGCGCGCAATCCTCGTAGCCCGTCATCTGCTCGTCGTTCTGGCCGAAGTCGGTCGAGGTGTGCCGGAAGTAGACGATGAGTCCGCCCGCGCGCAGCGCGCTCACCAGCGCCGGCCCGGACAGCGTCCCCGCGGCTGGGTCTGCGGCCAGCGCGAAGGGTGCGAGCAAGGCGAGTGACGTGAGCGCGGCGAGACACAGGCATCTCGTGAAGCCAGTCAAGGCCGCGCTCCCGCGAGCCAGCCGGCGCGCCGGCTCAGTCGTCGGCAAGCTCAGGACGCGGCCCAGGACTCGTCGCCGCGGGATCGTCGTCGAAGGCGACATCGCCGTCGGGAAGCGGCATGCCGGGCGCCCTGATCGAGGCGAAGTCGCGCAGGCTGCGATCGAGCAGGTGCGTCGGCACAACCTCGCCCAACGCATTGAAGATCGTTTCGATGCGGCCCGGATACTTCTTCTCCCATTCGCGCAGCATCGCCGTCACCTGCTTGCGCTGCAGGTTCTCCTGCGAGCCGCAAAGCGTGCAGGGGATGATCGGAAAGGCCATCGCCTCCGCATAGCGCGCGAGGTCCCTCTCGCGCACGTAGGCGAGCGGGCGGATCACGACATGGCGCCCGTCGTCGGACACGAGCTTGGGCGCCATCGCCTTCAGCTTCGCACCGAAGAACAGGTTGAGGAAGAACGTCGCCAGGATGTCGTCGCGGTGGTGGCCGAGCGCGATCTTGGTCGCGCCGATCTCGCGCGCAACACGGTAGAGCACGCCGCGGCGCAGGCGCGAGCAGAGCGAGCACATCGTCTTGCCATCGGGAATAACCCGCTTCACGACGCTGTAGGTGTCCTGCTCGACGATGCGGAAGGCGACGCCGCGCCCGGCGAGATAGCGCGGCAGCACCTCCGCCGGAAACCCCGGCTGCTTCTGGTCGAGGTTGACGGCGATGATCTCGAATGAGAGCGGCGCGCGGTCCCGCAGCGAGAGCAGGATGTCGAGCAGGCCGTAGCTGTCTTTGCCGCCCGACAGGCAGACCATCACCTTGTCGCCGTCCTCGATCATGGCGAAGTCCGCGATCGCCATGCCGACCAGCCGGCGCAGCCGCTTGCGCAGCTTGTTCGCCTCGAACTCGGCGCGTCTGTCGCGCTGCGCCGCGCCCGCGACAGGCACGGCGACGCTCGATTGCGATTCGACTGCGTCCATGGAGCCAGGCAACATCGTCTAGGTCGCGGCCGGCGCGCCGACCTTGCGGGCGCCCATGCCGAGAGCGATGCGGGCCACGCCGCACAAGATGATCTGGAAGCCCACCAGATAGCCGATCAGCAAGAGCGAAGACAGCGGCCAGCCGATCACGATCAGAACGGCGAGCAGGATCGAGACGATGCCGTCGGCCAGCAGCCATCCCCACCCGGCCTTGGGTTTGTTGCGCACGGCCAGCATGATCTCGACCGCGCCAGAGGCTGCCATCAACCCGCCGACGAGCAGCGCGAGCGAGGCCGCTCCGGCGACCGGATTGGCCACCAACAGGAAACCGAGCACGATGTAGAGGATTCCAACGGCGACGCGCCAGCCGAGATGGGGTTCGTTGCGCGTTCGCCAGGTCACGACGAGCTCGATCACGCCGGCGATGAGCGCGAACCAGCCCACGTAGAGCGCGGCGGTGACGGCGGCAAGCACGGGAAAGAGCAGCGCCAGGACCCCGGCGATGACGAGCAGGATGCCGAGAGCGAGCGACCAGCCAGGCGAAATGGAAACGGAAGGCGAGGTGGCAGTCGTCATGGCAAGCTCCTTGTAAGAAAACGCTGCGCTCGGGCAGCGTGGATGGTAGCATAGCCGCCCGCCAGCGGCCGCATGCCGCGGCGCGCGATCGCCCTCTCTCAATGTCCGAGACCCTTCACATCAGTGATGCGTTCGACTCCGGCGCGATCGAAGTCGTGAGCGCGGAGCGCGCCGATGACATCTGCGTGAACATCCGCGCTGATACGCACGCCGAGTTCCGCCAATGGTTCCACTTCCGCCTCCAGGGTGCACGCGGCAGGCGCTGCCGCATCCGCTTCCTCAACGCGGGAAAATGTACCTACGTCGACGGCTGGAGCGACTATCGCGCCGTCGCCTCGTACGACCGACAGGACTGGATCCGCGTTCCGACCGTCTTCGACGGCACCGAGATGATCGTCGAGCACACGCCCGAGCGCGAATCGATCTATTACGCGTATTTCGAGCCCTACTCGTGGGAGCGGCACCTCGACTTGCTCGGCCGCGCCGAGGATTCACCCATTGCTCGCGTGCGCCGCCTGGGGAGGACGATCGACGGTCGGGATCTCGATGTCGTCACCGTCGGTTCGCCGCGCGACGGGCGGCGATCACTGTGGGTGATCGCGCGCCAGCACCCGGGCGAGACGATGGCCGAGTGGTTCGTCGACGGGCTGCTCGAGCGGCTGCTCGATGCGCACGATCCGATTGCGCGGACGCTGCGCGAGCGCGCGGTCGTGCACGTTGTTCCCAACATGAATCCCGACGGCAGCGTTCGCGGCAACCTGCGCACGAACGCCTCCGGCGCCAACCTCAATCGCGAGTGGATGGCGCCGAGCCTCGAGCGCAGCCCGGAGGTATTCCACGTGCGGGCGGCGATGCACGCGAGCGGCGTGGACTGCTTCCTCGACGTGCACGGCGACGAAGGGCTGCCGTACGTGTTCGTCGACGGCTGCGAACGGCTCGCCAGCTTTACGCCGAAGCAGGACGCGCTGCAGCGTGCCTTCGGTGCCGCGTTCCGTCAGGCGAGTCCGGATTTCCAGCAGGTCCACGGCTATGCCGACGACAAGGATACGAAGGTCAATCTCACGCTGGCGTCGAAGTACGTGGGGCACAACTTCGGCTGCCTCGCGCTCACGCTGGAGATGCCGTTCAAGGACAATGCCGATCTGCCGGATGCGAGGGTAGGCTGGAGCGGCGAGCGCAGCAGCCGCCTCGGCGCGGCCGTCCTCGAGCCACTGCTGGCTGTCCTCCCGAATCTCTAACGCCGAGTACCGCTGCAGGGGGAACTTCGATGCAGACGATTCTCGTGGCGAATCCGAAGGGCGGCAGCGGCAAGACCACGCTCGCGACGAACATCGCGGGCTGGCTCGCGAGTCGCAGGCAGCGCGTCGTGCTCGCGGACTTCGATCCGCTGCGCGCGGCGAGCGAATGGCTGGCGCGCCGGCCGAAGCTGTTTCCCCCGATCGCGGGCTGGACTCCGGACGAGCGCAGGGAGGAGATCCACGAGCGCAACCCGCAGTGGCTCGTGATGGACACTCCCGCGGGCCTGCACGGCGAGAGCCTGCGCGAGGCGATGCAGCGCGCCGACGTTCTGCTGGTACCCGTCGCACCGAGCGTCTTCGACATGGCCGCGACCGGGCACTTCCTCGATCAGATCGCCGAGTACAAGGCGGTGAAGAAGGGAGAGATCGCCATCGGGCTCGTGGCGATGCGCGTGGACAGCCGGGCCAACAGCGCGCTCGAGCTGGAGTCGTTCCTCGCGGCGTTCGATTTCCCACTGGTCACGCACCTGCGCCAGACGCAGGTTTATGTCTATTGCGCGCGCGACGGGTTGACGGTGTTCGACCTGCCGCGCTCGCGCGCAGAGCAGGACTGGGAGCAGTGGCGGCCGCTCACGCGGTGGATTGCGCAGCAGAATCCGGTCAAAAGCGCCTGACGCCCTACTGGCACACCGTGCCGGGGGCAGCGAATACCTGGCGCGTGATTGGTTTGTTCTGGGAAACACCGTTCACCGTGTAGGCGAACGTAGCGTTATTCCCGTCGCTGAAAGTGAACGTCGCCGTGCCCACCGCCGTAGCCGCGACAAGCGCCGGATTAAAGGGCAACGCATTGAAGGGCGGACCGGTGGTGCGGTAGAGCGTCCCGGCGTAGACGCCCGGTCCTGTCTTGCCCGCCGTGACAACGAGCCACATCGGCGTTTGATCCACGTTGTAGGTGAACCACGTCGCGAAGATCGTGTCGCCTTGGTGCGTGAAATTGATTCCCCAGCCCGACTCTGAAGCCGCCGGAGATGCCCACCAGAGGTCGGTGTAATTGGTGGCCGCCGCGAGGCTCGCCGTGGCCGTGGCGCAAGAAGGCAGGGCGCCGAATACCTCGCGAGTGATGCTCTTCATCTGCGCGATGCCGTTGACGGTGTATGCGAATGTGCCGTCGTTGCCATCGGTGAAGGTCAGCGTGCCGGTGCCGACCTGGGTAGCCTTTACCTGTGCCGGATTGAAGGGCACGGCGTTGAACGCGGGCCCCGTGGTCGTATAGAGCGTACCCGAGTAGGT
>DASVFM010000122.1:0-12053 GCA_036380055.1 Casimicrobiaceae bacterium
TTGTCGGCCATCACGTGGGTGAATACGGCCGGTCCTGCACCGGCGGAGTAGGGCGCAGTAATCCTGATCGGCTTGGACGGAAAAGCCTGCCCGAAAGCGCTCGCCACGGCGCCGAGCGCGAGCACGGCGATGACGATGTGACGCGAAAGCGCTGCCCTATTCATGCTTTCTCCGGCCGTCGATGGCGATGATCCTAGCGCGAAGCGAGCTCGCCCGCCTCGGTGAATGCATCCGGATCGTAGCCGATGCGGCCCGGCTGCGAATAGCTCGTTGAAGCTTCGCGGCTCGTCGAGGTCCGGCGAGATTCCGAGCTTGGCGCGGTGCAGCCGGGCGAGGTAGTCGCGATCGCCGATGAAGCGCATCGCGACCCGCCGGCGCAGATCCTGCCGGGCGTCGCGCCATTTCTTCGACAGTGATCGGGCGAGCACGCGCTTGGGCCGGCATGCAGACGGCACCGCGCATGATGGCAGAAATCCCCGCGTGCGTGCGCTGCGCCGGACAGGGAGACCGGCGTAACATCGAAGCTCGTCAGCCAACGAGGCGCCCGGCGATGAAGCTCAAGATCGAACCGCTCACCCACGCGACCTGGCCCGATCTCGTCGATCTCTTCTCTCGGCCGGGCCTGGCGGTCGCTCGCGGCTGCTATTGCATGTACTACCGGCGCTCCGGCCGGCACGATCGACCGCCCGGGGTGACGTATTCGGAATCGAACAAGCGGGCGCTGAAGGCGCTGGTCGATCGCGGCGTCGTCCCGGGATTGCTGGGCTACGAGCGGAGACGTGCGATCGGCTGGGTCTCGCTCGGGCCGCGCGAGGACTACGCCAAGCTCGCGCGCTCGCCGGTGATGAAGCCAGTCGACGGGGAGCCGGTCTGGTCGATCATCTGCTTCGTGGTGGATCCGGCCGTACGGAGGAAGGGCGTGGCCGAGGCCATGCTCCGCGGCGCGCTCGCCTGGGCGCGCAAGCGCGGTGTCGCATTGGTCGAAGCTTATCCCTGCGACAAGCTGGGGCGGGCGGCGGATGACTCGATGTGGTTCGGGGCGAAGCGGATGTTCGACCGCGCCGGCTTCAGCGAGGTGGCCCGACGCAAGCCGACGCGGCCGATCGTGCGCAAGCGCATCGGGCGCGGTGGTAGCAGGGCTGCGGCGGCGGCGGTAGACTTGCATCCCGGGCGTGCGTCAGGGAGCCGCGGGAAGCCGCGGGCGCGCGTACGTCCCACTTCGAAAGGCGCCGCATCATGAACAAACTCGCCCGTGCGGGAGCCGTTCTCGTTCTCATCGTGCCTCTGTCCGCGTTGCCCCAGACACCGCCCGCGCCGGCGCCCAAGCAACCGCCTGCGACGACACCTGCTGCAGCACCGGCAAAAGCGCCGGCTGCCAGCGCAGCTCCAGCGGCCACAGCTGCGTCAGCCGACAGTTCGTCGGAGAAGGCCGCGAAGCGCACGCGCCATCGCGTGCCCTCGAAAGCCGACGCGCGCGTCTGCCTGGAATTCCCGACCACCATGCAGATCATCAAGTGCTCGGAGAAATACCGCTGGGCGTCTTGATCTAGTGGCATCCGGGCGCGCGTCAATGCGCCCGGCCGGCAGCTCGGCGCTACCACTTACAACCGGTATCGGTGATCGCATTGGCGAGCAGCGCCGGGACCGCGAGCAAGCCGAGATCGGCATACTCGGTGCGGCAATCGGGCCTCCCGGCCTTGTCGATCGCCTGCGCCTCCTTCGACTTCTTCTCAGGCGGCACCGGCAGCGGAAGGTTGATCACTCGGCGCGAGCCTTCGCCGCTCGCGATTTCTCGCGCCCGCTGCCGTGCTCCCTCGCGATCGATGTGAGGCAACTCGCCCGGCTCGGTCGACGGAATCACGACGTCGCGGCGCTCTTTGAACATGCTTTCGTCGGGGCGCGGCGCGAACCACAAATTTGGCAGCCGCTCCTCCGGAGCGACTTCCGGACGGGCCGGCACCTGGGCCGGAGGTCCGACTGGCCTCGGTACAGGCGCGGGACGAGCCGGCGTCGCGGACCTTGTCCCACGATCGACGCCGGGGGAAGCAGGTGCAATCGGTGCGACGGCAGGCGGCGCGATCTCGCGCTGCTCGAGGCTGTGCGGCGCGATTCGCTCCATCGGTGCCGCCGGAAGTTGCGGCGTTTCCCGAGGCGGGAGCACGACCGGCGGACTCAACTCCCGCTCGCTCGGCAGGGGCGTGAGTCGCTCCACCGGAGCGCTCGGCAGCTGCGGCGATTCGCGCGGCGGCAGCGATATCGGAGGCGCCATCGGACGCTCGGGTTGTTGCGGCGGCGCGAGTCGTTCGACCGGAGCGCTCGGCAGCTGCGGCGATTCGCGCGGCGGCAGCGATACCGGAGGCGCCATCGGACGCTCGGGTTGTTGCGGCGGCGCGAGCCGGTCGATCGGTGCGCTCGGCAGCTGCGGCGATTCGCGTGGCGGCAACGGCACCGGCGGCACCATCGGGCGCTCGGGTTGTTGCGGTGAGAGCCGCTCGATCGGGGCACTCGGGACAAGCGGCCTCTCGTGCGGCCGCAGCTCTACCGGAGGCACCATGGCCGGCGCGACGCCGGCAGGAGCGATTTTCTCGAGTGGCGCGGCCGGCGGCACAGGCACTGCACGGAGCGGCACCGACAGCGGCGGCAACAGTTCGCGCTCGATCGCGGGCGGAGCGATGCGCTCGATCGGCGAGGGCTGGATCAGAATTTCGCGCTCCAGCGTTGCCTCGGGGTTTTCGGCCGCAGGAGCCTTCGGGGCCGGCGTCGGCGCACGTTGCGGCGCGGGTACGCCGCGTTCTGCGAACGGGCCAATGCCTGGCGGCGCGGCTGGTTGCGTCAAGCGACGCAGCGTCACGTCGAGCGGGCCCCACCAACCCTCGCCGCGACGTGCGCCAACGCCCGTCGCGTTGCCGAAGAGTACGACCACCAGCACGTGCAGCAACATGGACAGCAGCACGAACTGCAGGAACGTCGGAGGTTCGACGGCCGCCGGCATGTATCTGCGGCGAGCGGGTCTGCGGGGTGAATTCACAACCTGCGGGAGCGCGGAACACCGAGCCGCTAGGATACAGGTTTCAAGAAGTCATCAATGAGCCGCTTTGAAACGATCGTCCTGGGCCTCGGAGCGATGGGCAGCGCCGCGCTGCATCACCTCGCGCGCAGAGGCCAGCGCGTCCTCGGCATCGACCGCTTCTCGCCGCCGCATGCATACGGATCCTCGCACGGCGGCACGCGCATCACGCGGCTCGCGATTGGCGAGGGGGAACAGTACACGCCGCTCGCTCTTCGGTCGCACGAGCTGTGGAGGGAAATGGAACGCGCCACAGGCGCCACGCTGCTCACCCTCACCCGCGGGCTCATCATCTCGAGCCACGCCAAGACCTCGTACACCCACGTGGAAAACTTCTTCCAGAATACGTTGGCGGCCGCGCAGCGCTACGGCATTGCGCACGAGGAGCTCGATGCGGCGGCGATCCGCAAGCGGTTTCCGAAATTCAAAGTGGCCGACGACGAGCGTGGCTATCTCGAGCGCGACGCCGGGTTCCTGCGCCCCGAGGAGTGCGTGCGCGCACAGCTCGTTCTGGCTGAGCGCCACGGCGCCGAGATCCGTCGCGGAGAAACGGTACAGGGTTTCGATGCCACCGACTCCGGCGTGGAGCTCGCGACCGACCGCGGCAGCTTTCAGGCCGACAACCTCGTCCTTACGGCAGGACCCTGGCTGCCCGGGCTGGTCGGCGAGAAGCTTGCGCGGCACTTCCGCGTCTACCGACAGGTGATGTTCTGGTTCGATCTCGACCAAGGTGCTTCCGCGTTCGCGCCGGACAACTTCCCCGTGTTCATCTGGGAGCTGCAGGGCAGGAAGCAGGGAATCTACGGCTTCCCTGCCGTCGACGGCGCCCGCGGCGGCATGAAGATCGCTAGCGAATCCTTCGAGAGCGCGACTACGCCCGATCGCGTGTCGCGTGAAGTCAGCGAGGAGGAGAAGCGCTCGATGTTCGACGACTACGTGGCGCCGCGCATCCTGGACGTGAACCCGCGCTGCCTGAAGGCGGCAGCCTGTCTTTACACCGTTACGCCGGATTTCGGTTTCGTCATCGATGCGCATCCGGACAGCGGGCGCGTGCTGATCGCCTCGGCGTGCTCGGGCCACGGCTTCAAGCATTCGCCTGCGGTCGGCGAGGCGCTTGCGCAAAGACTGATCGACGGGGCGAGCACAGTCGACCTCAGCGCGTTCTCGCTGTCGCGATTCGGCACAGCGTAGCCGGCAGGAGCGCGTGGTCAGCGCGCGAAGAGATACGCTCGACTGTCTTCGAGAAAATGCGGACCCTCGTCGGAGCGCACCGCGGTTCCGACGCCCTCCGCCGTGAGCACTTCCAGCAGAAGCGAGCTCGGCACCCCGCCGTCGATGATGTGCACGGCGCGCACGCCTTCGCGCACCGCGTGCAGAGCGGCGGTCACTTTTGGACGCATTCCACCCTGTACGACGCCCTCGCGCAGCAGTGCGTCGGCCTCGCCCGCCTGCATGATGTAAGCGAGCCTGCCGTCGCGGCCGATGACGCCGGGCGCGTTGGTCATCAGTATCAGCGCCTCCGCCCTCAGGGCGCGCGCGAGCCGTCCGGCGAGCAGATCGGAATTGATGTGGTACGCCGTGCCATCCGCACCGACGCCGATCGGCATGACGACCGGAATGAACTTGCGCGTCAGCAGCAGCTCGATCAGACCGGTGTCGATGCTCTCGACGTCGCCCACGTAGCCGAGGTCCGGCGCCTCGTCGCCCGCCGGCTCCAGCACCAGGCGGCGAGCGTGGATGAAGCGACCATCCTGTCCGTTCAAGCCCACGGCGCGGCCGCCATGCCTGTTGATGAGGGAGACGAGCTCCTGATTGAGCTCTCCGAGCGCCATCTCGATCACGGTGAGCGTGCGCTCGTCGGTCACACGCACCCCGCAATGGCGGCGCGTCTCGATGCCCATCTGTCGCGTCAACTCGTCGATGCGCCAGCCACCGCCGTGCACGACGATCGGCTTCATTCCCACCAGCCGCAACAGCGCCACATCGCGAGCAAAGCCGGCCTTGAGCGCCGGGTCCGCCATCGCCTCGCCTCCAAAGCGGATCACCAACGTCTTTCCGTGATACGCGCGGATGTAAGGCAGAGCCTCGGCGAGAATGTGAGCCTTGTGGGACGCGGACATGAACGTCGAAGGTGGCGCCGGCATGTTACCCCGGTTCGCGCTCGCGGTGTGCCGGTGCCGGATCGCGCGGCATCGCGTAAGATGGGTGCCTCGCGGGCGCCGTCCGAGCGCAGGTGGACAAATCGATGGCCGAATCGATGCAATGGGCTTTTCCGCTCGCTGCGCAACCTGCGCCGACGGATGTCGCCTTCGATCTAAGAGCTGCGCTCGATGCGGTTGTGATGCTGCACTCCGAGGTCGCGGAGGATGCATTCACGGCTTCGATTCTCGGCACGGAGCGCCTCGGCAACGGAGTGGTGATCCGCGAGGACGGCCTGGTGCTCACGATCGGCTATCTCATCACCGAAGCGCAGACGATCTGGCTCACGTTGAACGACGGGACGGCGCTGCCCGGCCACGCGCTTGCATACGATCAGGCGAGCGGATTCGGACTGGTGCAGCCGCTGGGTCGGCTGCGCGCGCCGGTTCTCGCCCGCGGCTCGGCGGCCTCGGCCGTCCCGGGCGCGGAGGTGATCGTCATAGGCTACGGAGGACGCGAGCACGCGCTCAAGGCGCGCATCGTCGAAAAACGCGAGTTCGCCGGCTACTGGGAGTACCTGCTCGACGAGGCGATTTTCACGACCCCGCCGCACCCGCAGTGGGGCGGCGCGGCGCTGGTCGGCGCAGACGGCAGGCTTCTCGGCATCGGCTCTCTGCTGGTGCAGGAAGGCCAGGGCGCGGAGTCGGCTTCGGGCAACATGTTCGTACCCGTCGATCTGCTCGAGCCGATCCTGGACGAAATGCTGAGGTTCGGCGGACCCGCACGACCGCCGCGCCCATGGCTCGGCATGTACACCGGCGAGGCCGAGCAGCGCCTCGCGGTCACCGCGCTCGCCACGGGCGGGCCGGCCGATCGCGCGGGGGTGCAGCCGGGCGATATCGTGCTCGAGGTCGCCGGCGAGCGCGTCGCGGGGCTCGCCGACATGTTCCGCAAGGTCTGGCGTCTCGGCCGGGCCGGCGTCGAAGTGCCGCTGACGCTCACGCGCGATGCGCAGGTCCTGCACCTGCAGCTGCGTTCGGCCGATCGCAACGACTTTCTGAAGAAGCCGCAGCTTCAATAGATCGAGGGCGGGCGTGGACGGCGAGCGAACACCGCGCCTGCGCCGGGCCCGCCTTCAGACTTGGGGTCTCGTCGCGATCGCGGTCGGTCTTTATGCACTGCTGCGCTTCGTGTTCGGGCCGATTGCGCAGGATCCTTCCTATCACCGGTTCGCCGACACGCAGGCACTCGGTCCGATTCCGCGCGCCGCCGACGTGCTCAGCAATCTCGCCATCCTCGCCGCCGGACTTGCGGGTCTCGCCCTTTGGCGCCGCGTGCACATCGACGAGGGCGAGCGCGCCGCCTACGCCCTGCTGGTCGCCGGGATGCTGCTCACCGCGATCGGGTCCGCGTATTACCACTGGGAACCGGGCAACGCACGGCTGATGTGGGACCGCCTGCCGATGACGCTGGTGCTGGCGGCGATGCTCGCGCTCGTGCTTTCCGACAGGGCCGACCCGGCATTCGCCCGCGTCGCGTGGTGGCCCTTCGCGCTCCTCGGCGCCGCCAGCGTCCTGTGGTGGTCGCTGACCGGACGCCTGGGCCGGGACGACCTGCTCTTCTACCTCGTCGTGCGCGTCGGCGTAGGGCTGATGATCATTTGCCTGTGTCTCCTGCGTCGAGGCAGGCACTCCCACATCGGCTGGTTGGTGGCCGCGCTTGGCCTCGACGTCACGATGACCATTTGCGAGCGCCTCGACGCATCGATCTTCTCGGCTACGGGAGGCTTGATCTCCGGCCACACGATCAAACATCTCCTCGCGGGCGCCTTGCTCGGCTGTTTGCTAATGTGGCTGCTGCAGCGCAAGCGAACTGCGCTCCCTGCGCAAGCCGTTGCCTGACCGGCTTCCACGCTCACGCCATTTCGGGCAGGATAGCGCCTCTTCCTCGGATGATCTTCATGGCGTGGCGATCGCTTGCGGGGCTCGTGTTCGCGTGCGCGCTGGTTGCAGGCGCCGATGCGCAGGCGCCAGCGCCACCGGCGCTGCTGCGCGTCATCGCGTTCGACGGCGGCTGGAATCTTCCCTTGTGGGCGGCACAGCGCCAGGGCTTCTTCGAGGCGAACGGTGTAAGCGTCCAACTTTCGTTCACGCCGACATCCGTCTACCTGATCACATCGCTGCTCGACGGCAAGTTCGACATCGCGGTGGCGCTGATGGACAACTACGTCGCCTATCAGGAAGGACAGGGCGAGGCGAAGATTCCCGACAATCCGGATCTCTTCGCGTTTCTCGGCGGAGACGGGGGGTTCGCATCGATCGTCGCCTCGCCGGCAGTGAAGAGCTTCGCCGACCTCAAGGGCAAGACGGTGTCAGTCGACGCGATGACGACCGGCTTCGCGTTCCTGACGCGGGAGATGCTCGCACGCAACGGGATCGCCGAGACTGACGTGACCTTCGTGCGCGCCGGCGGAACTCCCAACCGCTATCGCGAGCTGCTCGCCGGGAAGCAGGACGCCACGATGCTGCGCACGCCCTTCGACCTGACGGGCAAGGCGCGAGGACTCAACGTGCTCGCCTATGCGGAATCGCTTGGGGCGTATCAGGGCAGTGCGGCCGCGGCGCGCCGCTCGTGGGCCGCGAGCCACGAGAAGGAGCTGATCGGGTTCATGCGCGGATATCGTGCCGGCCTGGACTGGATCTACGATCGCGCGAACCGCGAGATCGTCGAAGCCATCCTGGTCGCGAACCAGCGCGACATGACGCCTGCCCTTGCAAAGCAGGCTTACGATCTCCTGCTCGCCGACAAGGGCGGCCTTACACGCGATGCCTCGCTGGATATGAACGGTATTCGCACCGTGCTCGAGCTGCGAAGCAAGTACGCGACACCGAGGAAGACGCTCACCGATCCGATGAAATACGTCGACCTGTCCTACTACGAGAAGGCATTCGGCAAGCAATGAAGAAGAAATCCAGGGAGCCGACAGTCGTCCGCGCGGACGACGTCGATCCGAAGCACCGGTGGGACCGACCGCTCCAGGCACCCGGGCACACGCAGGTCGATTTCGAGGAGCGCGTGAACTTCCGCCGGCTGCACGACTACCGGCTCGCGCGCACTCGCGCAGCGCTCGCCAACTCCGGGCTCGGAGCGCTGCTCTGCTTCGATCAGCACAACATCCGCTACATCACGAGCACGGTCATCGGCGAATGGGCGCGCGACAAGCTCACGCGCTATGCGCTGCTCACGGGCACCGGCGATCCGTACATCTGGGATTTCGGCTCGGCTGCGAAGCACCATCGCCTGCACGCCCCGTGGCTGCACCACGACCACTGTCGAGCCGGCCTGCTCGGGCTGCGCGGGGCCGTAGGCGGCGACGGTGCGCTCTTCCGCGACGCGGCGCGCGAGATCAGGGCGCTGCTCGATGCCGAAGGAGTAGGCGCGATGCCGCTCGGCCTCGACGTCGTCGAGCCGCCAATGCTCTTCGAGCTGCAGAAGCTGGGCATCGAGGTGCGCGACGGACAACAGACGCTGCTCGAGGCGCGCGAGGTAAAAAACATCGACGAGCTGACGCTGCTCAACATGGCGGCGGCGATGGTCGACGGCGTCTACCAGGACATCGCCGAGGCGCTCAAGCCGGGGGTGAAGGAGAGCGAGATCGTCGCGCTCGCCACGGCGCGTCTCTACGAGATGGGCTCCGACTGCGTCGAGGCGATCAACTCGATCTCCGGTGAGCGGTGCAGCCCGCACCCGCACAATTTCACTGACCGGCTCATCCGCCCCGGCGACCAGGCGTTCTTCGACGTCATTCAATCGTTCATGGGCTACCGCACCTGCTACTACAGGACTTTCAACGTCGGCATGGCTACGCCGGCGCAGCAGACTGCGTATCGCTATGCGCGGGAGTGGATGGACAGGGCGATCGATCTCCTGAAGCCAGGCGTGACGACCGACAAGATCGCGCGCGCGTTCCCGAAGGCGCAGGAGATAGGCTTTGCGAGCGAGATGGAAGCGTTCGGGCTCAACTTCTGCCACGGCCTCGGACTGGGCCTGCACGAACGCCCGCTCGTCTCGCGGCTCAATTCGCTCGCGGACCCGATCGAGCTCAAGGCCGGGATGGTGTTTGCCGTCGAGACCTATTGCCCGGCGAAGGACGGCATCTCCGCCGCGCGGATCGAGGAAGAGGTGATCCTAACGCCGACCGGGCCGAAGGTGATCTCGCTCTTTCCGGCGCAGGAGCTGCCGATCGCAAATCCGTATTGATCCTCGGGCGCGCGCTCCATTGGCGCCAACGACAGTCAACTCCAGCGGAAGAAAGGGACCAAGATGCTGAACTATGGATATGGCGGGATTCTGGGCATCCTCGTGCTTGCCGGCGACGTTTGGGCGATCATCAATATCTTCCAGAGCTCCGTCTCGAACGAGAAGAAGCTCATCTGGATACTCGCCGTAGTGCTGCTGCCTCTGCTCGGCTTGATCCTGTGGTTCTTTCTGGGGCCGCGCGACCGCGCGCCGTAACGCGGACTTCGTCGACAAGGAGCGTCCATGCCAGCACAAAAACCAGAGGACCTAGACCGCCTGTTCGAGCAGGCGCTCAACGCCGGCAGGCTCGACGATCTGGTCGCGCTCTACGAGCCGCAGGCGACCCTTATGCCCATGCCTGGCAGCCTCGTCACGGGCCACGCCGCGATCCGCAGCGCGCTGACCGGATTCCTCGCCGGCAAGCCGAAGATCTCGCTCGCCCCGAAGGTGGCGGCGCAGTCGGGCGACATCGCCGTCGTGAGCGGCAAGTGGGATCTCGAAGTCACCGGTCCCGACGGCAAGCGCGCGCAGATGAGCGGGCAGGAGGTCGTGGTCGCGCGGCGTCAGGCCGACGGGAGCTGGCGCATGGTTGTCGACCTGCCGTTCGGGGTGGGGGCGTAATGGCGAAAGCCAAGCGATCCGCGGCCGCGCGCGTCGGCTGGATCGGCGCCGGCCGCATGGGCTATGCGATGGCCGAGCGCCTCGCCAAGGCGGGCGTTGACCTCACCGTCTGGAACCGCACCCGTGCGAAAGCCGAGCCGCTCGCAGCGCATGGAGCGAAGATCGCGCAGAGCCTTACCGAGCTCGCGGCGTGCGACATCGTGTTCTGCATGGTGTCGACCTGGGAGGACGTGAAGGAAGTCGTCGTCGGTCCGGCAGGGCTGCTCTCCGGCGGCAAGGCACCGCGGCTTTTCGTCGAGTGCTCGTCGATCTCGCTCGAGGGTTCGGCCGAGCTGCGCTCGATTCTCGCCAAGCGCAAGATCGAATGCCTCGCGGCCCCGGTGTCGGGCAATGCCAAGGTGGCGAAGGCCGGCCGCCTCTCCTTCGTGTGCTCCGGACCGCGGAGCGCCTTCGAGGCTGCGCTGCCCTTTCTGAAGCTGATCGCGCCCTCCGCGAGCTACGTGGGCGAGGGTGAGCTCTCACGGATCGTCAAGATCTGCCACAACGTCTTCCTCGGCGTGGTCACGCAATCCCTGGCGGAGATCACCGTGCTCGCGCAGAAGGCGGGCGTCCCGCGGCACGCCTTTCTCGACTTCATCAACCAGAGTGTGATGGGCTCGACCTTCTCGCGCTACAAGACGCCGGCGTTCGTGAACCTCGACTTCAAGGTGACCTTCACCCCGCATCTGCTGCGCAAGGATCTCGATCTCGGCCTTGATGCGGGCAGACACTTCGAGGTGCCGATGCCGCTCGCGTCGACCACACGCGACATCCTGCAGACGCTCATCGGCCGCGGCATGACCGAGCAGGATTTCGCGCAGCTGCTGCTCCTGCAGGCGGAAGCCTCCGGCATAAAGCTCTCGCCCGAGAAAGTGGCCGTCAGCGACGGCTTGAGCTAGACAGTTCCCATGGAGACAACTATGAGATGCGGAAGATACGTCGTTGCGCTCACGCTCGCGTGCGCGTGGGTTGGTCCGGCGCTCGCGCAGGGCTACCCCAGCAAGCCGGTTCACATGATCGTATCGTTCACAGCCGGCAGCGCCACGGACATTCTCGCGCGCACTTACGGGCAGAAGCTCTCCGAGATGTGGGGTCAGCCGGTCGTCGTGGAGAATCGCGCTGGGGCTGGCGGTACGATCGGCGAGGCAGTCGTGGCCAAGACCCCCGGCGACGGCTATACGCTGCTCGTGAATTCGGCGGCCCAGGCGTACAACCCATCCATCTATCAGAACCTGTCGTTCGACACGACGAAAGACTTCGCCGACATCGCAGCGCTCGGCGGCCAGCCGAATGTCCTCGTGGTGTCGCCCTCGCTGGGCGTGAAGACGGTCGGAGAGCTGATCGCTCTCGCCAAGCAGAAGCCGGGACAGCTCAACTACGCGTCCGCCGGCACCGGAAGCGGGACGCACATCAACGGCGAGAAATTCAAGCTCGCCGCGGGCATCGACGTCGTCCATGTCCCCTACAAGGGGTCGCCGGAAGCGCTCACCGACACGATCGCCGGACGCGTCACGTACTATTTCGCGCCGATCTCGGCCGCGCTGCCCTTCGTGCGCGAGGGGAAGCTCGTTGCGGTCGCCGTGAGCACCGCCAAGCGCTCGAGCGCGCTGCCCAACGTGCCGACCGTCGCCGAGTCGGGGCTGCCGGGATTCGACTATTCGCTGTGGGTCGGTCTGTTCGCACCGGCGGGCACGCCGCCTGAGGTGATCGACAAGATCGCTCGCGACGTGCGCGCCGCGTCGCAATCCGCGGACGTAAAGGAGCGCTTCGCCACGCTCGGCGCGGAGCCCATGCCGATGACGCCGCAGGAATTCACCAAGTTCGTGCAGAACGAAATCGACGAATCGGCGAAGGTCATCAAGGCGGCGGGGATCAAGGCACAGTAGCC
>DASVFM010000123.1:0-14548 GCA_036380055.1 Casimicrobiaceae bacterium
TAGAACAGGCGGTCGCCGGGATTGAGATCGCAGTGCAGCCGGTGTTCCTTCACGTGCTGCAGCAGCGCACCCCCAGCGCCATGCACGATGCACTTGGGGACGCCCGTGGTACCGGAGGAATACAGGATGCACAACGGGTGATCGAACGGCAGCCGCGCGAAGGCGATTGCCTGCGGCGTGAATCGCGCGGTGAAGTCGCGCCAGGAGATGGCGTGCGCGACGCCGACGAGATCAAGCGCCGTGTTGGAGGTCGCGCTGAGATACGGAGCCACGACGACACGGCGCAGCGACGGCAGCCTGCTCGCGATCGCCCCCACCTTGTCGAGGACCGGTTGCGGCTTGCCGTTGTACCAGTAGCCGTCGACGGTGAAGAGCACTGCGGGCTCGATCTGTCCGAAGCGATCGAGCACACCCTGTACGCCGAAGTCGGGCGATGCCGACGACCACACCGCCCCGATGCTCGCCGTTGCCAGCATGCCGATGATCGCTTCGGGCATGTTGGGAACGAACGCTGCGACGCGATCGCCCGGCTTCACGCCGGTCGCACGGAGTGCCTGTGCCACCCGCGAGACTTCGTCGCGGAGCTCGCGGTTCGAGACGCGGCGCTTGATCTTGTCCTCGCCCCAGAAGACAAACGCGTCCGCGCGCTCGTCGGTCGCGCCGCGCGCGAGCAGGTTCTCGGCGAAATTCAGGCGAGCTTCGGGAAACCATTTCGCGCCGGGCATCTTGTCGCCGTCGACGAGCGTCTTCGTTCCGGGCTCGCCCACGACTTTGGCGTAGTCCCATAGCTCGCGCCAGAACGCGTCCCGCGCGTCGACCGACCAGCGGTACAGCGCCGCGTAGTCGGGCAGCGCAACGCCGTGCCTCGCCGCGGCGCCCGCCGCGAAGGAGGTCAGGTTCGCCCGCGCAATGCGCTCAGGCGATGGCTGCCACAGCGGCGAAGTCATCCTGCTCTCCTGAAGACCGTGTGTTGGTACGCGCGCCTCACGCGCTTTCGAGCAGCGAGCGCACTGGCGCGGGCAGCGGAATCGATCGCCCCGACTGACACTCGATCCACACCATCTTCGCGGCGCCCTCCGCATACTGCTTGCCGCCCATGCGGATCTCGTAGTGCGAACCGAAGCTGCTGCGTCCGAGCTCGCCGACGAACATCTTCACCTCGACCTCTCCCGGGTAGACGAGCGGCTCGATGAAGGTGCAGCTCGCGTTGACGATGAGCGGCCCCTGTTCCGCGTAGGGCCTGGTGTTGAGCTTGCGCGCGAAAGCGTAGAACCATTCGATTCGCGCCTGCTCCATGTAGCGGAAGTACACGGTGTTGTTGACGTGCCCCATCGCATCCATGTCGCCCCAGCGGACGGGCATGTGCGAGACGTGCACCAGCTTCCGCGGATGAGTCATGGTCGGAGCGGCGGCAAAGGCCAATTATAATGGCAGCCGGCTCCGGATCGCTGTGAGGTCGCATGCCGCGCGAGAAGATGGAATACGACGTGGTAATCGTCGGCGGCGGTCCCTCCGGGCTCGCGGCGGCGATACGCCTGAAGCAGCTCGCCGCGCAGCACGGGCGCGAGGTCAGCGTCTGTCTTCTCGAGAAAGGCTCTGAGGTCGGCGCCCACATCATTTCGGGCGCGGTCGTCGATCCGAAGGCCCTGCAGGAGTTGATCCCTGACTGGCAGGCCAAGGGTAACCCCCTTAACACGCCGGTAACCGAGGATCGCTTCCTGTTCCTTTCCGCGACGCGGGCGCGGCGCATACCCAGCTGGATGTTGCCGCCGCTGATGAGCAATCACGGCATGTACATCGCGAGCCTCGGCAACGTCTGTCGGTGGCTCGCGCAGCAGGCCGAGGCGCTGGGCGTGGAGATCTACGCCGGATTCGCGGCTGCTGAGACGCTCTTCGACGAAAAGGGAGCGGTGTGCGGTGTGGCGACCGGCGACATGGGCGTGGCGAGAGACGGTTCGCACAAGGCCGGCTACCAGCCGGGGATCGAGCTCGCCGCGAAGTACACGCTCTTCGCCGAGGGCTGCCGCGGATCGCTCTCGCAGGAACTCATGGCCAGGTTCAATCTGCGCGACGGCGTGCAGCCGCAGAAGTACGGCATCGGACTGAAAGAGCTGTGGCAGGTCGCACCGGAGAAGCACCACCGCGGCCTGGTCATGCACAGCCAGGGTTGGCCGCTCGAAGGGCGCACGGGCGGCGGCTCGTTCCTCTATCACTTTGACGACAACCTCGTCTCGGTCGGGTTCGTGGTGCACCTCAACTACGAGAACCCGCATCTGTCGCCTTACGATGAGTTCCAGCGCTTCAAGACGCATCCCGCGATCCGTGGAACGTTCGAGGGGGGTAAGCGCATCGGCTACGGCGCGCGCGCGATCAGCGAGGGTGGCCTGCAGTCGATACCGAAGCTCGTCTTTCCGGGCGGCGCGCTGGTCGGCGATGCGGCAGGGTTTCTCAACGTGCCGCGGATCAAGGGCTCGCACAACGCGATGAAGAGCGGAATGCTCGCGGCGGATGCCGCCTTTGCGGCGCTCAACGAGGGCCATGCGCGAGACGAGCTAGCGACCTACCCCGATGCCTTGCGCCGCTCGTGGGTCTACGCTGAGCTGCGCAAGGTGCGCAACGTCAAGCCGGGAATCGCTTGGGGACCCTGGCTCGGCACCGTGCACGGAGGCGCGCATATGTGGCTCAACGATCTCGGCCTCGGCTTCCTGGCGCCGTGGACGCTTCGCCACGGCAAGCCCGACCACGAGACGCTGCGGCCCGCCGCCGAGATGCCGAAGATCGAATATCCCAAGTACGACGGCGTGCTCACCTTCGACAAGCTCTCATCGGTGTTCGTCTCGAACACGAATCACGAGGAGGACCAGCCGGTACACCTGCGCCTGCGCGACGCGTCGGTGCCGGTCAAGGTGAACCTGGCGCTCTACGACGGTCCCGAGCAGCGCTACTGTCCGGCAGGCGTCTACGAGTTCGTCGCCGACGAGAGCGCGCCGGGCACGGCGAAGCGACTGCAGATCAATGCTCCGAACTGCGTGCACTGCAAGACCTGCGACATCAAGGATCCGCGGCAGAACATCCGCTGGGTCGTGCCGGAGGGCGGCGGCGGGCCCAATTACTCCGGGATGTAGCGACGCGAGCCCGCAGCGAGGGCCCCGCGAAGCGGGGATCGCGCGTGGCGAGTCGGGGCTGCGCCCGACGCGCGACAGCTCACCTCGCGAAACGATCCAAGGAGGGCGTCGCGCCCGGGAGCAAGTCACGCCGTCGCTCCGAGCCAGGCTGCGCCGCGCACGCCGCTCGAATCGCCGTGCACATGCTTCGCGAGCCGGGTGTCAACGCGGTCGGAGAAGACCCACTCGCCCCAGAGCAGAGGGATCTTCGCGTAGAGCCGATCGACGTTCGACATTCCGCCGCCGAGCACGATCACGTCCGGATCGAGAATGTTGATGAGATGCGCGAGAGCACGCGCGAGCCGATCCTCGTAGCGGCGCAGCGTCGCCTCGGACGCGGCGTCGCCTCGTGCCGCGTGCGTCGCGATGTCGAGCGAGGCGAGCCGTTGCCCCGTCATCGCGAGATGATCGCGTTCGACGCCGGGGCCGGAGAGAAAGGTCTCGATGCAGCCCGAATGGCCGCAGAAGCACGCCGCGCCCGGCCGCTCGTCATCGCGCGGCCAAGGCAGCGGATTGTGACCCCACTCGCCCGCGATCGCATTGGGACCGGTCAGCACCTCGCCGCGGACGACGATCCCGCCGCCGACGCCCGTGCCGAGGATCACCCCGAAGACGACCTCCGCGCCGGCCCCAGCACCGTCGGTCGCCTCGGATAGCGCGAAACAGTTCGCATCGTTGGTGATGCGCACCGGGCGCTGCAGCATTCCCGCGAGATCGGCCCGCAGCGGCTTGCCGTTGAGGCACAGCGTATTCGAGCCTCGCAGCAGCCCCGTCACAGGCGAAAGCGAGCCCGGCGTCCCGATGCCGACGCTGCCCGCATCTCCTAGCTCGGCCTCCGCCTCCGCAACGAGCCGCGCTACCGCTTCCAGGATCGCCCGATAGTCGTCTTTGGGCGTCGCGACCCGCCGGCGCAGCAGCTCGCGGCCATCGACTGCAAGCGCAGCGATCTCGATCTTCGTTCCGCCAAGGTCGATGCCGAGTCGTAGCATGTCGAGAAGCTGGCCCGTAGTTTCTGGGATGCAACGGCGCTCGCCGGGATCTCCGTCACGGGGATTGCAGCCCGACTTTGGAGCGTAGTATGGTTCAATTTCACGTCGCCGACAGGAGGCCGTGATGCGCAGCGCTATGCAGGGAACGTATCTGATTGCAGCCGGCTTGATGCTGTGGGTCGGTTGCGTTGCGGCGCAATCCAACATCAAGGACATGACCTTCTTTGTGACCAGCGTGAGTCCTGGCAACGGAGCGAACCTGGGCGGGCTCGAAGGCGCGGACCGCCACTGCGCGGCGCTTGCGAAGGCTGCCGGGGCTCCCGATCGCGTGTGGCACGCTTACCTCAGCACGCAAGCGCCCGCGCTGAACGACCCCAACTTCGTTAACGCGCGCGACCGCATTGGCACGGGCCCGTGGCAGAACGCCAACGGTGTCGTGATTGCCAAGAGCGTCGACGACCTGCACTCGGCCGCG
Organism: Casimicrobiaceae bacterium; assembly: GCA_036380055.1. Lineage (GTDB taxonomy): Bacteria > Pseudomonadota > Gammaproteobacteria > Burkholderiales > Casimicrobiaceae > PALSA-1003. The sequence goes on from DASVFM010000123.1 coordinate 4,629, forward strand.
AACAACGTGACGAAGCAGACGGCCGTGGACGAGAAGGGCCAGCCGGTCAACGGCGCCACGGACAAGCCCAGCAAGCACGACATCCTGACGGGCTCGCGACCCGACGGCACCGCTTTCCCGGGCGCGCCATTCCCCGACATGACCTGCGGGAACTGGACGAAGGGCGGCCCCGACGGCTCGGCGATGATCGGTCACTTTGACCGTAGGGGCCCCATCGACAGCTCGTGGGCGACGTCCTGGAATTCTTCGCACCCGACGCTCGGCTGCGATCCGGACAAGCTGCGCAGCACGGGCGGTGATGCGCTGCTGTACTGCTTTGCCGTGAAATAAGCGCGTAGCGCTCGGGTTAAAGCGAGCGCCTCGCAGAATGTCGCCGTGCCGAGCACGCCGCGCGGCGTGCACGGGTTAGCGCACGGCGCCGTACGTTCCGCCGACGCGCTCGTCCTGATCCATCCAGACATGCGGCAGGCCGACTTCCTCGAGCCACGCCGGCCCGCGCGCTTCCCTCAGCATCGCGATGGTCGTTGCGCTGCCAGCCACGACGCATTCCGGCGCGAAAACCGAGACACCCGCAAAACCTTGCACCGGCATCCCCGTTCGCGGCGAGACGATGTGGCAGTAGCGCTTGCCATCGATGGCGAGGTAGCGCTCGTAGTCGCCGCTGGTCGCGACCGCGCCCTGTGCGACATCGAGCGTAGCCATGACGCCGTCGGACCGGCGCGGGTGCTGGATGCCCACGCGCCACGGCGCGCCGTCCGGGTGCGGGCCGATGATTCTGATGTCGCCGCCGAGATCGACCAGCCCGTGGCGCATGCCTGCCTCGGCGCAGATCACGGCGGCGCGGTCGGCCGCGTATTCCTTGACGACGCCGCCGAAATCGAGCTCCATGCCTGGCAGAGGGAACTCGAGGCACGGACGCGACCAGCGCAGCTTGTCCCAGCCGACGCGCTGCAGCAGCCGCTCGAGCGTCTCCGCCTCGGGCAGGCGCCGACAATGCGTGCCCCAGGCCTCGCGCAATACCCCGGAGGTGAGATCGAACAGCCCATCACTCTGCGCGAAGCAGGTGGCGCCGTAGTCGAGAAGCCTCGCCGTCTCGTCATCGACGGCGATGGCCCCACCGGTGGCACCGACCCGGTTGATCGCCGCAGTCACGCTATCGTCGCGATAGCGCGAATATTTGGCTTCGAGACGCTGCACGTCGGCGGCTGCGTTCTGCGCGGCCGCGGACGCTTCTTCTTCGCTGCGCGCGTAGAGACGAAGTTCGCACCGCGAGCCCATGGCCCGGAACGGATGTCGATACAGGCCGAGCATGGGGGCACCCCGATTCAGAACTGCGCCTGCAGCGTGACCAGGTAGAAGCTCCAGATGTAGTTGTCGCCGGAGAATCCCGTTCCTCCCCATCTCAGCGCGTAGCGGCGATAGCTGCGCTCGGCGGAGAACTGCAGGCTGAAGTTGGGGGTGAGCTGCTTCGTCACGCCGGCCAGCCAGCTCACGGAGCCGAATCCTGCCATGCGATAGTCGCTGGTGTGCAGCCCATCGGCCGGAGGCGTCTGAAACAGCGGCTGGTAGAAGTCCGCGCTCGACTGCGCATAGTAGCGTCCGCCGCCGTTGATCAGCCACTGACCCGGCAGCTCCTTCTTGAGCTGCACTTCGAGCGCGCCGGCATCGATGCCCCAGTTGTCGTTGCTCAGGCTGCCGATGACCTGCAGCGCCGAGTCGATCTGCTGAATGTAGAGGAGATACTTCCCGGTCACGGCGGTCTGTCGCCGCTGGCCGGGGCGCGCGTCGGGCAGCAAGCCGGTGCTTTGCACGAACACCAGCTTGTACGGGTCGGATAGATAGCCGTTGCTGTACGAGTATTTGAGCGAGAGCTCGATCAGCGAGCGCTCGTCGATCACCTGCGTCACGCCGACGAAGAAGTCACGCTTGATCCGCGTCTTGAAGTCGTCAGGGGTGTCGTGGGTTGACACGCCGTCGTCGTTGAAAGCGAAGCCCGCCGCGAGCGTGGTGTCCTTCTGATTGAGGAAGGTCCGCGCCTCGATGCTCGTCCACGTCGACTTGTAATCGTTCTCGTGCGACCAGCCCTGGCGCAACGTGAGCTGGTTCTCGGCCCAGGAGAGGCTCGCGCCAATGTCCCCGGCGTTACGTCTGTCGTTGACCGACGCTCCGGTCAGGACCTGCTGCGGCTGGCCGTTCGGGCCCGGCGCGTTGAAGATGGGCGAGGCGCCGCTGATCAGGTCCTGGAGCGCGTCGGCAACGAGGAGCACGCTGTCGCCGACCGGGACCGTGGCTGTGCCTTCGTTGACGCGCACGTGCATGCGGCCGCCGCTCTCGGAGTAGTCGAGATGCGAGCCGTAGAGCATCAACGGGTTCGCGCCCGGCAGGTCTGCCGCGCGCGCATGCACGCCGGGCAGAGCCATTGCAGCGGCGGTTAGGGCTGCGAGAGGTGCGCTTACGCGATTGCGGCTCGCACCCGCGGCGACGCTCGCGCCCGCGGCCTCCTTAGACCGTTGGCTTGCCGCAGCGTCTCTTGTGTCGGCCGCAGCGCCGACTCGCCTCGCGCGATCCCCGCTTCGCGGGGCCCCTCGCTGCGGGCTCGCGTCGCTAATTGCATCCACACCCGCCTCCGCCGACACCGGTCGCGGCCGCGCCGCCCTCCTTCGCGCCGTAGGTGCGCAGCTTCTGTTGCTGCTCCTGCGGTGGGTCGTCGACCGACATCACCGGCTTGGCGAGCGTGCCGTGCTCCCATGGCGGCACGGTCGTGCAACCGGCGAGCGCCCCCGCGACGAGGACCAGGCCCGCGGCGGCAGCCCGCAGCGTCGACACCATCTAGCTGCCCCCGGCGAGCATCTCGACGACCTGGCGCCGAATCTCTTCCCGGTCGCTCGCGTGAAATCCGACGTGGACTGCGCGGACCGTTCCGCTGCGATCGATGACGTATGAGCTCGGCATGCCTTGCAGGCGGTAGGCTGCCGGGCAGCTCGCCGCCGTGTCCAGGACCACCGTGAACTGCGCGGGGATGCGCTCGAGAAAGCGATGCGCGTCTTGGGCCGTCTTGTCCACGCTCACGGCAACGATCTGCAGGCCTTTGGACGCAAAATCTTTCTGCAGCTCGTTCATGAACGGGAAGGAGTCGCGGCAAGGCGCGCACCACGATGCCCAGAAGTCGAGATAGACGACCTTGCCGCGGTAGTCGGCGACGTTGATTTTTTGTCCGCCGTCGAGCGCTGCCGCGGAACACGGCGGCGCCTGCTCGCCGGTCGTTGCAGGCTGTGCGGCGGGCGCCGCGGCGAGTGCGAAAGCGAGCGCAAGCCCGGCGCGCGCGCGCATGCCGTTTCGACGGCGGGTCATGCTCGTCCGGCCTGCAGCTGCGATCTGTCGAACGAGGCCGGGACTCGTACGGAGCTCATCGAATTGCAAACACCAGGCATGCGACAGGTATTCCGCCGAAATTCGCCCGCGGCCGCCCCCTCAGTCGGCCTTGATCTTGCCCTGCGCGACGACAGTCTCCCAGCGCACGAGGTCGTTCCGGATCAGCGCGCCCAGCGCTTCGGGCGTGCTCGTCACGGGGATCAATCCCTGCTTCAGCAGCGTGTCTCGGACCTCGCTCTGGGCCAGGGCGGCCGCGATCTCCTGATTGAGCCGCTCGATGACTGCGGGTGGTGTGTGTGCGGGTGCGAGCAGCCCGTACCAGAGGTCGACGTCGAAACCCGGCATGCCCGCTTCCTTGAAGGTGGGCAGATCAGGCGCGAGCGGCGAGCGTTTGTCGCCCGACACCGCGAGAATCCTCAGTTTGCCCGACTTGGCGTACGGCAGCGCGACGTGCACCGGCAGGATCATCATCGGGACCTGATTCGCCAGCACGTCCGTGACGGCTCCCGCGGTTCCCTTGTAGGGCACGTGAACGATGTCGACCCCCATCTGCTGCTTGAACAGCTCCATCGCCAGATGGTGCGGCGTCCCGTTGCCGGGCGAGGCGTAGTTGAGCGCCCCCGGCTTGCTCTTCGCCAGCGCCACGAGGTCGGCCACGCTGTTCACGCCGAGCGCAGGATTGACGACGAGCGCGAGATTGCCGACCGCGACCTCGCCTACGGGCGCGAAATCGTTGACGGGATCGAAGGACAGCGGCTTGTAGAGCGCGGGCGCCATGCTGAAGGTGTTGACGGTGAACAGCAGCGTGTACCCATCGGGCGCCGCCTTCGCCACCTGATCGGTACCGATGTTGCCGCTCGCGCCTGCCTTGTTCTCGACGATGATCGGCACGCCGAGCCGCTTGGACATCGGCTCGCTCAGCGTGCGGGCGAGGATATCCGGGCCGGTGCCCGGGGTGAAAGGCACGATGAAGCGTACGGGCTTGTCGGGATAAGCCTGCGAGAGTGCGGGAAGCGGGATCGGCAGCAGCAGCACGGCCGCGAGCCAGCCAATCCCTGCCGTGAACGGTCGGATGCTCATCGTCCTTCTCCTCTGAGCGATTCGAGATCATACCCGGCAACGCGCTTGTAGTTATCCGAGAGCGCTGCCAGCTCGCTCAGGCTGATCACGTCTTCGATGCGTGCGAACGGGTGATCCCCCGTGCGAAGGTAGACCTCGCGCAGGATCGCATCGGGTGGATTGCTGCGGCTCATCCTCACCACTTCCGCCGTCGGCCCCAGACGCCTGCGCTCGTAGCCCTCGAGTGCGGCGCGAGGGTCGCCGTTCCCAGCGAGACAGTCGGCGAGGACCCGCGCATCGAGAATCGCCTGTCCGGCGCCGTTCGATCCGCGCGGAACCATCGGGTGAGCGGCGTCGCCGAGCAGCGTCACGCGCCCCCTGTTCCACCACGGCAGAGGATCGTGATCGACCATCGGGAACTCGAGAATGGAGTCAGCGGCGCGAACGAAGCGAGGCACATCGAGCCAGTCGAAGCGCCAGTCTTCGAACGCCGCGATAAAATCGTCCACCGCTCCAGCGCGATCCCGCTCGTCCCCTGCGCGTCGCGGCATCTCGATCTCCGCCACCCAATTCACCAGCTGGCGGCCGGCCGCGTCGATGCGATCGCGAATCGGGTAGATCACGAGCTTGCCGCCCGCAAGCCAGCCGGCGCGAATCATCGTGGCGCCGCCGAGGATCGCAGGCCAGCTCGTCACCCCGCGCCACATGGTCACCCCCGAATAGCGCGGCTCGCTCTCGCCCGGATGCAGCGCTGCCCGGATCTCCGAATGCAGGCCGTCGCAGCCCACCAGGATCATCGCTCGCTGAGACGGCAGCTCGCGGTCGTCGACAGTCGCGCGAAAGCGCGCGATAACGCCTGTACTGTCCTCGCTGCAGCCCGTGTACCGCCAGCCCGTCAACACCTTCTCCGCCCCGATCCGCTCGCGCACCGCGTCGAGCAGAACCTGCTGCAAGTCGCCTCGGTGGATCGAGAATTGCGGCCAGTCGTAGCCCGCGCTGCGGCCGAGGGGCTCGCGGTAGATGAGCTGGCCGAAGCGATTGAAGAACACGGCTTCGCGAGTCGCGACGGCAACGCGCGCAAGCTCCGCCTCGAGCCCGAGCGCGGCGAGCTCGCGCGTGGCATGCGGCAGCAGGTTGATGCCCACGCCGAGCGGCCTGATCTCGCGCGCCTCTTCGTAGACGCGCGAGGCGATGCCGACTCGGTGCAGCGCGAGCGCGAGCGTGAGGCCGCCGATGCCTGCGCCGACGATGATCACCTCATCCACGGCTCGCTCGCGATGCTGCGTCAGCGCGGCAGAACGACCGCCGCGTCCGCGTCGAAGCGAATCCCGACGCGCTCGCTTCGCGCATAGACACGCCGCCCCTCGGCGTCGAATACGAGCAACTCGCCCCACGGCGTGGCGACGACGTACTCGATTCGGCTGCCGAGGTACGCGGCTCGTTTGCACGTGCCCTCGAGAAGCCCCTGCTCGGGCTCGACGATGCGCAGCCGGTGCGGGCGCAGGGCGAGCGTTGCGGGTCCGGGTCGTACGCCGTCAGCCTGGACCGGCACGCTAACGCCGCCGGCGGTGAAGCTCGCTCCGCCGGGACCGAGCTCACCGTCGACGAGATTGGCGTCCCCGATGAAGTCGGCGAGAAACCGGCTCGCCGGCTTTTCGTAAAGCTCACGCGGCGCGCCGTGCTGCGCGATGCGCCCGCTCTCCATTACGATGATATGGTCCGAGACCGCGAGTGCCTCTTCCTGGTCGTGCGTCACATAGATCACCGTCAGCGCGAGGGATTGCTGCAGCTCGCGGATTTCCTGACGGACCCGGCGCCGCAGCTTCGCGTCGAGGTTCGATAGCGGCTCGTCGAAGAGCAGCACTGCGGGCTCGAGGACGAGCGAACGCGCCACCGCCACGCGCTGCTGCTGCCCTCCCGACAGCTCGGAGGGAAGGCGCGCCTCGAGTCCCGACAGCCCCAGCATGCCAAGCTTGGTCCGCGCGAGCTCGCGCGCCTTTGCCTTGTCCACGTGCATCGCCAGCGGTCCGTAGCAGACGTTGTCCAGTACGCTCATGTGCGGAAATAGCGCGTACGACTGGAAAACCATGCTCACGTCGCGCTCGTTGGCGGCGCGGCGCGTGACATCGACGTCGCCTATGAGGATCCGTCCGCTCGTGACCGGCTCGAGGCCGGCGACCATGCGCAGCGTCGTGGTTTTGCCGCAGCCCGAGGGACCGAGCAGGGTGCACAGCGTCCCTGGCGCGACCGTGAACGACACGGCGTCGACCGCGGTCACGTCGCCATAGCGCTTGGAGACGCCCTCGAACGTCACGCCCTGCGAAGTCTTCGTCATGTCGGTCTCAAGCGCTAGAGTCCGGACGCTGCCACCATCGCCGTGCGCCGGCCGAGGCGCGCCTCGCCGACGAACCTGCGCAGCGCGAGCAGCGCCACCAGCATCAGCACAATCAGCACGGAAGAATACGCGATCGCGAGCGGATACTCGCCCGCCTCCACGCGGTTGATGATGTACACGGTCGACAAGTTGTACTGCGCCGTGGCGAGAAAGATCACCGCGCTGACGGCAGTCATCGCGCGGGTGAAGCTGAAGACGAGCGTTGTCAGCACGGCCGAGCGCAGCAGCGGCGTCACTACCGCCGTGAGCGTGCGCCAGGTGGACGCTCTCAGCGTGGAGGATGCCTCATCCAGGGTCTTGTCGATCTGGGCGAGCGCTGCGATCCCGGCGCGCACTCCTACCGGCATGTTGCGGAAGACGAAGCACAGTACGAGGATGGCGATGCCGCCGGTGAGCTCGAGGGGCGGCACGTTGAACGCGACGATGTAGGACACGCCGACGACCGTTCCGGGGATGGCGAAGCTCACCAGGGTTAGGAATTCGAAGCTGCCGCGGCCGGCGAAGCGGTGCCGCGCGATCACGTAGGCGGAGAGGAGCCCGATGATCGCCGTCAACGGCGCGGAGATAGCGGCAACCTCCATGGTATTGAACAGGCTGGCCCATGCCGAGCCGCTCCATACCACACCGAACTTGCCCCAGTCCACGGAGAACGCGTCGGCGAAGTGGTGCACGGTGATCGTCATGTCGCCGCGCCCGATGTCCTTGACGAAGCCGCCGGCGGCGATGATCGCGTAGCAGAACAGCGTGAACACGATCCATGCCGCGGCGATCCAGCAGCAGGTGAGCCACAGGCCGCGCGGCAACGGCGCGGGCAGGCCACCGTCACCCTTCCCGCTCACCGTGACGTACGAGGCGCGGCCGAGCCAGCGTTGCTGCAGCCAGAATGCGACCAGCGTGAGCGCGAGCAGCACGCACGCGAGCACTGCGGCACGGCCGGGATCGAACTGCGCGCCGGCAATGGCGAAGAAGATTTTGATCGAAAGCACCTCGAAGTTGCCCGCCAGAACGATCGGATTGCCGAAGTCGGCGAGGCTCTCGACGAACCCGAGCAGGAACGCCGCGGCCAGTGCCGGGCGCAGCAGCGGCCAGGTGATCGTGCGGAACACGCGGGCACGCGAGGCTCTCAACGTTTGCGCCGCCTCCTCGAGCGCGGGGCTGACAGCGCGCAGCGCACCGTGCAGCACCATGAAGGCGATCGGCGCGAACGTGAGAAGCTGGGCGAGCGCGACTCCGGGCAGACCATAGAGCCAGCGGGAGCGGCCGAAGCCGAAGAGCGCATCGAGCCAGCCGGTGACTAGACCCGTGCGGCCGAACAGCACGACGAGGGCCAGCGCGAGCACGAACGGCGGCGTGATGACGGGAAGCGTCGACATCACAGCGAGCAGGCCGGCGTAGCGCCGGCCGCCGCGCTGCACGACCAGCGCGAACACGAGGCCGAGGAGCGTGGACAGCACGCCGACGATGGTCGCGAGGATCGCCGAATTGATGGCGACACCGCAGCGCGTGCCGCCTCCGAGGCAGCCTACGCCCCAGATGTCCTCGGTGAACATGCGCTCGGCCGCGAGCCCGGGGGCGAAGTGCCCCTGGCTGTCCTGCACCGCCGCGATCAGCGCCTTGCCAACCGGGTAGAACACGAAGATCAGCAGCAGGACTGCGCTGACGACGACGATCGTCGCGATCGTCGGATCGCCGCCAAAGCCGCCAGCGCGCGCCAGCGCGCGTGCGAAGCACAGGCCGAGCAGCGACAGGGCAATCGCCGGCCCGAAGCTCCAGGCGGGGCCGGCCGTCGATGCGGCGAGCGCCGTGCCGAACGCCCACGCGAGCGCGATTGCGCTCGCGGCAGCCGCAAAGCGATGCCAGCCGATCCATGCGAACCAGAGCGCGGCCACTGCGGCCCCGAGCACGGGTGCAAGAGCGACATACACGTCGAAGGCGGCCAGGCGCGCCGGCCCCTGCCCGAACAGCCAGGCGAGCGCCGATGGCGTGCCGCTGCCCCACGGCAACAGGGCAAGCGCGGCCAGTGCGCCGGCCGCGAGTCCCGGCGTCACCCAGTCGCGCGCGGAGCGTGCAGGCGCGAGGGAAGCTAAGCCGGCCGACGAGGCGGAGGTGACCACGAGCGCGCTTCCGAAGCCGCGGCGAGTCCTGCGGCGGCTCCCGCAGGCCGCTACTTGGGCAACGCGGATACTTCCTTGTCCCAGCGCGCGAGCAGGCGCGTGCGCTCTGCCGCCGAGCCGTACTTCGCGAAATCGTAGTCGATGAGTTTGATCTCGGAGAACTTGGGCGCGAGCGGCGACACCGGCGCATTCTTGTTCGACGGAAGCTGGTACGACACCTTGGCCTCCAGGCCGATCGCCTGGGCCTCCGGTGACAGTGCCCAGTCGTACCACTTCTTGGCGTTCTCCATGTTCTTCGCGCCTTTGATGATACTCATGCTGCCGATCTCGTATCCGGTACCCTCGCAGGGCGAGACTATTTTCATCGGCGCACCGCCGAGGATCTGATAAAGCGCATCGTGCTGGAACACGATGCCCACCATTGTCTCGCCCGTGGCGACCGCACGCGCGGGTGCGGCACCCGACTTGGTGTACTGATTGACGTTCTTGTGCAGCTGCTTGAGGTAGTCGAACGCCTTGTCCTCGCCCATGATCTGCACGAGCGTCGCGAGCATGTTGTACGACGTGCCGGATGAATTCGGATTGGCGACCTGCACCTCGTCTTTGAACTGCGGCTTGACGAGGTCCGCCCAGCACTTCGGCTCGGGAATGTTCTTCTTCTTGAGCAACTCCGTGTTGTAGGTGTAGCCGAGGGCGCCGGCATATACGCCGATCGTGCGGCCCTTCGAGACGTTCCATACCTTGACCGCCCAGTCCTGGAGCTCGCCCATGCGCGACGACTTGTACGGCTCGGTCAGGCCCTCCTCCGCCGCCTGCAGGTGCGGATCGCCGGTGCCGCCCCACCAGATGTCGCCGCGCGGGTTGGCCGCCTCTGCTTTGATCTGCGCATAGAACTCACCCGAGCTCTTGCGCGTCATGAGAACCTTGATGCCGGTCGCCTTCTCGAACGCCGCGACCATCGGACGGCACCATTCCTCCTG
>DASVFM010000124.1:0-3945 GCA_036380055.1 Casimicrobiaceae bacterium
ACCGGACGTTTGCTCATCATCTGCTCCTCCTCATGACGTGATTGGCGTTGCAAGGACCACTTCAGTGCTCGTTTCGCGGCTGCTGCTCGCGCAGGAGCCGCCAGATATGCGTGCGCAGATGCACGAACGACGCCTCGTCCATGACGTCCTCGATGCGCTCGTGCCGGTCCCAGCGCTCGTCCGCGCGCACTCTCGCCACGTCGATGATCTCGGCGACGCGGCCGGGCCGGCGCGTCATCACCACGACACGGTCGGCGAGGTAGACGGCCTCCTCCACCGCGTGCGTGATGAACAGCACCGTGCGCGGGCTCGCGCGCGCGAGCTTGACCAGCTCCTCCTGCATCACTGTGCGCGTCTGTGCATCGAGCGAGCCGAACGGTTCGTCCATGAGCAGCACATCCGGATCGAGCACGTAGCTGCGCGCGATCGCAACGCGCTGCTGCATGCCGCCGGAGAGCTGATGCGGAAAGGCGGATTCGTACCCCTGGAGCCCCATCAACTCGACGTAGCGCGCGACGCGCGACTGGCGCTGCGCCGCGCCCACGCCCGTTGCGCGCAGGCCGAAGTCGATGTTCTCGACCACCGTCTTCCATGGAAACAACGCGAACTGCTGGAAGACCACGGAGCGGTCAGGTCCCGGCGCAGTGACCGGCTTGCCGCCGACCTTTACCGTTCCCGCGGTCGGGAACTCGAGGCCTGCCGCCATGCGCAGGCAGGTAGTCTTGCCGCATCCCGATGGGCCGACGATCGCCACGAACTCGCGGGCGCGTACCTCGAAGCTCACGTCGTCGACCGCCGGGACGTCTCTTCCGTTGTGGCGAAAGTGCCGTGCCACATGATCGAAGATGATGTTACTCACGGTCGCAGCACGATCTTCGCCGCCGCGGCGCGTCCCTGGTCGAGATCGCGGAACGCGCGCGCGCCCTCGGAGAGCGCCCGCTCCTCCACCCAGGAGAGGTCGCCGAAGGCACCCTCGTGCAAGCCGAGCGCGGCGGCGCGCAGGTCCGCGGTCGAGTAAGTATAGACGCCGATCAGCGTGATCTCTGCAAGCGTGAGCCGGCGTATGTCGATCCCCGAACTTCCCTCGGCAAGCCCCACGTGAATTATCACGCCTCCGGGCTTCACCGCGGCTAGCGCGGCATCGCGTGTCGCCGCAGCGCCAACGGCGTCGATGACGAGGTCGACGCTGCCCGCCGCGGGGCCGGGCGCCTGCGCGGGGTCGTAGGTCGAGCAGCCCGCCGCACGGCGTGCCGATTCGCGCCGCAGCTCGTTGATCTCGGCGAGCCGGACGTGGCGGCAGCCGTAGCTCCTCAGCAGCAGCGCGACGAGCAGGCCGATCGCTCCGCCGCCGAGGACGAGCGCTTCGCACTCCGGCAGCGGTCGAGCCAGGACCCGCGCCGCCGCGTTGAGCGCATGCAGCGCCGTTGCCGCGGGCTCGGTCAGCGCCGCGGCTCGCGCCGACATCCCCGCGGGAAGCTCGATCACACTCGAAGCGGCGGTGGTCACATACTGCGCGAACCCGCCGGCGCGGGTCATGCCGATCATGGTGCGATTCGCGCACAGGTTGTTGCGACCCTGGATGCAGAATTCGCAGTGCCCGCAGGTGATCAGCGGATTCACCGTGACCCTGCCTCCCGTACCCGGCCCGGCGAGGATTTCGCCGGCAAGCTCGTGGCCGAGGATCAGCGGCGGCACGCGGCGCGGGTCGCGGCCGTGGTAGGCATGCATGTCGGAGCCGCAGATCCCCACGGCGTCCACGCGGATCAGCACTTCCCCCGGCGCGGGCGTGGGTTGAGGCTCGTCGCGATAGATCACCTCGCTCGGGCCAGTGTAGACGAGCGCCTTCATGTGCTCAGCCGGCAGAAAAGCCGCCGTCGACGAAGATGATCTGTCCAGTGACGTAATCAGACGCCCGGCTCGCGAGAAACAGCGCCGTCCCCCACAGATCGCCAAGCTCGCCATTGCGCTTCTGGAAGGTACGCGCAGCCATCTGCTCCCATCGCAGCTTGTCCTTCACGACAGGGGCGGTGAGCTCGGTAGGAAAGAACCCCGGAGCGATCGCGTTCACGTTCACGCCGTGCCGCGACCAGGCTTCCGCCTGCGCGCGCGTGAGCTGCGCTATGGCGCCCTTCGACGCCCCGTACGGCGCGCAATCGGCGAATGCACGAACGGACTGCAGCGACGCGATGTTGATGATGCGGCCGAAGCCGCGCTCGATCATCGCCGGGACGAGCTGCTGCGCGAGAAAGAACGGCGCCTCCACGTTGATCCTCATCGTCGCGTCCCAGTCGTCGTCAGTCACCTCGAGGATCGGCTTGCGGCGGTTGGTCCCGGCGGCCGAGATGAGAATGTCCGGCGGCCCGAAGGGCTGTGCCGCCTGTGCGGCGCACGCTTTGATGGCGCCGCGGTCCGCGAGATCGCAGGAAATGGTGGCTGCCCGCCCGCCGCCGCGCTCGATTTCTTCGCGAACTTCGTCGAGCCGCAGCGCGCGTCGCGCCACGAGCAGCACCGCGGCGCCTGCATCGGCAACGGCAATGGCCAGCGTCCTGCCGATGCCGGAGCTCGCGCCCGTCACGAGGGCAACGCGGCCCGACAGATCGAACAGATCCGAGCGCGCCATGCGCGGTCAGCCCCGCACCGGAGCGCCGCGCTCGAATCGCTCGTCGGGAAAATATTTCGCGAGGCGGTCATCCGCAGTGCGCGCGTGCGCCTCCATGCCCTCGAGCCGCGAGATCCGCGCGGTGACTTGCGCGATGTCGCGATTGGCTTCGCGGGTCATGCGCTGCCAAGTGACCGTCTTGAGGAATTTGTGCACCGAGAGCCCGCCGGAGTAGCGCGCCGCGCCCTTCGTCGGCAGGATGTGATTGGGACCCGAGGTCTTGTCGCCGAAGGCAACCGTTGTCTCCTCGCCGAGGAAGAGCGACCCGTAGCACGTCAGCCGCCCGAGCCACCAGTCGAGGTCTGCGGCGTGCACCTCGAGGTGCTCCGGCGCGTAGCGATCCGACGCCTGCGCAAGCTCCTCGCGCGTATCGGCGAGCATCACTTCTCCGTAGTCGCGCCATGCCGCCCCCGCCGCTTCGCGCGCGGTCGGCGGCAGGCCCTCGATCAGTTCGGGCACCAGCCGCATGACGTTCTCGGCGAGCGCTCGCGAGGTCGTCATCAGCCACGCCGGCGATTCGTGGCCGTGCTCGGCCTGGCCGACGAGGTCGGCGGCGACGATCGCGGCGTCGGCGCTCTCGTCCGCGATCACCGCGACTTCCGAAGGGCCAGCGAACACGTCGATGCCCACCTTGCCGAACAGCGTGCGCTTCGCCTCGGCAACGAACTTGTTTCCTGGGCCCACGATGATGTCGGCCGGCTTGCCTGTGAACAACCCGTAGGCCATCGCCGCGATCGCCTGCACGCCGCCGAGGGTGAGAATCGCGTCGGCTCCGGCGACCTTCATTGCGTAGAGCACGTGCGGATGGATGCCCTCGCCGCGATACGGAGTCGAGCAGGCAACCACGAACGGAACGCCGGCCGCTTTCGCGGTGGCAATTGCCATGTAGGCCGAAGCGATGTGCGCGTAGCGCCCGGTCGGGACGTAGCAGCCGGCAACGTTGACCGGGATGAGGCGCTGGCCAGCGGTGAGTCCAGGCTGTACCTCGGTCGCGAACTCACGGATCGATTCACGCTGCGCCTGCGCGAAGCGTAGTACCCGCTCGGCGGCGAACTCGATGTCGCGCTTGATAGGCGCCGGAATGTCGCCCACGCGCCGCTGGATCTCTTCCGGGCTCGTGACAATCGGCCCGGTCCAGTGATCGAGCTTGGCCGCGTAACTGCGCACCGCCTGCTCGCCGTCGCGGGCGATTTCGGCGAGCATCTCTTCGACGACCGCGCGGGCGGTCGCAGTCTCGCTCTCCGGCGTTTTCGCCGCGCGCTTTAGGAACTGAGTAGGCACGCCCC
>DASVFM010000125.1:0-14995 GCA_036380055.1 Casimicrobiaceae bacterium
CGTAGCGAGCCAGGAGAAGAGCGTGTAACCGATCAGCGGCAGCAGCACGGCCTTGCCGAGCGAGAGGATGAGCCCGGTGATGGCGAGCGTGACCCAGACGATCGCGAGCAGCCAGTGCGCGTAGCGGTCCATCGGCGCGAAGCGCTCGATCAGACGCCCGCCGCGCCGCTCGCCCTCGCCCACGTCGAGCGGCCCGCGCGCGAGATAGAAGATCGCTAGGCCCAGGATGGCGACTGCCAGGAGCATCCCGCCCCAGAAGAGAAGCGGCGCGCGCAGCGCGCGCCAGGTTTCGCCGCGCGGCTGAATCAGCACGTTGGTCTCGCGTCCGACGACCGTCGTCGTTTGCGGGGCGCCGGTACGCACCTCGCGCCATACGGGCGCGTTGTTGAGCGGCTGGTCGACCTGCCGCTGCGCCGCGGCTGCGGGCGAGGCGTTTTCCGGGGTCGGCGCGGGGGTGGGAATTTGCGTCTGCGCGTAGGCCACGCTGCCCACGGCCAGCAGCAGCGCAGCGAGCGCGGCCGTGGCCGCCCGCACGATCGGTGAGTCAGCCATCGCCACTCCTAGTTGGTGCGCTTGTACTCGTTCTGGGACTGTGCGCGGGTGGCAAGCTGCCGCTCCCACGCGCCTTTATCGCCATTGAAAGGCGCGTTCTGATAGGGCGGTGTATCGGGTTTGCCCTGATAGGTTCCCTGCTTGAACCGGGTGACCTCTTCCCGCTGCCCGCAAGCGGACACGAAGAGCACCAGCGGCAGGGCGAGCACGAGGGCGGCGAGATACTTCATGATTTGCCTCCCGGCGCCGGCTGGCCGCCGCCGTAGGCCGAATCCCAGCCCCACGGCGGACCGCTGCGTGTGCCGCGCGCCGCACGCACCGTGGAGCGGCTCCGGTAGATCTCGGCGATCACGTCACCGTCTCCGGCGAGCAGCGCCTTCGTCGAGCACATTTCGGCGCAGGCCGGCAGCTTGCCTTCGGAGAGGCGATTGCGACCGTACTTGGCAAACTCGGCCGGCGATCCGTCGGGCTCCGGCCCGCCGGCGCAGAACGTGCACTTGTCCATCTTGCCGCGCACGCCGAAGGCGCCCTGCTGCGGGAACTGCGGCGCGCCGAAAGGACAGGCGTAGAAGCAGTAGCCGCAGCCGATGCACAGATCCTTGTCGTGCAGCACCACGCCGACCTCGTCGCGGTAGAAGCAGTCCACCGGACAGACCGCCATGCACGGCGCATCCGAGCAGTGCATGCAGGCGACCGAGATCGAGCGCTCGCCCGGAACGCCGTCGTTGATCGTGACCACCCGGCGGCGGTTCACACCCCAGGGAATGTCGTGCTCCTGCTTGCAGGCAGTCACACAGCCGTTGCACTCGATGCAGCGCTCGGCGTCACACAGGAATTTCATTCGGGCCATGGTCTCGCCTCCTCCTCGTCACGCCGTGAACTTCTCGACCTGGCAAAGCGTCGTCTTGGTTTCCTGCATCATGGTGACCGAGTCGTAGCCATAGGTCGTCGCCGTGTTCACCGCCTCGCCGCGGATGATCGGGTGTGCGCCCTCGGGGTAGTACTCGAGCATGTCCTTGCCCATCCACCAGCCGGAGAAGTGGAAAGGCACGAAGGTCGTCCCCGGGCCGACGCGCTCGGTGACCTGCGCCCGTACCTTGATCTGGGCGCCGGTCGGCGTCTTCACCCACACGAAGTCGCCGTCCTTCACGCCGCGGTTGTTGGCGTCCTTCGGATTGATCTCGACGAAGTTCTCCTGCTGCAGCTCGGCGAGCCACGGGTTGCTGCGGGTCTCCTCGCCGCCGCCCTCGTACTCGACGAGGCGGCCGCTGGTGAGGACCAGCGGGAACTTCTCGGCGACCTTGTCCTCGACGTTCTTCTGCTGCACCGACTTGAAGAGCGTCGGCAGCCGCCAGAACGCCTTCTTGTCGTCGTGCGTCGGGTACTTGGCGACCAGATCGGGTCGCGGTGAGTACAGCGGCTCGCGATGGATCGGGATGCCGTCGGGGAAATTCCACACGATCGCCCGCGCCTTGGCATTCCCGAACGGATGTGCCCCGTGCTTCATCGCCACGCGCTGGATGCCGCCCGAGAGGTCGGTCTTCCAGTTCTTGCCCTCGGCGGCCTTCTTCTCCGCTTCCGTGAGATCGTCCCACCAGCCGAGCTTCTTCAGCAGCACGTGGTCGAACTCGGGGTAGCCCGTAGTGAGCTCGCAGTCCTTCGGGTAGGAGCCGTCTTCGGCCAGCAGGTTCACGCCATCGCGCTCCACGCCGAAGTTGGCACGGAAGCAGCCGCCGCCGTTCATGACGCTACGGTCCAGCTCGTACAGGTTCGGTGACCCGGGATGCTTGATCTCGGGCGTGCCGTAGCACGGCCACGGCAGCCCGTAGTAGTCGCCGTCGCAGGGGCCACCCTTCGCGCGCAGCGTCTTCACGTCGAAGGTTGCCTGGTTCTTCATGTGCAGCTTCAGCCGCTCCGGCGACTGCCCCGTGTAGCCGATCGTCCACGTGG
Organism: Casimicrobiaceae bacterium; assembly: GCA_036380055.1. Lineage (GTDB taxonomy): Bacteria > Pseudomonadota > Gammaproteobacteria > Burkholderiales > Casimicrobiaceae > PALSA-1003. Next base: position 2,503 of record DASVFM010000125.1, read on the forward strand.
CGCGGTTGATCTCCTTCAGGATCGATTCCGGCGTCGGTTCGTCGAACTTGGCGTCGCCGTCCGGCTTCCAGATCTGGTAGTTCTTGACGAACTCCTTGTCCCAGCCGAATTTCTTGGCGAACTGGTACATGATCGCCTGGTCGGTCTGCGATTCGAACAGCGGCGTGATCACCCGCTCGCGCCACTGCACCGAGCGGTTCGACGCCGTCGCCGAGCCCGAGGTCTCGAACTGCGTGCACGCGGGCAGCAGGTACACGCCGTCCTTGCGCACCATCGCCGCCATCGCCGCGGTCGCCGACGGATACGGGTCGATAACCACGATCATGTCGAGCTTCTTCATCGCCTCGACCATTTCCTTGCCGCGCGTCTGGCTGTTCGGCGCGTGGCCCCAGTACACGACAGCGCGCAGGTTGTTGTCCTGATCGATGAGGTCGTTCTTCTCCAGCACGCCGTCGATCCAGCGCGATACCGTCATGCCGGGCTTTTCCATCATCGCCTGCGAGGCGTAGCGCCCCTTGATCCACTCGTAGTCGACGCCCCAGACCGCGGCGTAGTGCTTCCAGGCGCCCGTGATGACGCCGTAGTAGCCCGGCAGCGAATCCGGGTTCGGGCCCACGTCGGTCGCGCCCTGCACGTTGTCGTGGCCGCGGAAGATGTTGGCACCGCCGCCCGACACGCCGATGTTGCCCAGCGCGAGCTGCACGATGCAGGAAGCCCGCACGATCGCGTTGCCGGTCGTGTGCTGGGTCTGGCCCATGCACCAGACGATCGTCGAAGGCCGGTTCTTCGCCATCAGTTCGGCGACCTGGTAGACCTGGGCCTCGGGAACGCCCGTCACTTCCGTGACCTTGTCCGGCGTCCACTTGGTCATCACCTCTTCCTTGACCTTGTCCATGCCGTAGACGCGGTCGTGGATGTACTGCTTGTCCTCCCAGCCGTTCTTGAACACGTGATAGAGCATGCCGAAGAGGAAAGCGATGTCGGTTCCCGAGCGGATGCGCACGTAGTAGTCGGCCTTCGCGGCGGTGCGCGTAAAGCGCGGATCCACCACGATCATCCGCGCGCCCGTCTCCTTCGCGTGCAGCATGTGCAGCATCGACACCGGGTGCGCCTCGGCCGCATTCGAGCCGATGTACATGGCGCACTTGGTGTTCTGCATGTCGTTGTAGGAGTTGGTCATCGCGCCGTAGCCCCAGGTGTTAGCTACGCCGGCGACCGTGGTGGAGTGGCAGATGCGCGCCTGGTGGTCGCAGTTGTTCGTGCCCCAGAAGGAGACGAACTTGCGCAGCAGGTAGCTCTGCTCGTTGCTGTGCTTGGAGCTGCCGACCCAGAAGACGGCATCGGGACCACCCTTTTCCTTGTCGTTGCGGATCGCGAGCAACTTGTCACCGACCTCCTTGATCGCGTCGTCCCACGACATCTTCTGCCACTTGCCGTTGACGAGCTTCATCGGCGACTTGAGCCGGTGCGAGTTCTCGACCATGCCGTGCTCGCGCACCGAGGCTCCCTTCGCGCAGTGCGCGCCAAGGTTGAGCGGCGAGTCGAACACCGGCTCCTGCCGGATCCATACGCCGTTTTGCACGACAGCGTCGACCGAGCAACCGACCGAGCAGTGCGTGCAGACGGTGCGCTTGGTTTCGGTCTTGCCGGCAGCTTCGTCCTTGGCGTCGGCCTTGCCGATTACGCCGTACGGAAGCTGGCTGGCGAACGCCCCGGCGCCCGCGGCGACCCCGGAACGTTTCAAAAACGTCCGCCTGTCCATCGTCGAGGGTCCGGCCCCCGGCGTGCGGCGGAAACGTGGACGAGCTGCCGGGGCGCTCTCAGTGGCCCTGTTGATCTTGGTGAGCAGCATGATCCGTCCTCCTCCTAAAAAGCCTTCTGGAAAGCTACGGTGCAGCCCGATCGCTTCGTCGTGTCCTCGCTCGTTCCTCTCCGTACTTCCATGTACTGTCTCGGAACTCGCTGCGGGACTTCTCGCGCTCGGGCTTGCTCGCTACGCTTTCCAGAAGGCTTTAAACACTTGGCCCGCTGGAAGAGCGCAAACAGAAATCAAATCTTCGTCGTTTCGTAGTAGCGCTTCACGTGATCGGTGAGCTGATAGCTTTGCCCCGGCTCGTCCTCCGCGGCGCCGTCCGCTGCCGGCGCGACGGCGGTCAGCTTGCGCGCGGCGAGCGCCGCCGCGCCTGCGCCGCCGGCGCCGAGCGCGAGCAGAAATCCGCGCCGAGCATTGATGCGGGATGTGCCTTCGGACTGCGACGAGTTCCTGACGGGATCCTTACGCCGGCTCGAGCGCATGCGTGCCTCCAAGAAAAAGACTGCAGCTGACCTGCAAATGTGACCTTATCGGATCGACCCAGAGCATCCCGTGATCCGTATTCATTCGATGGCAAGCGAGTCGCGCTCGATCGCCATGAAACATTGGGTGAATTTTGCTACCCGACGGTAGTAGTTTGCAATAGGTGAATGCTGTATTGCGGCGCAACAATCGAAGACCCAAGCAACAGCAAAAGCGGAGAAAAATTCCCGTTGTTGCGCCACCGGCACCGCTTCGACCCCGGGAGCCCCGGCGACCAGGGCGCGCATGACCTCGCAAACCGTGGCGAGATGGTCTTCGTAGAGGGGAACCTCCGGCCGCCGCGATAAGCCCAGGCGAGCGAGTTCGGCGCGCAGGTCGGCGAGCAGGTTACTTCCGGGGTAGGTAAGGTAGGCCGAAGCGTGCAGGCTGACCTCGCTCCTGCCCACCCCGACGAAAAGGTCCTGATATTCCTGCGTTGCCGCTTCGGGGTCCATCGCCTCGCTTGCCCGGACGAGATCTCGCCACGAGCTCGCCAACTCCTTGGCCGCTTCGTCTGCGCTGACCACCTCCAGCTCGCTCGCGGCGGCAATCGTCTGCAGCAGCGGCGCGTCTGGGGCGCCCGCGTAAAGCCGTCCGAGCAGCGCATAGAAGTCGGCCCGCGCCTGATCTTCCTCAGACAGCGCGCCGCCCGGCTGCGCGCTCGCCGTGAGCGCGTCGCTCACGGCTCCTGTGTCCTTCGGCCGTTCTCGGAGCGCGGAAGTTCCTTCTCCATCCTGTCGATCACGCGACAGTCCGCGCACATCTTCAGCTGCTCGAGCGCGCCTGGGGCGGCGAACATCGAATGCCCGGCCAGGCGCGAGAGCATGCTGCCGATCATCTTCTCGGTGCCGAGCGGTTTGCCGCAGCGGATGCAGTTGAAGATCGCGGCCTCGTTGAGCACGCGGGGCTCGCGCGCGGCAGCGCCGAGCAGAAGCCGCGGCTCGAGGCTGATCGCATGTTCGGGGCAAGTCGCCACGCAGATTCCGCACTGCACGCACTTCGTCTCGATGAAGCGAAGCTGCGGTGCCTGCGCCTGCGGGTGGTCGAGGATCGCGCCCTCGGGGCACGCGCCTACGCAGGCGAGGCACATCGTGCAGGAATCGCGATTGACGGCGATCGTTCCGAAGGGCGCGCCGCACCCGAGCGCGATGACCTCTCGCGGCGTCGGCGCGTGCCCGGCGAGATGCTCGATCGCGAGCGCGAGGGTCGTGCGCTTGTCGGCGCTCCAGTGAAACGCGGCCGGCGCCCGCACGGCGAGCGCCGGCTCGAGCTTCCACACGGCATCCTCCAGTGCGCGGACATCGGCAGCGCGAATGAGCTGCGCGTGCCGTCCCTGATAGCCCAGGGCCTGTGTGATCGTATCTACGAAACCCGTCTGGCGCTCGATCGCCTCCGCGTATTGCGGAGCTTCGGCGCCGGTGGCAAGCACCGCCACCTCGCTCGCGCCGTAGGCGAGCGCGCCCAGCCAAACATCGATGCCGGCGGAAGCCATGTGATGCAGCTCCACCGGAATCACGCGCGCCGGCAATCCCTTGCCCCGGCGACCCAGGGCGAGGATCAGCTCCCGCCCGGCTAAGTCGTGAAAAAGCAGGCAGGCGTCCTTCCCGCTGCCGGCGCGATACGTCGCGAGCAGCGTGCGCACGCGCAACCCCAGCTCGGGCACCGATGGATAGACATAGCTCATCGCCCCGGACGGGCACACGGTCGCGCACGCGCCGCAGCCCATGCACAGGTGCGGCTCGACGAACACGTGATCGCTGTCGCCGTCGGCCTCGCGAATCGCCTGGGTCGAACAGACATCGAGGCACAAGTTGCAGCCGGGCTGCGCCGAGCGCGAATGCGCGCAGATCGACGCCTTGTAGCTGAAGAACTTCGGCTTCTCGAATTCGCCGACCGCCGCCGCGAGGTCCACGACCGCGGCGGCCTGCGCGGCCGCGTCCGGCCCCGGGTGCCAGTATCCCTGCGGCGGCTGGTGCATGCGGAAAACAGGATCGCGGCCGAGATCGAGCACGAGATCGAAGCTCCCTTCACGCTCGCTCGCCCCGGAGCTGCGCTCGAAGTCGATGGCGCCGATCGCGCCGCAGGCTGCCACGCACTTGCGGTGATCGCGGCAGCGCTCGAGATCGATCTGATAGCTCCAGTCGATCGCCTGCTCGGGACAGGCCTTGATGCACGCGTTGCAGCGGGTGCAGACCTCCAGGTCGATAGGGTTCTCCTGCGCCCAGCGCGCCTCGAAAGCGCCGAGCCAGCCCGAAAGGTGGAGCAGCTTGCCGGAGCAAACGGGGTAGTCGCGCGCACTCGGCAGCTCCGTTCCCATTGCACGGCCGGTGACGAGCGCCGTGACATCGAGCTGCTTGTGCAGCTTGTCCGCCCAGTACAGGACGGCATCCGACTGGCCGAGGATCAGCAATCTGCCGGCGGAGGTGAAGCTCACGCGCGGAACGGGCTCGGGCTCGGGAAGGGCTGCGGCCGCGAGCAGTGCAGCGATCTTCGGCGTTGCGGCGCGCGCTTCGCCGGACCAGCCTGCCGCCTCGCGGATGTTCACGAAGCCGAGCGCACGCGGACCGCCGCTCTCGGCGACCGCCTCTTCAAAACGCTCGGCTTCCTGCGTGCAGGCGACCAGGCACTCACCCTTGGCTGCAACGAGGGCGCCGAGCTCCTTCTGGCAGAGCTGCCCGCGAATGCGCGGCGCAGCGGCGAGCTCGAGCGCGCGCGCCAGCGCCGCCGCATCGAGCGGCAGCGTGCCATTGCAATTGCAGAGCAGAAGCTCCTTGTCGCCGATGCTCACGACGTCGAACCGGGCTTCCCTTCCTCCGGCGCGGTTGCGCGCGCTCTCTCGGAGCTTGCGGACGCAGGCTTGTGGGTCGATGCCTCGACCGCAGGAAGCGGCGGTTGCGCGGGCATTGTGCCTTCACCCGCCTCGGGCGGCGTGGCCGCCGCGGGAGACGCGAGTGCGGAGAATCCGCGCTGCAGCAATCCCTGCAGGACATCGGGCGCTATCGGATCGGCCTTGGTGTAGTCGTCGATGTAGACGTCGAGCCCGTCCATCAGGTTGAAGCGTGGATCGCGGAAGAGCTGCTTCAGCGCTGCGCGCTTGAGCTTCTCGTCGACCTCGGGGCGCAGGAAGGCGGTGAAATCCGCGTCGAAGCCGAGTGAATCTACGCTCGGCAGCTCGCTCGCCACCGGAGCGCCGGTTGATGTCGCCGCAGGGGCCGGTACCGATGGAGCCGCGGGCGGGACCGGCGGTGTCGAAACCTTTGTCTCTGCGTCCGACGCCAAGCGCGCCTCGCGCTTGCGCCGCGACCAGCGCGAAAGCGAGAGCCGCTCCACGTCCGCGGGCCTGTCTTTCATCGGCGTCTGCCTCCGCTCGCCTCGCGGCGGCGCGCGAGATCGCCTTCGTAGAGCTCGTTGCGTTTCGCTTTCTTGCGCGGCTCGCCCTTGTAGTGCGTGAGAACGAAACGCTCCATCTCGGCAAGCAGGGGCGCCGGAACCGGCACGGCATCGACCTGCTCGCCGGCATCGAGAAATCGCGCCGCTTCGCTGTAGCTTAGGCTGACGACGAGCGGCCGCGCCGCGGGTTCCTCTCCTGTCTCCGTCATCCGCCAAAGCACGAACACCTTGGGCTCCTCCGCGGAGACATTCAGAAAATAGCCTTCGGCCTCCACCGGATGCAGCTCCACGAACAAACCGGGACAGCGCCAGCGCGCGCCGATGCCCACGCCTTCGAGGCGCACCGGCTCGCCCGAGGATTCCTCCGCGAGCTCGACCGCGATCGCCTCCCAGCGCTCGTCGACCCACCGATTCGCGAGCGGCACGCGCTGCATGGTGACGGCCACAGGAAACCGCATGAGCGGCATGGATTTGGTATGAAGCAACTCGCTGCGCGATCGGCCGATCATACTCCTTGCGATTGGCGTCTGCTAAGATCATCGATTGCCCCGCTACGCCAACGCGCCAATGGCCCGTGTGATCCCCCTCGCCGACGCTCGCTCCGCGCACCTCGCGACCGAGTTGCACGGGCTTGCCGTCGCGCCGCGCGTGGCGCCGACGGGGCTTCTCGCCGACGCACGCGGGCGCAGCCTGCGCGACCTGCGCGTCTCGGTCACCGATCGCTGCAACTTCCGCTGCATCTACTGCATGCCAAAGGACGCGTTCGGCCGCGATCACGCCTTCCTGCCGCACGCAGAGCTGCTGACCTTCGAAGAGATCGCACGACTTGCGCGCGTGTTCAAGGCGCACGGGGTGGAAAAGATCCGGCTCACGGGCGGCGAGCCGCTGCTGCGCAAGAACATCGAGCGCATGGTCGAGATGCTTGCCGCCATCGGCGGGCTCGATCTCACGCTCACCACCAACGGCTCGCTGCTCGCGCGCAAGGCGCGCGAGCTCAAGGCCGCGGGACTCAACCGCGTCACCGTCAGCCTCGACGCGCTCAACGACGACATCTTCCGCGCCATGAACGACGTCGACTTCCCGGTGGCGAAGGTGCTCGAGGGAATCGAAGCGGCGGCGCAGGCTGGCCTCGCGCCAATCAAGATCAACATGGTCGTCAAGCGCGGCTTGAACGAGCGCGAGATCATGCCCATGGTGCGGCGCTTCCGCGGCAGCGGCCACATCCTTCGCTTCATCGAGTACATGGACGTGGGCCACACCAACGGCTGGCGCATGGACGAGGTCGTCCCCTCTTCGGAGGTGCTCGCCGTCATCGGGCGCGAATTCCCGCTCGAGGCGATCGAGGCCGCGTATCCGGGCGAGGTCGCCGAGCGGTGGCGCTATCGCGACAGCGCGAATGCGGGTGAAATCGGCGTCATCTCCTCCGTCACGCGGGCCTTCTGCCGCGACTGCACTCGCGCGCGGCTCGCCACCGACGGCAAGCTCTACACGTGCCTGTTCGCGACCGCGGGGTACGATCTGCGCGCGCTCCTGCGCAGCGGCCGCAGCGACGACGAGATCGGCAACTACATCGCCGCGATCTGGCTGCAGCGTGCCGACCGTTACTCCGAGATCCGCTCCGAGCACACGGCCGCGCTGCCCAAGATCGAGATGAGCTACATCGGCGGGTAGAGCTCGCCCGCCGCATGAACGCTCCCAACACGCCCTACCGCCCGATCCTCTCCGACGCCGCCCGGCCGGCGACCTTCGGCGTGCGCGCCGTCGACGAGAACGGCGAGGCGCGCGAGACGGCGATCGCCGGCGAGCATCCGCTCACGCTCTACGTCGACAAGCAGGAGATTCTCACCATCATGACGCTTGGCGCCGCGCCCGAGGCGCTCGCGATCGGGTACCTGCGCAACCAGCGCCTGCTCGAGCGCATCGAGGACGTCGTCTCGGTGCAGGTCGACTGGGAGGTGAACGCGGTCGCGGTGACCACGCGGCACGGGTTGAAAGACCTCGAGGCCAAGACAGCAAAGCGCACCAAGACGACCGGCTGCGGGCAGGGCACGGTGTTCGGCGACCTGATGGAGGAGATCGACTCGGTGCGCGTGCCCGCCGACGCGAGCCTCTCGCGCGCGACGCTCTACGCGCTGATGGACCGAGTGCGAACACACGAGACGATCTACAAGCAGGCGGGCGCGGTGCACGGCTGCGCGCTCGCCACGAACGAGAGCGCCGCGAGCGAGATCCTGTACTTCGTCGAGGACGTGGGTCGGCACAACGCGGTCGATGCGATCGCCGGCATGATGTGGCTCGATCGCGTCGAGGGCGACGACAAGATCTTTTACACGACGGGGCGCCTCACCTCCGAGATGGTGATCAAGGCGGCGCAGATGGGGATCCCCTTTCTTGTCTCGCGCTCCGGCCTGACGCAGATGGGCTACGAGATCGCGCAGAAAGTGGGCATGACCATGATCGGCCGCGCGACCGGCAAGCACTATCTGCTCTTCACCGGCGGCGAGCGGTTTCGAACGGACGCATGAGCGCAGGAAAGCCCGGCGAAGCGCGCGGCGAGTGCCACTGCCGGCGCGTCCGCTTCGTCGCCCGCTTCCCCTCGCGCTTCTGCTGCCACTGTCACTGCCAGAGCTGCCGCCTGTCGCACTCATCGGGATTCGTCACCTGGATCGGCTTCAAGGCCGAGCAGGTCGCCGTCGTCGCAGGGGCCGACGAGCTCGTCGCGTACGAATCCTCGCCGGGCACGCGGCGGACCTTCTGCCGCGTCTGCGGCACAAAGCTCTTTTTCGAGTCTTCGCGCTGGCCGGGCGAAATCCACATCGCACTCGCCGCGTTCAGGACGCCGGTCGACCGCGAGCCGGAAGGCCACGCGTTCTACGAGGAGCATGTGGAATGGATTCCGTGGCCCCCCGAGCCGGCGCCGACGGGGCAGAAGCGCGGCGTCACGGGTCTCGTGCTCGCCGGCGGCCAGGGTCGGCGCATGGGCAGCGTGGACAAAGGCCTCGTCCTCCTGCAGGGACAGCCCATGGTGCGCCATGTCATCGAGCGCTTCGCGCCGCAGGTCGACGAGATCCTGATCAATGCCAACCGCAGCATCGCCGAGTATGAGGCTTTCGGCTACCCGGTCATCCGCGATCAGATCGACGGCTTCGCGGGGCCGCTCGCCGGACTGCAGGCCGGGCTGATGCACGCCGAGCATCCGTTGGTCGCGACGGTGCCGTGCGATTCTCCTTTCCTGCCGCTCGACCTCGTGGCGCGCCTGCAGAAGAACCTCGAAGCGCAGAACGCGGCCCTCGCCGTCGCGCGAACGATGGATCAGCCGCACCCGGTGTTCGCGCTCGTGCGCAGGTCGCTGCTGCCGCACCTCGCCAGCTTCCTCCAGGCGGGCGGCCGCAAGATCGACGCGTGGTACGCTTCGCTCAAGGCGATCGAGGTCGCCTTCGACGACAAGGCAGATGCCTTTCGCAACATCAACACCGCCGAAGAGCTGAAGCAGGCGGACGCGGCAGCCGAACAATGAACCAGCCTAAGACGCTGCGCGAAGCCTCCTGCGCCGACGACTACGATCCGAACTCGATGCCGGTCGCGAAGGCGCGCGAGCTGATCGCGAGCTTCCTCGTGCCGGTGAGCGCTGTCGAGCGGGTGCACGTGCGCAGCGCGCTCGGCCGCGTCCTCGCCGAGGACCTCGTCTCGCCGCTCGACGTGCCCGGCCACGACAACTCGGCGATGGACGGCTACGCGGTGCGCTTCGCGGATCTCAAAGCCGACGGCGAAACGCTGCTCAAGCGGGTGGGCGAATCCTTCGCGGGCAAGCCCTGGGACGGCGCGATCGGCGGGGGCGAATGCGTGCGCATCTTCACCGGCGGCGTCATGCCCCGGGGTGCAGACACTGTCGTGATGCAGGAGCGAGCGAGCGAAGATGCAGCCGGCGTGCGAATCGCGGCGGGCGCGGTCGGCAAAGCCGGCACCAACCGCCGCTTCGCGGGCGAGGACCTGAAGCGAGGCCAGACCGTGTTCCGCGCCGGGCAGCGCCTGCGACCCGCGGAGCTCGGCATGATCGCTTCGCTCGGGATCGGCGAGGTCAACGTCTATCGACGGCTCCGCGTCGCGTTCTTCTCGACCGGGGACGAGCTCAAGTCGATCGGCACGCCGCTCGCCGCGGGCGATGTCTACGACAGCAACCGCTATACGCTCTACGGCGTGCTGACACGTCTCGGCTGCGAGGTCATCGACATGGGCGTGGTCGCCGACGACCCGGCATCGCTCGAGCGCGCATTCGAGAGCGCGGCGCAGGCGGCCGACGTCGTCATCACGTCCGGCGGCGTATCGGTGGGCGAAGCCGACTACGTGAAGCGCCTCCTCGACAAGCTGGGCGAGGTGCTGTTCTGGAAGATTGCGATGAAGCCCGGGCGTCCCCTCGCCTACGGCAAGCTGCGCAACGCACACTTCTTCGGCCTGCCGGGCAATCCCGTGTCGGTGATGGTCACGTTCTACGAATTCGTACGCGACGCGCTGCTCACGCTGCAGGGACAGCGCGAAATCGCGCCGCTGCCCACGTTCAAGGTCCCCCTGTCCGCGTCGATCAAGAAGGCGCCCGGTCGCACCGAGTTCCAGCGCGGCATTCTCTCTCCCGACGGCGCCGGCGGCTGGACGGTGTGCACAACCGGCGATCAGGGCTCCGGAATACTCTCCTCGATGTCGCGGGCGAACTGTTTTATCGTGCTGGAGAGCGCGGTCGGCAACGTTGCCGCCGGCGAGCTAGTCGACGTACAGTTGCTCGAGGGACTCGTCTGAATTGACGCAGTGTCCGGGGCGCCCTAAGATCGTAACGGGGCTGGCAGACGCCCTGCCGCATCGACGATTCCGTCCAAGCTCTGCTTCGTTGCCGCGGACCCTTGTCTTGCGGCGGGAGGCTCACGATGGATGCGGCCGATTCTTATTGCACCCGCACACCGAACGCCGCCGCGCGCATGTTGCTGCGGCCGATGCTCTTCGAGGCGGGGAGGTCATGAGCGGCGCCGCGCCGCCGCCCCCATCCTTCCGCGAAGCGCTGCGCTTCTGGTGGAAGCTCGGCTGGATCAGCTTCGGCGGCCCGGCCGGGCAGATCGCGATCATGCATCGCGAGCTCGTCGAGCAGAAACGCTGGATCTCCGAGACGCGCTTCCTGCACGCGCTCAACTACTGCATGGTGCTGCCGGGGCCGGAGGCGCAGCAGCTCGCAACCTACATCGGCTGGCTGATGCATCGCACCTGGGGCGGCATCGTGGCCGGTGCGCTCTTCGTGCTCCCCTCGCTCGCGGTGCTGATCGCTCTCTCGTGGATCTACATGGCGTTCGGCAACGTGCCTGCGATCGCGGGCGCGCTCTACGGCGTGAAACCCGCGGTCACCGCGATCGTGCTGCACGCTGCCTGGCGCATCGGCTCGCGCGCGCTCAAGTCGCCACCGCTGTGGGCGATCGCCGCCGCCGCGTTCGTTGCGATCTACGTCTTCGCGGTGCCGTTTCCGGCGATCGTGCTCGCTGCGGGTGTCATCGGTGCGCTCGGCGGCCGGATCGCGCCGCGACAATTCGGCACGGGAAGCACGCATGCCGCGGCTGCAGCGGAGCATGTGCGTGCCGTGATCGACGACAACACACCTAGTCCTGAACACGCGCGCTTTCGCTGGTCTCGCCTCGCCGCAGTCGTCGCCATCTCGCTGCTGCTGTGGGTGGGCACGCTTGGCGCGCTCGTCGCCGCGTTCGGCGCCCAGGGCGTCTTGCCGCAAATGGGATGGTTCTTCACCAAGGCGGCGCTGCTCACCTTCGGCGGTGCCTATGCCGTGCTGCCCTACGTCGTTCAGGGTGCGGTGGACGGCTTCGGCTGGCTCAGCGCGCCGCAGATGATCGACGGGCTCGCGCTCGGCGAAACCACGCCGGGCCCGCTCATCATGGTCGTGGCCTTCGTCGGTTTCGTCGGCGGCTGGACCAAGCAGATCTTCGGTCCGGAGTCGCTCTTCGTCGCCGGCGCCCTCGCGGCGAGCGTCGCCACCTGGTTCACGTTTCTGCCCTCGTTCCTGTTCATTCTGACCGGAGGGCCGCTGGTCGAATCCACGCACGGGGATCTGAAGTTCACCGCGCCGCTGAGCGGCATCACCGCCGCCGTCGTGGGCGTGATCCTCAACCTCGCCGTGTTCTTCGCCGTCCACGTGCTGTGGCCGGCGGGACTGCGGGGGAGCTTCGACTACGTTTCCGCGTCGATCGGGATTGCGGCAGCGCTCGCGCTGTTCCGGTTCAAGGCAGGCGTGATTCCGGTGATCCTCGCCTGCGCCGGTGCGGGGTTCCTCCTCGCGCTCGCCGGGAGCAGATGATCAGCGGTGCGAGACGAACGCGAGCGGGCGCACGGCCGACGAGGCGGCTCGGGTTTCCGTCGCTTGCTGGTCGCCGGTGTCTCTCGCCGTCCATCGATCGCCTCAAGTCGCTCAGTAATACGGGAACGGGTGGCCGCGATCGAGGCGGCGCATGCGCTCCTCGAGCTCGAAGACGTTCTGCGCGCCGGCGAGATAAGCCTCGCGCTCGCGCATCTCCTGTTTCCACAGCCAGCGATCGAGGCGCGCGAGCAACCCCGGCCGCGCCGCGCGTGTTTCGCGTACCGGCAACCCGCCGGGGAACGCCAAGGCCTGGGCGAGCTTCGCCCATGCGCCGATGAGACTCGAATCGTGGGCGAGAAAGTTTGCGACTTTCATGTCGGACTCCACTTGCGCGCCGCGGTAGCGGGCGCGCTCGCTGTTGCCTC
>DASVFM010000126.1:0-13045 GCA_036380055.1 Casimicrobiaceae bacterium
CCAGCGCCAGACCGATCGACGCGCCTGCGACGCCGGCTTCGCTGATCGGCGTCGAGATGACCCGTCCGGGAAATTCGGTAGAGAGCCCCTGGGTGACCTTGAACGCGCCGCCATAGGGATCGTGCAGGTCTTCGCCGAGCAGCAGGACTTCCGGCACGGTCTGGAGGAGGTGGCGCAACGCTGCGTTGAGCGACTGCCGCACGTTCGTGCCTGCAATCGGCACCGGATAACTGCCGCTCGCGAGAGGCACGGCGGACGCAGCGAAGATGTGTCCGGGGAGCTCGCCGTAGCGCGCCTCGGGAGAAGCTTCCGCCTGCGTGCGGATCGCGCTGATGAAGCTCGTGTTGCGTTCCTCGATGCGCGAGCGCGCCGCCTCCGGCAAGCGCCGCCCGAGAGCCGCGAGCGGGTCGCGGCTGCGAATGCCGGCCATCTCCTCGCCGGGGCGCAGGTCGTCGCCCTTGCTGTGCGGCCCCATGCGCCGCGTGTCGATGACGAGGTATCCGGGCCGCCGCGCGGCGCGCACCTCGGCCACCACGCTCGCAACCTTGCGGCAGAATTCAGGATCGTCGTCGGCAAAATGCCAGGTCGAGAGGCCGAACGCCGCGCCGCGCGCGTCGATGCTGCCGCCGATCGTCTCGCGCGTGTACGTCGTCTGCGCAATCCCATTGTTCTCGACGACGACGAGCAGCGGAGCTTGCCACACCGAAGCGAGATTCATGCTCTCGTAGACGAGGCCCTGTCCCAGAGTGCCGTCGCCGATCATCGCGACGACCAGGCCATCGCTCCCTCGCTTCTTGCGCGCAAGCGAGAGGCCCGCGGCGATCCCCATCATGCCTGCCTGTACGCCATTGCTGTGAAAATGGCGCCACGCGAGATGCTGGCTGCCGCCGCGGCCGCGACAGACGCCGGCCTCGCGTCCCATGATCTCTGCGACGAGCCCGAGAAAATCGCCCGAGTAGGCAAGAAAGTGACCATGGTTGCGGTGATTCGACAGCACCGCGTCTTCCGGGTGATCGAGCGCGCGCACGACCGAGAGCGCTGCGATCTCCTGCCCAAGACAGGTGTGCGTCGTGCCCGATACGAGGCCGCGCGAGAACTGGGCGAGAATGAGCTCCTCGGTCAGGCGAATCAGATGGCCGTAGGCGTAAATCTCCTCGGCGCCCAACCCGATGCGCGGCCGGTCGTCTCCGTCCCGGGCGAAGCCGGGCAGGGTTGATGCCTCGACGTGCCGCATCGGCTCGATGCTGCGCGTAGAAGCTGCGGCGATCGTCACCACAAGGAGATCGGCGGCATGTGCAGCACGGGTATTTCCTCGTCTCTGCGTGGTCCGTCGGAAGAGGGCCCATTATACTAAGCGCTCGCAACGAAACCTAAGCGATGGATCTGCCGAGCCTCGAACCGATCCGCAACGAGGATTTGCCCGAATTCTGCCGTTTTCTCGCCGCGAACCTCGATCGTTCCAGGCCGGCGGCCGCCTGGGAAGAGGCCTTTCGGCAGAATTGGTGCGCGGGCAAGCCGAACAACGGCTTTTTGCTGCGTCACGAGGGCCGGATCGTGGGCGGAATCGGCGCGATTTATTCCGAGCGCTCCGTTCGAGGGCGCGTCGAGCGTTTTTGCAACATTACAAGCTGGTGTGTACAAGAGAGCTTTCGTGCGCAGAGCATGCGGCTGGCCATGGCGCTCACCGGGCAGGCAGGCTTTCACTTCAGCGATCTCACCCCGACCGCGGTGGTGTCGGGAACGTTGCAGTTCCTCAAGTTCAAGCCGATGAATGAGCGTCAGGCGATCTGGGCGAACCTGCCGTGGCCCTTTGCGCCACTTGCCGGCGTGCGCATCGTGGTCGATGCAGCCGAATTCGAGCGCTTGCTCGGTCCGGAGGATGCGAAGGCCTATCACGACCATCGCCATCTGCCCTGGCTCGAGCATGCCGCTCTCGGCAGCGCGGGCCGCTGGTGCTATGTGGTCTGGAAGCGCACGCAGCTAAAGGGAGTGACCGGCGCATTCGTCCTCGCGCTGAGCGATGCGGAGGCGTTTCTGCGCTGCCGGTGGGCATTCGGCAGCCACCTGCTCCTGCGCCACGGCCTTCCGTTCACTCGCGTGGAAAGTCGTTTGCTGCCGCGAGTGCCGCGCTTTTGCATCGAGCTGTCGGGGTACCGCAGTAAGGTTTTCCGCAGCGACACGCTGACGGCCGTCGACGTGAGCAATCTCTACACCGAGGTTGTCGCGCTGGATCTCTGATGCGCGCGATATCGTCATGGAACGCGAGCTGATCCGCTTGCCGCGCGAGACGCGGCCCATCCTCGCCGTCGTGGTGCACACCGAGGAAGAGTTCGATTGGGGCAAGCCGTACGACCGTCGGGCAACGGGCGTGACCCACATGAGACGAATCGGCCGGGCGCAGGACCTTTTCGAGACCCACGGCATCGTGCCCAACTACGTGATAGGTTATCCGATCGCGTCGCAGGACGAGGCGATCGCACCGCTCAGGTCCTTCGCGGACTCGGGACGCGCGCTGATCGGGGCGCATCTCCATCCCTGGGTGTGTCCACCTTACGTAGAAGAGGTCAATACTCGGAACTCGTATCCATGCAATCTCCCTCGGGACCTCGAGGCAGAGAAGCTCGCGCGCCTCACGAAACGGATAGAGGCTGCGTTCGGCCAGCGGCCCCTCACGCATCTCGCGGGGCGCTACGGGTTCGGAGCCAACACGGCGACGATCCTCGAGGAGCTCGGCTACCAAGTCGACATCAGCCCTGCCGTTCCGATCGACTTTTCGGCGGACGGTGGCCCCGATTACTCGGGCTACACGAGCGACCCGTACTGGTTCGGCGAGGGGCGGAAGCTACTCGGCCTGCCGGGTACCGGCGGATACGTCGGTTGGCTGCGAGTCGGGGGCACGTCGCTCTACCGTGCCGCGACCCAGCCGACCTTGCGGCGCCTTGGCGTCGCCAGCGCCTGTGCGCGATTGCGCGCGATCGAGCGCATCCGCCTGTCGCCTGAAGACTATTCGGAAGCAGAAATGCGGCGGCTCACGTTGACCCTCCTGGCGCAGGGGATACGCGTCTTCGTGTTCAGCTTTCATTCGCCCTCCGTCATGCCGGGCGGCACCCCGTACGTGCGAAGTGAATCCGAGCTGGATCGCTTCTTTGAAAAGTGCCGAGGCTACTTCTCGTTTTTTCTGCGCGAGCTTGACGGCGTCGCAATGACGCCTCTCGAGATCAGGCAGACCCTTGCCGAGGGTTGCGATTTGGCCGCACCCCGGTGCAGTGAAGCGCAAGGCTAAGGGCATCGCCAAGTGCATCGCCCGAGGAAATACCGTTGCTCTACGGCCTGAAGGACCGACTTCGCCGCGCGCGCTTCGCGGTCCAGTGTGGTGCCGTTCTGCGCTCGCCCCCGCTTGGCCTGGATGCCTCGTCGAACGTAGCGCTGGTGAGCCAGATCCAGCACAAGGACGTGCTGCTCTATCTGCTGGCGGCGAAGTCATTCGCTCGGAGAATCGGCGTCCGCGCGGTGCACGCGCTCGACGATGGCAGCCTGTCGTCGGCGGACCGTGCAGTGCTGCAAGAACACGTTCCGGGAGTCGTCATGCACCGACTCGAGGAATTCCGCAGCGCTGCATGCCCGAGCGGCGGCACGTGGGAGCGACTGCTGGCGATCGCCGCACTGGTTCGCGATCGGTACGTCGTCCAGCTCGACAGCGACACCCTAACGATTGGCGCGATCGACGAGGTGCGCGAGTGCGTGAGGCGACAAGTCGCCTTTGCGCTCGGAACCTGGGACCGGCAGAAGACGGAACCTATGCGCGAACGCTTGGAAACGGCGCGCAAGCTCAGCGGGCGCGCCGCCGAGCACGTGCAGGTCGTCGCGGAGGCTCACTTCGACCAGCTGCGCGACTTCGAGTCGATGCGCTACGTGCGGGGCTGCTCGGGTTTCGCCGGCTTCGCGCCGGGTTCGTTCGAGCGCAGGTTCGTGGAGGATATTTCCGTCCAGATGCGCGCCGCCATCGGCGCCAAGTGGGATGAATGGGGGAGCGAGCAGGTCATGTCGAACATCGTCATCGCAAATGTTGCCGACGCGGTCGTGCTGCCCCACCCCAAGTACGCCGATTGCCATAAGATGCGCCCCGGGGTAACCGAATTCGTTCATTTCATCGGCAGCTGTCGCTTCGACGGCGGCCGCTATGGGCGTCTCGGCGCGCAGCTCATCGCCACGCTGTGAAGGCGTCCCTATCCGAATGAAAACGCCGCTGCTCATGATCACCGAGCTCTTCCTCCCGACCAAGGGCGGAACCGCGGTGTCCTTCGACGACGATTTCCGGAGGCTCGGCGGCAAGGAAATCCACGTGATCACCGCGGATGTGCCTGGAGCAACCCAGTTCGACCAAGCGCATCCAAACACGATCCATCGCATTGTGCTCAAGCGGATCGCGTGGCTCAAGCCCGAGTCGTTGCTCATCTACCTGAAGCTCCTCGCCAGCGCTGCGCGCCTGGTTGCGACCCGACCTTTCGTCGCGATCTTTGCCGGCCGGGTTCTGCCCGAGGGATTTGTGGCGTGGATCATCGCGCGACTTTGGCGTCGTCCGGTTCTCGTTTACGCGCACGGGGAGGAGCTGACCAACTGGGGGCGCGGCAGGAAGTTCGCGCTGATGCGCTTCGTGTTCCGCCATGCCGACGCCGTGCTTTCCAACAGCGATTTCACCCGCGACACACTCGCCGGGCTTCTCGACGTCGATCCGGGGCGTATCGCGGTCGTCTACCCGACCGTCGACGAGGAGCGCTTCCATCCCGGCATCCCGGGCGACAGGCCGCGCACGCAGCTCGCGCTCAAGCCGGGGGAGCGCCTTGTCCTTTCCGTCGGCCGACTGCAGCGACGCAAGGGATTCGACACGCTCGTCCGCGCGCTACCGCTGCTTCGCGCTCAGGGCATCGAGGCTCATTTCGCTCTGATCGGGATCGGCGAGGATCGCACATATCTCGAGCGGCTCGCCTACCGGCTCGGCGTGTCGGATCGCACGCATCTGCTCGGTCATGTGAGCTACGAGGAGCTCCCGCGCTGGTACGCCGCTTGCGACGTGTTCGCCATGCCCAATCGCGACATCGATGGCGACACCGAAGGCTTCGGGCTGGTCTTTCTGGAGGCCGCCTCCGCGGGCAGGCCCGCGCTAGCGGGCCTTGCGGGGGGAACCGGCTCGGCGGTGATAGACGGGGTGACCGGGCTGCGTGTCGATGGCGAGCAGCTCGACGCCGTCGTAGCGGGGCTCGCTCGACTGCTTCTGCATCCCGCGGAAGCGCAACAAATGGGGCTCAACGCGAGACGCAGGGTGCTGGAGAACTTCACCCACCAGCGACGGGTCGACGAGCTGCGCGAACTCGCGCTGCGGGGTCCCTATCGCAAAGAGAAGCGCGCCGGGGGAAGCCCAAGCGGATCGAGCGTCGCGTAGGTCGCGACCGTGACGAGATCAGCTGCGGAGCTTGTCGAGATACACGTTGCAGCCCTGGCCGGTGCCTTCCAGCACTACCTTCTGGATTTTGTTGTCGAGATCGGTCTGGGCCCGCAGGTGACAGTTGCCGAACCGGAACCAGTCGTAGGAGCGCGAGTCGTTCTGGATCGAGGTCGTGTCGAAAGGCCCGATCACCGCAACCAGCTCCGAGATATCGCGTGTCTGCCACTGCGCGATGGTCGACGAGGAGGTCGAGGAAACCGTCGTCGTGGTGCACGATGCCAACGCGACGATCATGACAAGGACGATGTTCGACATTCGCATGGACGACTCCGACGGAACGATGGCCAGGCGTGGACCCGAGCGAGAGAAGATGGACGAAGCTCTCGCCCGCCAAGTTTAGCGCACAAAATCCCGGCGCAGGCGTGCGCCGCTCCCCACCGGAAGAATGGCTCGCGGAGGGCAGCCTGATCGCGCGTGAGCCGCCTTGGCTCGAGCGGATGACCGCCGGTCGCTGGTACGCGCTCTCCGGCGATGCCCCCGACCTCGGCCTGCCGCCGACCGCGCGAGGGACGCGCTTTCTTGCCGATACCGATCCCGGGCGCGATCCGGTCCTGAATCCGGCGCGAACGGTGAGGGAGCGGCTGCGCCGCTTTGCTGGGCGCGAGCCCAAGTCGCCCTGGCACGGCGTGGCGGGTTTCAGTGCCATCACCGAGGGATGGAACAGCGCGATCTACGCATCGCGCTGCGGGGCGAGCGGATCGATGATCGTCTACGGAGGCGGGCACAACGACTATTTCGGCTCGAGCGTCCATGCGTTCGACCTCGACACGCGTGAATGGCGCAGGCTTTCCGACGGGTATGTCGCCGGGAGCGACGAGGCATACGGGGCTGGCGCGGTCTATCCGAGCTCGGTGTACCCGGACGGCTCGCCGCTCCCCCCGCACACCTACGACTACCTCCAGTACGACGCGCGAGGAAACGATTGCATTCTGTTCAAGGGCCAGATCGAGCTGGGACCGAACGTGAAGGCGGTGGCCATACCGCACATGTTCAACCTCGACGCGCAGGCTTGGCGCCACGGCCCGCGCCATCCTGCCGCGATCCTCAATTCCGGAGGCTTCACGACCTGGGACGCTTCGCGCAGGATCGTGTGGGGACACTCCGGTGATGACGGCGGCGGCAACGCGTTCGTCGGCTTTGCGCCGGATGGTGACAACGGCGACGACACGTTCGGCCGCTGGACGGAACGCTTTCCGAGCAAGTTCCGCGGCACGGCCAACCACAATGCGATGCAGATCGAGCCGGCGTGCGATCTCATCGTGGTCGCCGCTCACGCCCGCCAGGCGTTGTACGCCATCGATCCGGGCGCCCCGGGAGCTGAGGCAGCTCGCCTCGATTCG
This sequence comes from Casimicrobiaceae bacterium, assembly GCA_036380055.1. Lineage (GTDB taxonomy): Bacteria > Pseudomonadota > Gammaproteobacteria > Burkholderiales > Casimicrobiaceae > PALSA-1003. The sequence continues at coordinate 6,844 of DASVFM010000126.1, forward strand.
ACCGGCGAAAAGCCGCTACTCAGAGCGTACGCAGCCCTGCAATATGCGCCGAATCTCCGGTGCGTCGTCTACTTCTCGCCGCTTGATCACGGTAGCGTTTTCACGCTTGCGGCTCCTGCCCCGGAGCGCACGCCGGTCAATCTCTCGCGACCGTGGCGCTGGGTGGCTCGCCTTCCCGAGGCTGGAACCCTCGACCCGATCGCCGATGCGGCGGGCCGCTCGCGCTTTCCGGTGAACCTCGAGCAGTGCTTCGGGCGTTTCCGGGTCGTATCGTTCGGGACAATCGACGTCGCAATGCTCGTGCGGCACGTCGATACCCCTGTGTACGCGATGCGCCTCGACTGAGGGTGACGCTGCTCAGCGCGCCCGGTCGGAAAGAAGCTGTCCGGCGCGCGCGTAATCCGTCGGTACGCCGATGTCGATGAAAAGGCCCGCCGTGCGGAACGCGCGCGGGCGGATGCTCGCCATCTCCGGCATCAGCAGATCGCTTTCGAAGGAGAACGCCTTGCGATCGGGAAAGCGCGCACGCAGCTCAGGGCCGATAATGTACACGCCCGCGTTGATCCACCCGGGCCCGGCGTGTCCCTTTTCGCGCATTCCGAACACGACGTCGCCGGTAACCTCCAACGCGCCGTAGCGGCTCGCATCCGGAACCTCGTGAATCGCCATGCTGAGCTCCGCGGCAGTCCCCGCGTGCGCCGCGAGCATGGCGCTGAGATCGATCTCGAGGTAGGTGTCCCCGTTGAGCACGCAGAGCTCGTGAGCGGAGGCCTGCTCGCACGCAAGTCGAAGCGCTCCGCCGGTGCCGAGCGGTTCGCTTTCGACCGAGTAGCGCAGCGCAAGCCCGCGGTAGACGTCGCCGAAATGGCGCCGGATCGCCTCGTGCCGATAGCCCACCGCGAGAATCGCTGTGCGGACCCCGCCCGCGACAAGCCGATCGAGGACGAAGGCGAGAAATGGCCGGCCCGCTACCGGCGCCATCGGCTTGGGCAGATCGTCGATGACTCCGCGCAGGCGCGTTCCCAATCCGCCCGCGAGGACGATCGCCTCCATCAGGAAGTGCGCGGGAACAGCGCTTCTTCGATAATCTGGCAGATCGCATGGCCGACCGCGATGTGCCCTTCCTGGATGCGTGGCGTGACGTCGGAAGGGATGCGCAGCAGATGATCACAGCGACCCGGCATGTGGCCTCCGCCGCGGCCCGTCATGCCGACGGTGACGAGGCGCTTGGCCCGCGCCACCTCCAGGGCGTTGAGCACGTTGGGCGAGCGTCCGGATGTCGAGAGTCCGAAGAAAACGTCGCCGGCCACCCCGACGGCTTCGACCTGACGGGCGAACACGCGCTCGTAGCCGTAGTCGTTCCCGATCGCCGTAAGCACCGAGGTATCCGTCGTGAGCGCAAAGGCGGGGAGCCCGGGGCGATCGTACGCGAATCGGCTGACCAGCTCGCCGGCGAGGTGCTGCGCATCGGCTGCGCTGCCGCCGTTGCCTGCAAACAGCACCTTGCATCCGTCGCGCAGCGCCGCGACGCAGGCGGCCGCAATCCGGCTGACTTCGGAGACCAAATCCTGATCCGCGGCCATCGCGTCGAGATTGCGCGCCGTTTCGCTCAGTTGCCGGCGGATGGTTTCTTCAGTCGATATCGCCATGGCGTCGCGATTGCTTCTAGAGCCCGAGCCAGCGGGCGATGATGTTGCGCTGCATTTCGGAGGTCCCGGAGTAGATCGTGCTCGCGACCGCGTCGCGCAGAGCGCGCTCGACCTCGTACTCGACCATGAACCCGTAACCTCCGTGCACGTGGACCGTATCGAGCGCCGCTTTCAATAGCGTCTCGCTTACGAACAGCTTTGTCATCGACGCATCGAGCGTAGCGCTCCGGCTGCGCCCGAGCCGCCATGCTGACCGATACGTCAGCAGGCGAGCCGCCTCGAGCTGGGTCTTCATGTCGGCGATCTTGTGCGAGACGGCCTGGAACTTGCCGATCGTCTGCCCGAACTGCGAGCGCGTTCTGGCATAGGCGATCGAGGTTTCCATGAGGCGCTCGGTCGTGCCGACGTGGCTTGCCACGAGGAGGATACGTTCCCAGTCCATTGCAGTCGCGAATACGGCTGCGCCGCCACCTACCTTTCCGAGGACCGCCGAGTCGGGGAGCTCGATGTTCTGAAAAGCAACCTCGGCGAGATGCGATGTACGCAGGCCCATCTTCTCGAATTTCGTGCCCACCGAGAGTCCGGGCGTAGCTGCCGGCACGAGAAACGCGGTCACGCCGCCGTGGAATCCTTTTCCCGGGTCGGTTACGGCGAAGATCACGGCGAGGTCGCCCACCGGTCCGTTCGACACGAAAGTCTTCGTTCCGTTGACGCGCCATCCCTCGCCATGCCGCTCGGCCCGCGTGCGCATGGCGAAGGTATCGGAGCCCGAGTCGGGCTCGGTGATCGCATGCATCCCGACGAGCGTTCCATCGCACAGCCCGGGCAGATAGCGGCGCTTCTGCTCATCGCTGCCGTGCATCCACACCGGGACAACGCAGGCGAGCAGATGAGCGCAGAGCGAAAAGACGAGGCCCCCATCGGTACAGCCGTAGCCCAGCGCGTCCAGCGCGATCGCGCAGGACAGAGGGTCGAAGCCGCTGCCTCCGTACTCTTCCGGCACGGGCAGCCCCTGGATGCCGACCGCCGCGCATTTGCGCCACAGGTCGCGCGAAAACATCTGTTCCCGGTCGCGATCCCGCACGCCGTCGTTGAGCTCGCGTTGGGCGAACTTGACGATGTTGTCGCGCAGGAGCTTCTGCGCCTCGTCAAAGGAAAAGTCCATCAAGCGAGCTCCTTCAGACGCTGGTAGTCCACTTTGTCGGTAGATGTCTTGGGGAGAGCTTCGCACCACACGAACTGATCGGGAATCATGTACAAGGGGAGGTTGTCGGCACAGAAGCGCTTCAGCTCGATGAGGGAAGGGCGCTTTGCCTCGCGACAGCTAAGGAAGGCTTTGATCTTCACGCCGGCTTCCTCGTCGGCCAGGGCGATAACGGCGGCTTCCTTGATCGAGGCGTGACGATACAGGCCTGCTTCGATTTCCCCGAGCTCCACGCGGTAGCCGCGCCGCTTGACCATCCGATCGCGGCGTCCAAGATAGTTATAGTTTCCGTCCGCTGCCTCGAGGACGATGTCGCCGGTCCGATACCAGCGCCGCCCTGACCGATCAGTGTGAAACGCACGGCCCGTTTGTTCGGGCAGCGCCCAGTAGCCTTGCATCACTCCGCGGCCGGCGATGCAAAGCTCCCCCTCGTCACCGCGTGTGACGATCGAGCCGTCCGGCGCCAGGACGACGTCTTCCAAATGCGAGCAAACCTTGCCGATCGGAACGGGCACGCTGCGCTCCGGCGGTATGGGCAAGATCACCTCGTGGTAGGTGCAGACGTTGGTTTCGGTGGGCCCGTATAGATTGAAGTACCGTGGCCTAGGGAGCAAGGTCGTCAGGGCCCGCAGATGCTTGATGGGAAATACCTCACCCGCGAACAGCACCAGGCGCAAGGCCGAAAAGTCATGGCGAGTGAGGTTTCCGAACTGGGTGAGCAGGCCCAGAATCGATGGCGCTGAGTACCAGCAGCTGATCCGTTGCTCCGCGATCAATGGTGCCATGCGCACCGGGTCCTTGCCTATGTCCTCGCTGATCAGAACCAGCGTTGCTCCGTGCTTGAGCGACACGTGGAGGTCGAGAATCGACAGGTCGAAGTGGAAAGGTGCGTGCGAGGAGAAGCGATCGCTGCTTTTCGGTGCAAAGGTTTCGGAGCACCATTCGACGAAGCTCGTCGCGTTTTCTTGCGAAAGCATGACCCCCTTCGGCTTGCCAGTCGAGCCGGAGGTGTAGAGGATGTAGGCCAGATCGTCTGAGGCCACTGTCGCGTTGGCCACGACCGGTGCCCCCCCTGCAGATTGCAGTGCGGCTTCCAGCGCCCGTCCACCGCCGACATCGCCCGTCAGGAGCAGGGGAGGGACGCGGCCCAGCAACTCCATCTCGTGCCGCAGCTTTTCCGCGAAGCGCCGTTCGACGATCACGAGTTTCACCGCGCAATTGTCCAGGATGAAGGCATCGCGCGCCGGTGGCGCGCCGGGGTCGACCGGGACGTATGCAGCACCGACCTTGAGGATCCCGTAGATCGCGGCCACGGCGTCGATCGACTTGCGCATGTAGATGCCGACCCGGTCGCCATGGCGGACGCCCTTCGCGTACAGGTGGTCGCGGAGCCGGTTCGAGAGCCTGTCGAGCTCGCTGTAGCTGATGCTCCCTACGCCAGGCTCGACCACAGCGAGCTGGCCCGGGTATTCGCGGGCTGCGCTGACAAACGGTTCGTACAGCGCTGCGAACGCTGCCATCGCGGGCTCCAGTTCTACGTCTTCTTCGATCGAATCAACTGCGCTATCTGGGCAATCGTGTCGAGATGTTCCGGATCCACTTCGTGCGCCTGCAGTGTTACGCCGTATCGCTCTTCGATGAACATGACGAGCTTCAGCGTCGCGATCGAGTCGAGTACCCCTCCGGTGATCAGCGGCGTCGTGTCGGTGAGCTCGGAGGGATCCTCCCCGGGCAGGAACTCCTTCAGGATGACGTCCTTAACCGTCGCCTCGATGTCATCGATCATGTAGGTCCTCGTCTGAGCATGGGGTCAGTTTGAAGACGCCCGAAGGTCGGCGCCGAGCGCGCTAGGCCGCATCTTCCGCAGCTCGTCGTCGAGACGTGCGGCGATCAGCTGGTGGCCGCGCCGGTTGGGGTGGTGATCCCACTCGGCCAGGCTGAGCGCGGCGGTTTCCTGACCCTTGTAGACGCCGCTCAGGTCGATCACAGGGAAGCCCGCGGCGCCGGCGATCTTCAATATCTCCACTGTCTCGTCCTGCCAAAGCTCCTCCGGCAGGGCGGGCAGAAAGACGAAGACAGGGATGGCGTCGTGGCTCCTTGCGTCTTCGACCATGTGCCGATAGATCCAGGAGAGGATCTCTCCGCCGAACGGGCGCAACCGCTTCATGGCTGTCGCCTCGTCCATCGAGGGCTCGAGCCCGGCACGATCGACGATATCGCGCAGCGGCTCGTACGGGATCGGAACCTTCTTCTGCACGATCTCGATCAGATACGATTCCGCACGAGAGATTTCCCGCGTTGTCGCCACGTAATAGATCGCGTTCGGCTTGAAGCTTAGCGCGTAGTCCAGCGTCACCAGCTCCTGCGGCGGTTGATGCCCGGGCACGCCGAAGTTCAGCATCTCATAGCCCGCGTACGCTTGGTTGGGCTTGTCGCGATTCAGGCGCTCTTCGACGATGGATTCGAAGGTCTCGCCGTCACCCACGCCCCAACCCATGACGGTGGATGCGCCGAGCACTGCGATCCGGAAGGTATTTGGCGGAGGGGTTCGCTCGTAGTCTTTGTCGCGCATCCCCCAGCGGTTGGTGCTTATCGTCCCGTAGGGCGTCGTTGAGACGAAGGAGGGTATTAGCTCATTCTGCGCGAATCCGCCCGTGAACCGCTTCAGATTGGCTCCCTGAACGTCGAGCCAGTTCGCAGGCCGCTTCGAATAGACCTCCCAGAGCTGGGAATTGAACCGATCGACCGATAGCAGATTCTCGTAGTAACCGCGCTCGAGCTTGGCCATGTCCAGCCGGCTCAGGTGCCCCGAGCGCAGTGAATGAATGGTGGTCGCCACTTCAGTACCGAGCCTTTGATGGACGGCCTCGAAGCTCACGCCGACCATCGCCACGAGCGATATCGCGGTTACAAGGCGTGCCCTGAGCCACGCGCGTTGATCCACTTTGGAGGGCCTTACGTTGCGCAGAGGATTCCGCTCCAGGTTGCCGAGGATGATCACCGCGAGCACCAGCGCAGGATAGAGCAGCACCGACCAGGTGTACGGGCCCTTGAGCGCGGACCACAGGGACAACCATTGGGCCACCGAATCGGCTGTCCAGAAGGACCAGAGCACGCAGATCGCCCAGAAGGTGGCGAAGGTCTTGAGCGTGAGCATTCCGAGGCTGCGCCAGGTCTGCGGGGCATTCCCGAGACTGCGCTCGCGGCCGTGCTTCAGCTCGTAGAGCGCGTTGACCACGACGAGGAAAGCGAGAATCGTCCAGAAGAGAACGTCCTGGGGGGCAAGGAGCAGCGTTCCGCGCAGCCAGAACCACTGGTATGCGTGCAGGAACCAGGTCAGCGTGAAGAC
>DASVFM010000127.1:0-10557 GCA_036380055.1 Casimicrobiaceae bacterium
TTGATCAGAGGATTGGGAGCATCCGCCGTGAGGCCCACGTGCGCGACGGCGCCGTTGGCGGCCTCGCCGGCGAGCTCGATGACCTTCTGGCTGGTGAGCACCGTCTCGCCGACGATCGGCTTGTCGTAGCCCTGCTTCCTGAGTTCGCGCAAACAGCGCGCCGCTTCCTCTTCATTGGTGTAGACAAACAGCGCGTCGGCGTTCGCCTGCTTGACCTTGAGCACCGCGCTTGAAAAATCGAGCTGACCCGGATCGGTCGAGACGTCGGCGACGACCTTGACGCCGAGCGGCTCGAGTGCCTTGACGAAAACATCGCGTCCGCCCTTGCCGAAGTCGTTATTGGTGAAGATGATCGCCACGCTCTTCGCTTTCAGGTTGTCCTTCAAATAACGCGCCACCTTCGGCATGGCGGTGGTCTGGGTGAAGGAGGTGCGAAAGATGTAAGGATTGCCCTGCTGCGTGATCGCCGCCGCCTCGCCACCGGTGAAGTTGGGGATCTCCGCGCGCTTGGTCTCTGCCATGCTGACGAGGATCGAGCCGGAGAAGACGGGACCCATCACGACATACGCGCCCTCGTCGATCGCCTTTACCGCCAGCGCCTTGGCGACTTGCGGCTGAGACTGCGTATCGCTTGCCGTGTATTCGACCTTGCGGCCTAGGATACCGCCGGCGGCGTTGATCTCCTTTACCGCCAGCTTCGCGCCATCGTTGAAGTTGGTACCCGAGGTGGTGCCGGTACCCGACAACTCGACCAGGCCGAAGATCTTGATCGGCTCCGTTTGCGCAAACAGCGGTTGGGCCGATGCCAGGCCGAGCAGGAAAACTGCAATGCGAATGATCGAGCGCATGGGGGTTCGAGCCTCACTTGGGTTTCCGCCGTGGAACCCGGCGTCAGGGGCAATTCTCGCGCCGCAGCGGATTTTGTGCTACCGGTTATGCCTCACGTAGCTATCGAAACTATTTATCGTATCTCATGAATGACGCACGCCTGCGACGAGCGATCTGGCGGTGCTTAGAGGCGTGCTTCTGAACAGCGATCTGCTGACGGCCACCTCGCCCGGCCAGCTATCCTACGAGCTGGCAGCCGGGCTGCTGACCATCTTGCCCGTCCCGCTCCCCGACACGCGGCGAATCATCGGCATAACACGACGCACGGACAGCATGGCTTCGCCCGGCGCGAAGGTCCTGATGGACGAAATTGCCCGCAGATGTCCCGCGGCGCTCGCGTCCATCGAGGGATAGAGCGAGGCGCGTGCTCTCTCCCTGACGGCGACGGGGGCTCCCGCAGTGATCCGGGGAGCGGCCGCGCTTGATTCCCTCTGGCGCGCCCCCATACTGCCTTCATGAACTCGCCAGCGGCTTCCGCCAACTCGTCCGGGACGGCGTTCGGGAGCGCCTCGCAGGAGAGCACGCGCGTTGTCTGCGCGAACTGCGCCACAATCAACCGCGTGCCGCGTGCCCGCCTGGGCGAGGATCCCAAATGCGGCAGCTGCGGAAAGCCGCTCCTTCCGGGAACACCGTTCGAGCTCGACGACAAGAACTTCGAGCGCCACATGGCCTCGAACGATCTGCCGCTGGTCGTCGATTTCTGGGCGCCCTGGTGCGGGCCTTGCCGGATGATGGCGCCGGCGTACGAGCAAGCCGCGGCGCGCCTGGCGCCGGAGGTCCGGCTTGCCAAGCTCGATACCGACCAGGTACCGGAGATAGCCGCGCGCTTCGCCATCCGCGGCATACCGACCCTGATCGCGTTCAGGAACGGCCGCGAGATCGGCCGGCAGTCGGGCGCACTCGACCTGCCGAACCTGCTCCACTGGATAAAGACCAACGTCTAGTCGAGACATTGCCCATGTCATCGCGTGACCCGGCCGACTGGATGTGGAGGCAGGCAATCGAGCTCTTCGAGCAGGCGGAGCGCATGCATCGCCAGTTCTTCCGGCTCGCCGCTACGGAGCGCACTCCGCCGGCGTGGGAGCCTCCGGTAGACGTATTCGAGGACGAGGACGACGTCGTCATCGTGGTCGCGCTGCCGGGCGTTCCCGCCGACCGTCTGGAAGTCACCTACGAGCCGGGCCTGCTCGTCGTACGGGCCGAAAGACCGCTGCCGTTCTCGAGAACGGGACGCGCGGTGCGCCAGCTCGAGATTCCCTACGGGTGCTTCGAGCGACGCATTCCGCTGGCCCATGTGCAGCTCGACAGCGGCACGCGCGAGCTCGTAGACGGCTGCCTGATCCTGCGGCTGCGCAAGGCCTGATAGGACCGACATGGACGAGAAGACGATTCAGACGAGCGATCCGGTGTCAGCCGACGCGGGTGTCCGCGCCGATGCTCCCGCCGCAGGCGAGACGCGACACCACGAGGGCGCGACGCGTGCGCTGCCCGCCGATGCGATAGCCATCGTGCCGGTGCGCAATGTGGTGCTCTTTCCCGGAGCCGTAATGCCGCTGACCGTAGGCCGCGAGCGTTCGCGCGCGGCGGCGCAGGAGGCGGCGCGACTGCAGCGCCCGCTCGGCGTGCTGCTGCAGAGCAAGCCCGCTATCGAGGATCCCGGCCCGGACGATCTGCACTGGGTGGGAACGAGCGCCACCGTACTGCGCTACATCACCGCGCCCGACGGCTCGCACCATGCCATCTGCAGTGGTGTCAAGCGTTTCCGCGTGCTCCAGTTTCTGGAGGGTTATCCGTTCCTCGCCGCGCGCGTGCAGCCGATCGAGGACCCCGAGCAGGTCGATGCCGAGATCGAGGGTCGTGCCCACAATCTCAAGGAGCGCGCGCTGGAGGTCCTGGGCCTGCTGCCGCAGGTGCCGGCGGAGATGGTCGCGGCGCTGCAGGCGGTCGAGGGTCCTTCCCGGCTCGCCGATTTCATCTCCGGGCTGATGGACATCACTGCCGAGGAAAAGCAGGCCCTGCTCGAGACATTCGATCTGAAGACGCGGCTCGACAAGCTGCTCGAACTCCTGTCGCACCGAATCGAGGTCCTGAAGGTTTCGCGCGAGATCGACGAGCGCACCCGCGAAACGATCACCGACACTAACCGCAAGCATCTGCTGCGCGAGCAGATGCGCACGATCCAGAAGGAGCTTGGCGAGGGCGAGGAAGGCGCGGCCGACCTCGCGGAGCTCGAGCGCGCCATCAGCGAGGCGAAGATGCCCGAAGAGGTGGAGAAGCAGGCGCGCAAGGAATTGAAGCGACTCGAGCGTATGCCCGAGGCGGCGGGCGAATACTCGATGGTGCGCACCTATCTCGAGTGGTTGATCGAGCTGCCGTGGACCGCGGACGCGGGAACTCCCATCGACCTCACCGAAGCCCGGCGCATCCTCGACGCGGACCACTACGGCCTCGAGAAGGTGAAGCGGCGCATTCTCGAGTTTCTCGCGGTGCGCAAGCTCAAACCGTCCGGCAAGAGCCCGATCCTGTGCTTCGTCGGCCCGCCCGGCGTGGGTAAGACCTCGCTCGGACAGAGCATCGCTAAGGCAACCGGACGCAAGTTCGCGCGCGTGAGCTTGGGCGGCGTGCACGACGAGGCGGAGATCCGCGGCCACCGGCGCACGTATATCGGTTCGCTGCCGGGGAACATCATCCAGAGCCTGCGCAAGGTCGGAACGCGCAACTGCGTCATGATGCTCGACGAGGTCGACAAGCTCGGCATGGGCGGTTTCCACGGCGATCCGGCTTCGGCGCTGCTCGAGGTGCTCGATCCGGAACAGAACTCGACCTTCCGCGACAACTACCTCGCCGTGCCGTTCGATCTGTCGGGCGTGATGTTCATCTGCACAGCGAACGTGCTCGACACGATCCCGGGCCCGCTGCGCGATCGCATGGAGATAATCCAGCTCCCCGGCTACACGGCGCAGGAGAAGCTGCAGATCGCGCGCCGCTACCTCGTGCCGCGGCAGCTCGAGGCGACCGGGCTCACGGCGGAGCAGTGCGACATCGGCGACGACGCGCTCGCGGAAATCATCGACGAATACACGCGCGAGGCCGGCGTGCGCAATCTCGAGCGCGAGATCGGCAACGTCTTCCGCAGCGTCGCCGTGCGCATCGCCGAGGGCAGCACGCAGCACGTCAGCGTCACCCCCGAAGATGTCCCGGGCATTCTCGGCCCGCGCAAGTTCGAGGCGGAGGTCGCCATGCATAGCATGGTGCCGGGCGTGGCGACCGGTCTCGCCTGGACGCCGGTGGGCGGGGACATTCTCTTTGTCGAGGCCGCGCGCATGCCGGGCTCCGGCAAGCTCATCCTCACCGGGCAGCTCGGCGAGGTGATGAAGGAAAGTGCGCAGGCCGCGCTCTCGCTGGTCAAAGCGCACTCGGCCGAGCTCGGCATCCCGCAGCAGCAGCTGGAGAAGTCAGACATTCACGTTCACGTGCCCGCGGGGGCCACGCCGAAGGATGGCCCGAGCGCCGGCGTGGCGATGTTCGTTGCGCTCGCCTCGCTGCTCACCGGCCGGCCCGCGCGCAACGACGTGGCGATGACCGGCGAGATCTCCCTGCGTGGACTCGTGCTCCCGATCGGCGGCGTGAAGGAAAAAGTGCTGGCCGCGCTGCGCGCCGGCATCACCACCGTGATGCTGCCCGCTCGCAACCGCCGCGATCTCGAGGAGATTCCTCTCGAGGCCCGCGAGAAGCTGAGCTTCGCCTGGATCGAGCGCGTCGAGGACGCGATCGCGGTCGCCCTCTCCCCCCAGACGTAGCGCCCCGATCCCTGGTCCGGCCGGGGCAGCGATAGCGAGCGACGCGCGATGCGTTGCACAAGGTAACGTTTTCAAGGAAACCGCTCGCGTTCCCGCCGGTCTTATCACTATCGTCTCCAGCGGCCGAAATAAAGAACACCCGCACCCGGCGGACTCCGCCTGATGCGTTATGATTGGCCAGTAGGGTTGGCTTTCCCCCGGCGTCTGCTTTCCGGCCGACGTCAGGCGTGCCGTCGTGGCAGTGCACGGGCACGCTGAGTGCAATCCTGGAGAGAACGAAATCCGATCGAGAGGGACGATGGGACAGTGCACGGCCTTTAGCCCCGAGAGCTCGAACGACCGGCGTTGCGCTGCGCCACGCGCGGCTTGTAGTTCTTACAACAGTCGATGCGAGCGGCGCGGGGCGCCCGCGAGCACCTCCTCCCTCGCAGGAGCAGCACGTGGCTGAGCCTCTCCTGCGCGAAGGCACGCGCGAGCCGCATGCGCAGGCCTCGTTGTCCGATCACGACGTTTATCTCTTCCGCGAAGGCACGCACACGCGCCTTTACGAGAAGCTGGGCGCGCATCTGTGCGAACTAGGTGGCGAAGCAGGCGCGGCGTTCGCGGTCTGGGCACCCAATGCCCAGAGCGTCTCGGTCGTAGGCGACTTCAATGGCTGGGACCGCGCACGCCATCCTCTCGCGCGGCGTTCGGACGGCTCGGGGATCTGGGAGCGCTTCGTTGCGGACGTCGCACCGGGCACGCGCTACAAATACCACGTGGCCTCGCTCTATCAGGGCTACCGCGCGGACAAGGGCGACCCATTCGCGTTCTTCTGGGAGGCGCCGCCGCAAACCGCGTCGCGCGTCTGGGACCTGAGCTACGAGTGGGCCGACTCGGAATGGATGGTTGCGCGACAGGCTCGCAATGCGCTGAGCGCGCCGCTCGCGATCTACGAGCTTCACCTGGGATCGTGGCGTCGTCGCGACGGCAGTGCGTTCCTCACCTACCGCGAGCTCGCCGCAGAGCTGCCGGCATACGTCGCCGAACTCGGGTTTACCCACGTCGAGTTCCTGCCAATCACGGAGCATCCCTTCTACGGCTCGTGGGGCTATCAGACGACAGGTTACTTCGCCCCGACCGCGCGCTACGGCACGCCGCAGGATTTCATGTTCCTCGTCGACAGCCTGCATCGGCGCGGGATAGGCGTGATCCTCGACTGGGTGCCGTCGCATTTCCCGGGTGACGAGCACGGCCTTGCCTATTTCGACGGAACGCACCTGTACGAGCATGCCGATCCGCGCCAGGGCTACCACCCGGATTGGGCGAGCTACATCTTCAACTACGGCCGCAACGAGGTGCGGGCGATGCTCGCCTCCAGCGCCCGCTTCTGGCTCGATCGTTACCACGTCGACGGGTTGCGGGTGGATGCCGTCGCCTCGATGCTCTATCTCGATTACGGCCGCCGCGGCGGCGAGTGGATCCCCAACCGCTATGGCGGACGCGAGAACCTCGATGCTGTCGAATTCCTGCGCCACGTCAACGAAAGCATGTATCGCGATTTTCCGGAGACGCAGACGATCGCCGAAGAATCCACTGCGTGGCCGATGGTCTCGCGGCCGACCTATGTCGGGGGCCTCGGTTTCGGCATGAAGTGGAACATGGGCTGGATGCACGACACTCTCGCGTACATGGGACACGATCCGGTTCATCGCAGCCACCACCACAACCGGATCACATTCAGTATCTGGTACGCGTTCGGCGAGAATTTCGTATTGCCGCTGTCGCACGACGAGGTCGTCTACGGCAAGCGCTCGCTCGTCTCGAAGATGCCCGGCGACGACTGGCAGCGATTCGCCAACCTGAGGTTGCTTCTCGGCTACATGTGGACCCACCCTGGCAAGAAACTTCTGTTCATGGGCGGCGAGTTCGCGCAATGGAACGAGTGGAACCACGACCAGAGCCTCGACTGGCACCTCACGGAGCATGCGCCGCATCGGCAGATGCAGCAGTGGGTCCGCGACCTGAACCGCCTCTATCGCGAGGAGCCAGCCCTGCACGCGCAGGATTTCAGCGCCGAGGGCTTCGAGTGGATCGATACGGGCGACGCCGCGCACAGCGTGATCTCCTATCTGCGCCGGGGTGGTGGCGGGCCGGAGATCGCCGTCGTGTGCAACTTCACGCCTCTCCCACGGCAAAACTACCGTGTCGGCGTGCCAGGCGGCGGCTTCTGGCGCGAGATGCTCAACAGCGACGCGACCTGCTACGGCGGAAGCGGGCAGGGAAATCTCGGCGGCATCGAAGCCGCGCCGATTCCCGCCGCCGGCAGGTACCACTCGCTGAATGCGACCCTGCCCCCGCTGTCCGTCGTTGTGTTCCGTCCCGCCTGATGGCGAGCGTCGAGACCCTGCCGGTCGCGACCACGACATCGCCCGGCGGCGATGTCGGGCTGCGGCCGGTCGTCATCGAGAACGTGCGGCCGCAGGTCGATCACGGGCGGTTCGCGATCAAGCGCACGCCCGGCGAGAAGGTGATGGTGGAGGCGGATGTCTTCACCGATGGTCACGACCAGATTCGCTGCCTCCTGCGCTCCCGCCATACGAGCGAAGGCGAGTGGACAGAGACGCCGATGAGCTTCGTCGGCAACGATCGCTGGAGCTGCGAATTCACGGTGACGGAGCTCGGGCGCTACGAGTACCAGCTCACGGCGTGGGTCGACGGCTTCCGGTCATGGCGGCACGACTTCGTTCGCCGCAACACCGCCGACGAGAACGAGATCGTGCTGGCGCTCGAAGCCGGCGCGACGCTCGTGCGGGAGGTCGCCAAGCGGGCGCCGCCGACAACCGCGCAGAGGCTGCGCGAAATCGCAGGCTCACTCACCTCTGGAGTCGGTCTCCCCGGCAGGCGCGAGCTGGCGCTCGGTGAGGCGCTGCTCGAGCTGATGAGCGCGAGCCCCGATCGCCGCTTCGCTTCGACTTCGCCTCCCTTCGAGGTAGTGGTCGAGCCCGAGCTGGCGCGCTTCTCGACCTGGTACGAGCTTTTCCCGCGCTCCTGCGGCCCGGCGACCAAGCCGCATGGAACATTCGCCGACGTGGAAGCGCAGTTGCCGCGACTGGCGACGATGGGGTTCGACGTGCTCTATCTGCCGCCGATCCATCCGATCGGGCGAGTCAAGCGCAAGGGCCGCAACAACACGCTCGTGCCCGGGCCCGAAGATCCGGGCAGCCCTTGGGCGATCGGCTCCACCGAAGGCGGACACAAGTCTATCCATCCGGCGCTCGGCAGCATCGCAGACTTCCAGCGGCTCGTCGGCGCGGCGAGGAAGCTCGGCATCGAGATCGCTCTCGATATCGCCCTGCAATGCGCGCCCGACAACCCCTACGTGCGCGAGCATCCGGAGTGGTTCCGCCGCCGGCCTGACGGCAGCGTGCAGTACGCAGAGAACCCCCCCAAGAAATACGAGGACATCTATCCGTTCAATTTCGTCTCGAGCCAGTGGTCGAGCCTGTGGGAAGAGGTGAAGAGCATCTTCGAATTCTGGATCGGGCATGGCGTGCGGGTGTTCCGGGTCGACAATCCGCATACCAAACCCTTCGCGCTGTGGGAGTGGGTGATCGCCGGGCTTAAGCGGGACCATCCCGACGCGATCTTCCTCTCGGAGGCCTTCACCCGGCCGCGGGTGATGCATCGTCTCGCCAAGCTTGGCTTCAGCCAGTCGTACACCTACTTCGCGTGGCGCAACACGAAGTCTGAGCTCACCGAATATTTCACCGAGCTCGCGGCGAGCGAGGCGCGCGAGTACTTCCGACCCAACGCCTGGCCCAACACGCCGGACATCCTAACCGCGTATCTGCAGAACGGCGGACGGCCCGCTTTCATGACGCGGCTAGCGCTCGCCGCGACGCTCTCTGCCAACTACGGTATCTACGGGCCCGCCTACGAGCTGTGCGAGAACCACCCGCGCGAGCAGGGCAGCGAGGAGTACCTCAACTCGGAGAAGTACGAGATCAAGCATCGCGACCTCGATCGACCGGACGGCTTGAGGGACTTCATCACGCGGGTCAACGCCGCGCGGCGTAATAATCCCGCGCTACACTCCGACTGGTCCTTGCGCTTCCACGGCGTCGACAACGGCGAGATCATCTGCTACAGCAAGAGCACACCCGACAAGAACAATACGATGCTGATGGTGGTCAACCTCGACCCGTACCACAGGCAGTCAGGCTGGACCGACCTCGATCTCGATGCCTTGGGCGTCGCGGAGAGCGGAAGCTTTCAGGTGCACGATCTTCTGTCCGGTGCACGCCACCTCTGGCACGGGCGCCGGAACTACGTCGAGCTCGATCCGCATGTGTGTCCGGTGCACATCTTCCAGCTCCTGCGCCACGTACGGACCGAGCGGCAGTTCGATTACTTCGCCTAGGCGCGGCGCGCGAGATGGATCAGCAAGCGACCGCAGCCGCCCCGCCCCAGACCGACGTCCAGGCCGAGAAGGATCGCCTCTGGTACAAGGACGCGATCGTCTATCAGCTTCACATCAAGGCGTTCTTCGATGCCAACGATGACGGCACGGGGGATTTCCAGGGATTGACGGAGAAGCTCGACTACGTCAAGGACCTCGGCGTCAACACGATCTGGCTCCTGCCTTTCTATCCTTCCCCTCTGCGCGACGACGGCTACGATGTCGCCGACTACCAGAACGTCAACCCGCTGTACGGCTCGCTCGATGAATTCCGACGCTTCGTTACCGAGGCGCACCGTCGCGATCTGCGCGTGATCACAGAGCTCGTCATCAATCACACCTCCGATCAGCACCCGTGGTTTCAGGCCGCCCGCCGCGCGCCCAAGGATTCGAGGGAACGCAATTTCTACGTGTGGAGCGATACGCCGGACAAGTACAAGGGAACGCGCATCATCTTCACCGACACCGAGAAGTCGAACTGGGCCTGGGATGACGTGGCGCAGCAATTCTACTGGCACCGCTTCTTCAGCCACCAGCCCGATCTCAACTTCGACAATCCCGAGGTCCTCGAGGCCATCTACGGTGTGATGCGATTCTGGCTCGACATCGGCGTGGACGGCTTCCGGCTCGACGCGATTCCCTATCTGTGCGAGCGCGAAGGCACGAGCAACGAGAACCTCCCCGAGACGCACGACGTGCTCAGGAAGCTGCGCGCCATCATCGACGCCAATTATCCGAGCGTGCTCCTGCTCGCCGAAGCGAACCAGTGGCCGGAGGACGTTCGCGAGTACTTCGGGAACGGCGACGAGTGCCACATGGCGTACCACTTCCCGCTCATGCCGAGGATGTACATGGCGATCGCGCTCGAGGAGCGCCATCCGATCACGGAGATCATGAACCAGACGCCGGACATCCCGGAGTCGTGCCAGTGGGCGATCTTCCTGCGCAACCACGACGAGCTCACGCTCGAGATGGTGACTAGCAAGGAGCGCGACTACATGTACAACATGTACGCGGCCGACAAGCGCGCGCGCGTCAATCTCGGCATCCGCCGCCGTCTCGCACCGCTGCTCGAAAACGACGCGGGCAGGATCAAGCTCATGGTAAGTCTCCTGCTCTCGATGCCCGGCTCGCCGATCCTCTACTACGGGGACGAGATCGGCATGGGGGACAACATCTACCTTGGCGACCGCGACGGCGTGCGCACGCCCATGCAGTGGCGACCCGAGCGCAACGCGGCTTTCTCGCGCGCCGATCCGCAGCGACTCTACCTGCAGCCGATCATGGACTCGATCTACGGCTACGAGGTCGTGAACGTCGAGGCGCAGACCCGGGCGCCCTGGTCGCTGCTCAACTGGACGCGCCGACTGCTCGCGGTGCGCAAAGACTTCCGCGCGTTCGGCCGCGGATCGCTGCGCTTCCTTCGTC
>DASVFM010000128.1:0-2919 GCA_036380055.1 Casimicrobiaceae bacterium
CACCATGAGCGGAGCACGAAGCTCGCGGAGGCCGCGCGCAAGCGCTGGCGCCGCGGCGAGGAACGCGAGGCGGAAGAGCTCTACGAGAAAGCCGCTGCTGAAGCCGAGCGCGCGATGGCGCTCGTCCCGAAGGAAAGGAAAGTGACCTTCGGCGTGATCGCCATGCTCGCGCACCGCCTTTGGCGCCGCGCTCGCCGCCAGGGCGACGCCGCTCGCGTCGCGGCAGTCATCCGCGGCTCGCCCGAGCTCTTTCCCATCACCGCAGCTCCTCAGAGCGGCGCGTCACCGCCGCCGCGACAGAGAAGCTGACTCTCCTTCGATCGCTCGCTGCGCCTTGAGCGCCCGCTCGAGGAGTTGCGGAGCGTCCATGCGTTCCGTCCAGTCGGCGAAGGCCTTCTGGGGGCCGCGCCAGCGCAGCTCGTCCACGTCGCGGAACAGTGGCGCGTCGGTACGCAGTGTCGCGAGCTTCTTGAAGAGCAGCGCGCGCTCGCGCCGCTCGCCCAGTAGGTCGGGCGGGAACTTCTCGATCGGCCCGTGGCGGTTGAGAAGCTGCGCCGCGGTCACCGCGCCGATCCCCGCGATGCCGGGGTAGCCGTCGGCTGCGTCGCCGACCAGCGCAAGAAAATCCGGGATCAGCGCCGGGTCTACGCCGAACTTCTCGCGCACGCCCTTGGCGTCGATGAGCCTGTTGGCGCGGCGGTCCATCTGCACGACCCGCTCGCCGCGCACGCACTGGGCGAGGTCCTTGTCCACGGTCCAGATGCAGACCCTCTCGACGCGCTTGTCGTTCTGCGCGAGATGAGCGGCGGACGCGAGTGCGTCGTCGGCCTCGAGCTCGACCATCGGCCACACCGCCACGCCCATCGCCGCGAGCGCTTTCTCGAGCGGGCCGAACTGCGCGTAGAGCGCCGGCTCGATGCCCTCTCCCGTCTTGTAGCCGGGCCACAGATCGTTGCGAAACGACTCGATCACGTGGTCGGTCGCCACGCCGAGGTGCGTCGCGCCCTTCTCCAGCATCTGCAGGATCGTCTGCAGGACGCCGATCACCGCGCCGTACGGACGATCCTTGCCCTTGGTGAAGCGGCGCAGGCCGTAGAAGTGGCGGAAGAGCTCGTAGGTGCCGTCGACGGCGTGGACGATCAGCGACGGCGCGCTCTCCTTGACGCCGCTTGCTGCAGGGGCCTTTGACGCTCCCACGCGTCCCCTCAACCGCCTTGCCGCAGGGTCAGCCACAGGCGATTGATTCCCCCCTCGTAGGCGTAGCGCGCGTCGGTCACCAGCTGGCCGACGAGATACGCCCCCAGGCCTCCCGGGGAACGCTCGGCCGCCGGCGCCTCGAGGCTTGGCGGAGCGACGGAGAAGCGAGCGAGCGGGTCGTAGCGCGGCGCCCAATCCTCGTAGAGGATGCGTACGCTCCCGTCGAGGATGTCGAGCGCGATCCTGACCGGCGAATCGGTCTCGTTTCCGTACCCGTGCTTGACCGTGTTCGTGAAAAGCTCCTCGATGACGAGCGTGAGCCGCATGGCGTCGCCGTGGGCGAGCTTCTGGAGGTCCGCGAAACCGCGCGCAAAAGCCTCTGCGTCGGCGAGCGCACGCAGGCGCGCCGGAAACACTGACTGCTGGCTATGGGCCGTGGACGGCGGCAAGGTTGTGTAAACTAGCGCAACACGCCGTCGCTTGCACCGCATCGACGACGCGCGAGATGCGGCATTCTCGCATGCAATCTCGCCCGGGGCGTGATCCGAATCGAAGGGGGGCCCATGCTCGAATCACTCACGCGCGTCGGCGGTCGCTGGACGCTGCTATCAATGCTGCTCTGCTTCGCGGTCGTCGCGAGTGCCGCAGAAATCGGGCAGGTCAAAACCTCGAAGGGCCAGGTCACGATCGAGCGCGACGGGCGCTCCCAGCCGGGCACGGTGGGGCTGCGGCTGCAAACCGCGGACATCATCAAGACCGGCGCCGACGGCTCGGTCGGGATCACCATGGACGACGAGTCGCTGCTGTCGGTCGGACCCAACAGCGTGCTCTCGCTCGATCGCTTTGTCTTCGATTCGAAGACGAACGCGGGCCGCTTCGACGCAGCTCTCAACCGCGGAACGCTGGCGGTGATCTCGGGCAAGATTGCGAAGCAGACGCCCGACGCGATGACGGTGCGCACACCGACCGCGGTTCTCGGTGTGCGCGGCACGGAATTCGTCGTCAGCGCCAATGATTGATGGCTCGTCAGGCCTGACCGGCCGCGCCGTCGGCATCGCCGCTTCGATCCTGCTCGTCGCAGCGTGCACGAGCGGCACGGTGGTTCTGCTGCCCGAGAAGGATGGGCGTGCGACCGCGGTGTCGGTCAAGCAGGGCGACAAGGAAGTCGTCCTCGACAAGCCGTATGCCGCGGCGCAGGCCACGCCCTTCGGACCGCGCGGCTACGAGTCGAGCCCGCAGGAGGTGCAGGCGCGCTTCGGGACGACGCTCGCCGCGCAGCCCTCGCGCCCTGCGTCGTTCACGCTGTATTTCGTCGAGGGGAAGGACGAATTCACCGACGAGTCGAAGCAGGTCGTCGACAAGATCCTCGCCGAGATCGCGGCGCGTCCCGTTCCCGACGTGCTGGTCGTCGGGCACACCGACACCGTCGGCAACGATCAAGCCAACGATGCGCTCGGGCAGCAGCGGGCCGAAGCAGTCCGCGCCGCGCTGATTCGCCTGGGGATTCCGCCCGAGGATGTGCACGCCATCTCGCGCGGAAAGCGCGAGCTCGCGGTGTCGACTCCGGACGGCGTCGCCGAGCCGCGCAACCGGCGCGTGGAGATCATCGTCCGCTGACGCGGGGACGCCCGCTCGACGCCGGGCTAGGCAGTCGCGCGCGGCCCGAGCCAGCGCAGCACGAGCACCGTGAGATCGTCGGCGGCCTCGGCGCCCTGCGTGAAC
>DASVFM010000129.1:0-3762 GCA_036380055.1 Casimicrobiaceae bacterium
CTCTTCCAACGCGGCGATCTTCTACAGCACGGGGCTCAAGGGCCGGTTCGACGAAGCGAGGATCGACGACGATCACGTGCTGGAAGGGGCGACCTATCCGGTGCTCGAACTCGACGCGGGTCGGTTGGTCGAGCGCCCGGCGCCAGCGCTCAACACCCTCAACGAGCGGCTGCGCGACCGCTACATCAAGGACACCATCTCCGGCGCAGCCCGCTGGAACCGGGTGCTCGAGAGACACGGCATCGAAGCACGCATTATTTTGCCGCACAAGGCGTTCAACCGTGCGATCGGTTCGGCAGCGGGGGCACGCGTGGCGCCGGACGGGCGCATCATCAGCGAAGAGGAGTGGCGCGCACATGAGAGCGAGTGGCTCCCGACGGCGGAGGACCGCGCCTACGTTGCCTCGCTGATGGGCCGCGTCGTCGAGCCCGGGCGCTTCGCCAACTGGATCGCGCCACCCGCGACCGGGATCGACCGCCACCCAATCGACTACGACTACGTGCGTTTCGGGTGATGCACAGCGCGGGCACTCGCTTACTGTCGATCGCGTCGCGGCACGCAGGCACGCCTTGACGACCGGTGTGACCAAGCTGGCTGCAAAGCTCGTCGCAACCTCGCGCGACGGCGACATCGCGATCATCACGATCGACCATCCTCCGGTAAATGCCCTGTCGCAGGTGCTGCGCGCGGCGCTTTCCGAAGCTGTGGAGCAGGCCGTGAGCGACGACCGGGTGCGCGCGATCGTGCTGGCCTGCGCGGGCGTGACCTTCTGCGCCGGTCCCGACGTGCGCGAGTACGAGGGTTCGCCGCATCCGCCGCACCTTGTCGACGTCGTGCAACGCATCGAGGACGCGCCCAAGCCGGTGATCGCGGCGCTGCACGGAGAGGCGCTCGGCGGCGGTTGCGAGCTCGCGCTCGCCTGCCACTACCGCATCGCCGCGCCGGGCACGCGCGCCGGCTTCCCCGAGGTCGCGATCGGTCTCATACCCGGCGCCGGCGGCACGCAGCGGCTGCCGCGCCTCGTGGGTTTCGAGACGACGTTGGGAATGATGCTCGACGGCAAGTCCCGGCCGGTGGAGGCGCCGGAGCTGACCGGCTTTGTCGACGAGATCGCCGGCAACGATCTGCTCGCGGCTGCGCTCGCTTTCGCGCGCAATATCGTCGCCGCTGACGCCGCGCCGCGGCGCACGCGCGCTCTCCCACTCCTCGCTCCCGCGCCGGAAGTGTTCGAGCGCTACGCCGATACGATGCGCCGGCACCGCGGCGAAAGCGCACCCGCGCGCATTCTTGCGGCGGTGAAGCGCGCCACAGAGATGGGTTTCGCCGAAGCGGTGGCCACGGCGCGAGCCGACTTCCTCGCCCTGCGCGATTCGCCCGAATCGCGCGCATTGCGTCACGCCTTCTGCGCCGAGCGCGACGCGAAGCAGCCCCCGCCGGGCGTGACCGCGGGTGTCGCGCGCGACATCGCGCGCGTCGCGGTGATCGGCGGCGGAACCATGGGGCGGGGGATCGCCATCGCGCTGCTCGATGCTGGCCTTGCGGTCACCCTGGTCGAAGCCGACGAAACCGCGCTCGCCCGCGCCGTCGACGGGGTCGACGCGCACTACCGCGCGGCGCTCGAGAAGCAGCGCATCGACACGGTGGAGCGCGACTCGCGCCTCGCCCGCCTGACTGGCGCGACCTCCCTGGCACCGGTCCCTGCGGCGGATTGCGTCATCGAAGCGGTGTTCGAGGAGATTGCCGTGAAGCGCCAGGTCTTCCAGGAGATCGATCGCATCGCCAGGCCCGGTACGCTGCTCGCGAGCAACACCTCCTACCTCGACATCGCCGAGATCGCCGCGTTCACGCGACGCCCGCAGGATGTCGTCGGCCTGCACTTCTTCAGCCCGGCGCACGTGATGCGGCTCGTCGAGGTGGTGCGTACACGCTCGACGTCGCCGAACTCGCTCGCTAGCGCGCTAGCGCTCGTCGAGCGCATCGGCAAGCTCGGCGTCGTATGCATCGGTCGCGACGGCTTCATCGGCAACCGCATGCTCGCGCCGCGCTCGCGCGAGTGCCTGTTCATGCTGGAGGAAGGTGCGTTGCCGCAGGACATCGATGCGGCGCTCGAAGCTTTCGGCTTCGCGCTCGGGCCGCTTGCGGTTTCGGACCTCGCCGGACTCGACATCGGCTGGCGCAACGCCGTGCTGCGCCGGCAGCTCACCGAGCTCGGGGACAGGCGTTGCGATCTGCTCGACCAGCTCGTCGCCGCCGGCCGGCTCGGGCAGAAGACCGGCGCAGGCTGGTACCGCTATGAGCCGGGAAGCCGCAAGGCACGTCCCGATCCGGCCGTGGAGGCGCTGCTCGTCGAGCATTCCCGTCGCAAAAACATCGTTCGGCGCACGATCCCGCCAGCGGAGATCGTCGAGCGTTGCCTCCTCGCCATGGTCAACGAGGCCGCCCGGATCATCGAGGAGGGCGTAACTGCCCGCCCGGGCGATGTCGACGTCGTTTGGCTCACCGGCTACGGTTTCCCGCGCCATCGCGGCGGGCCGCTCTGGTATGCCGATCAGCTTGGTGCCGCGCCCGTGCTCTCGCGCATCGAAGCGCTGGGCGAGCGGCTGGGGAGACCGTACTGGACCCCAGCACCGCTGCTGCAGCGACTCGCCGCGGAAGGCGGGCGCTTCCACTCTGCGACCGGAGGCTGAGCGCCGCCCGGCATCTGGCGCATAATGCTTGCGCTTCACGATGCACGATTTACCGGCCGCGAGGCGGCCGCGGTCTTCAGGCACAACTTCAGCAGACCTTTTTCCGGCCACCACCGATGAGCAAACGCGACCGACCTCCATTTCGCGCCGACCACGTCGGCAGCTTTCTCCGCCCGCCCGAATTGCTCGACGCGCGCGAGCGCTGCAAGAGAGGCGCCATCTCCCGGACGGAGCTGCGCGCTGTCGAGAACAAGGCGATTCGCGACGTCGTGCGCATGCAGGAGGACATCGGGCTGCAGGGCGTGACTGACGGTGAATTCCGGCGCACGTACTTCCACATCGATTTTCTCGAACAGCTCGACGGGGTTGAAGCGAAAGGCGGACTGACCGCGCACTTCCACAGCGCCAAGGGCGACATCGATTTCGCGCCTCCGGTCCTGCACGTCACGGGCAAAGTGCGGCATTCCCGCCCGATCCAGGTAGAGGATTTCGAATTCCTGAAATCGGCAACCAAGCGCACGCCCAAGGTGACGATCCCTTCACCGACGATGCTCCACTTTCGCGGTGGCCGCGAGGCGATCAGCCGGGAGGCCTATCCGGGTCTCGAGCCGTTCTTCGCCGATGTGGCCAAAGCATATGCAGAGGAGCTGAAGGCCCTCGCTCGCGCAGGTTGCACCTATGTGCAGCTCGACGATACGAATCTCGCCTACCTGTGCGATCCGAAAATGCGCGAGGGCGCCCGGCAGCGCGGTGATGACCCCGACGAGCTCCCGCGACGCTATGCACGGCTCATCAACGCCGCCATCGCCGACCGCCCCGCGGGCATGGCGATCTGCACCCATCTGTGCCGCGGCAATTTCAAGAGCGCCTGGGTGGCGGAGGGCGGCTACGAGCCGGTCGCCGAGGTGCTGTTCAACGAGCTCAACGTCGACGGCTATTTCCTCGAATACGACGACGCGCGCTCCGGAGGTTTCTCCCCGCTGCGCTTTGTGCCGAAGAACAAGATCGTCGTGCTCGGCTTGGTGACTACGAAGCTCGGCGAGCTCGAAGCGAAGGACGAACTCAAGCGTCGGAT
>DASVFM010000130.1:0-14583 GCA_036380055.1 Casimicrobiaceae bacterium
CGCATCGGGATCGTCGTCTACTGATCGGACACTCGGGCGCGCACCGGGAGGGCCGGATGTCCGTAACCATCGGCGGGTCGACGAAGCGGGTCGGCCTTGCGCTGTCGGGCGGCGGCTTTCGTGCGGCGGCCTTTCATCTCGGCGTCATGCGCAGGCTCGAGGCTCTCGGCTTGCTCGACAAGGTGGACCTCCTGAGCTGCGTCAGCGGCGGCAGCATCGCCGGCGCCTTCGTAGCGGCCAACTGGAGCAAACCCGACGCGCTGGACCGGCTGGACAATTACCTGCGCACGCGCTCGATCGCCGTCGCCTCGGTGATCGGAGGGACGCTCGATCCATTCGAGACGCGCCTCGACAAGCTGGCGGCGACTTACGACCGCGACCTCTTTCACGGCGCCACGCTGAAGCACTTGGTCGGTGGCCCGCGCCTGTACCTCAATGCGACGAACCTCGCCACCGGCAATCTGTTCTTCTTCGTCACCGGCGGAGGTCTGACCGCGGAAATGGGTGAGCACGAGATGGGCGTGACGCCGGCGCCCGACTTCAAGCTGAGCCGCGCGGTCGCTGCATCGAGCGCATTTCCGCCCGTGTTTCCGCCGCTTCGCCTCGAAGCGGACGTCTACCCGCACGCGGACGGCGTCGACTACGTCACTCTCACCGACGGCGGGGTCTACGACAACATGGGCATCAACCCGCTCCTGCGCCTTGCCCGCAACGCGCTCGACTACGTCGTCGTGAGCGACGGGGGCAAGCCATTCGCGATCGACGAGCGGCCCACGGATTCGGGCCTCATCGTTCTCAAGGTGGGCCTCGGGATCATGATGGAGCAGATCCGCGGGCTTGAATTCGATCGCCTGCAGTATCGCTTCCTTGCCAAGGTCGGTCCCAAGCCGCTCTGGTTCTCAATCGACAGCAAGGAAGGCGAAGCGCAGGCGGGCGACGCGGCTTTCGCATCGTCGATCGCGACGAACCTGCAGGCCCTTTCGGACGACGAGATGACGGTTCTCGCGCGGCATGGGGGCGCGTTGGTCGAAGCGCGCCTGCGCCGCTACGCTCCGGAGCTGCTCGCCTGAGGCGAAGCGCCGGCGCTTGCTCGAGGACGCGCAGGAAACGGAGGGACGAGCGATGGCACGAAGGAAATCCGCTAGCCAAAGCGCTTCGCGCCGGCGCACGCCGGCCCGAGCCGCGAGCGTTCTGTACGAGGCGCCGTGGATGAAGGTCGACGAGCCAGCGAGCCGATCGCTCAAGGTGTACGCGCTCGATCCCAGCGCCGGCAACTACGTCGGCAACGTCATGTCGGTGCAGATCCGCTGGGAGCGCAATCTCAAGCCCGGTCCGGTCGGGCGCCGCTTCGCGGTGATCGACTACGACGGGGCGAACAAGATCTACTACCCGCCGGTCGACCTCAACGACTACCGGATCCTCGCGCGCGGGGGCCTCGATCCGTCGGAGTCGGAACCACGCTTTCATCAGCAGATGGTGTATGCCGTGGCTTCCGAAACGCTCGAGAAGTTCGAAGCGGCGCTCGGCCGGACGATCCACTGGCGCCGCGCCGATCGTCCCGGCGGGAACGTGAAGCTCGCCAGCGGCAAGGGCGGCGACGACGCTGCGAAGACCGACGACATCTGGGTGCTCAAGCTCTATCCGCACGCGATGATCCAGGCCAATGCCTTCTACAGCCGCGAGGCGCATGGCGTTCTGTTCGGCTACTTCCGCGCGGCGGATGACAATCAGGGCAACAACCTGCCCGGGCAGCGGATCTTCACCTGCCTCTCTCACGACATCATCGCGCACGAGGTCACGCACGCGATCGTCGATGGGATCCGGGCGTTCTTCACCGAGGCCACGAATCCGGACGTGCTCGCGTTTCACGAGGCCTTCGCCGACATGACGGCGTTGTTCCTGCACTTCTCGCACAAGGAGGCATTGCTCGACACGATCCGCAAGACGGGCGGGCGACTCTATCAGTTCGAGCTCAAGCCCGACGCCGCCCCGCTCGGCGGCGCGTCGCCGGGCAGGGCCGACGACGACACTGTGCCGCAGATCATCGGCGAGACGGCGACGCGCAATCCGCTGGTGGAGCTCGCGCAGCAATTCGGTGAGGCGTCGGGTATGGGGCGAGGCTTGCGCGCCGCGCTGGACGCGCGGCCGGATCCCAATGCCCTGCGCACCCGCGTTCACGATCCACATTTCCGCGGCTCGATCCTTGTCGCCGCCGTGTTCGATGCGTACTTCTCCACCTATCTGCGGGCCGCGGCCGACCTGTTCCGCATCTACCGTGCCGGGGGTGCGCAGGTCGAAGGAGCGGAATTGCCCGCGGCGCTTGCCAATCAGCTCGCCGAGACCGCGTCGAGCACGGCGAACGAATTCTTCCAGCTCTGCGCCCGGTCGCTCGATTACTGTCCTCCGGTGGACATCACGTTCGGCGACTTCCTGCGCGCGCTGATCACCGTCAGTGCTGATCTCAAGCCGGACGACGAGCTGGGCATGCGACAGGAGCTCATGCAGGCGTTTCGCGTGCGCGGCATATATCCCGAGAGCGCGAGCTTCTTCTCCGAGCATGCTCTGCGCTGGCCGCGCGTCCCGGACTGGACGAGAAGGCCGGCCGCCGATGCATTGCCGCCGGTCGTGGGCAAGATCCACAACAGCGCGACGCGACACAGCGAGAAGGTCGAGCTCATCTTCGGCAACCCGTCCGGGCTCACCCGTGCGCAGAAGGACCTCAATGGCGACATCCTGCGACAATATGCATGGGAGAACGCCGCGCGCCTCGGCTTCGACGCGGATCCGGCGCTGCCCCCCGAGCATCGCCCCTACGCTCCATCGTTCCACCAGGTGTTCAGGGTCTCAACGGACGGGCAACTGCGCATCGACATGGTGGTCGAGCTCGTGCAGACCCGCTGGGTCCCCTTCGACAGGAATTTTCCGGAAGCAGGGGCCTTTCCGCTGCGCGGCGGCGTGACCCTGATCGTCGCGGCACCGGATCGCGACGCGACGGGGCACCACGTGCCGCCGAAGGTGCGCTTTGCGATCGGCAAGCCGCTGCTCGGAAAGCCGGGCTCCGAGCGCGAGGCGAGCCAGCGCAGCTATGCGATGGCGATCGGTCTTATGAACGGAAACACCGACGACGAGCGGCACTTCCAGGCGAACTTCGGCCTGGTTCACCAGGGAGTATGACCATGGCCAAGCGAGTCGTGCGTCGGAAGAAGGCGGCGAAATCGAAAGTTGCGAAGTCGAAAGCGACTAAGCGCAAGAGCGCAGCGAAACCACGGAAGGCGGCCAGGCAACGCATGACCGTGCGCAAGCCGCGTCCGAAAGCGAGCCCGAGGGTGCGGCCGTCCCCGGCCCCACGGCGCGGAGGAAAGGCGGCGAGCGGCGGTTCGGCGACAAGCGAGGGCAATGCTGACGCCATCCGCGTTCGCATGTACCGCGTGGGATTCGGCGATTTCTTTCTGATGACGGTCCCTACCAAGTCGCACGGTCCCCAGCACATCCTCATCGACTGCGGCGTTCACGCCGGGAACATCGGCAGCATCGCCGACTGCGTGGCCGACCTGATCGAGGTCACCGACCGCAAGCTCGCATTGGTGATCGTCACGCACTACCACGCCGATCACCTGTCGGGGTTCGCGACTCAGTACGACGAGCTCGCGCAATTCGAGGTCGGCGCGGTGTGGATCACGAATCGACTCGATCCCAAGGACCAGCACGCACTGGCGCTCAAGTCGCAGATCGCCGCGTTGGCCAGCCATCTGCAATTGCAGCTCAGGCTCAGGCTGCGGCTCAACCTGAACGAGACCGAGGAGCTCGTCGCGAGACAGGCGCTGGCGAAGGCCGAGAACGCGCTCGGCGCAGGGCTCGGCGTCGCGGGCAGCGGCAACGAGAAGGCGCTCGACCTCGTCACCAAGGGATTCAAGAACAAGCCGCCGGTCTACTACTATCAGGCGGGCGATGAACCGAATCTGCCTGCGGTATTGAAGGGCGCGCTCACCGCGCAGATCCTCGGGCCGGCGCCCAAGGACGCCGCAGGCGACTTCGCCGCGAGCGACAACAAGGCGGAGCAGTATCTGGCGGCGGCCTCCAATAGTCCGCCCGATACCACCCGGTTCAGACCGTTCGATCGCGAGTGGCCGGCGAGCGCCGCGGATTATCCGCCGGGAGCGTTCCGCCCGTGGAAGAGCCCCGCCGAGATGGAAAAGGCGCTCTACGCGGTGCAGCCCGACTCGCTGGCCGCCGCGGCAGACGTGATCGACGGCACCCTCAACAACCAGAGCCTCGTGGTGCTGTTCACCTGCAAGGGCAAGAAGCTGCTCTTCGTAGGCGATGCGCAGTGGGGCAACTGGGCCTACTGGCTCTACGGCAAGGCCGTGAAGGGCAAGGATCCCGGGATCAGCGACACGGCGCGCAGGATCCTCGGTGCGATCGATTTCTACAAGGTGGGTCACCACGGCAGCACCAACGCGACGCCGATCCCCGCTGTCGGCGCGATGCCCGAGACCTGCGCGGCCATGTGCTCGACGGAAACGGGCTTCCCGAGCAGCAAGCGCACCTACGGCAGCATCGCGAAGAAGACAGAGGTGCCGCGCATTGCGCTCATGGAAGCGCTGGAGCAGCAGACCAAGCGCAAGCTCGTGCGCAGCGACTGGATCGCGGCAGGGAGCGCGCCGGCGAGCCCCGAGGCCCGTCAGCAGTTGAGGTCGCTGCCCGCCAACTTCTCGAAGGGGAAGATCTACATCGACTACGTCTTCGCGAGCTGAAGCGCCGGAATCGACCACGGAGCGTGTCGCGATGAGCAAGGTGTTCCGGTTGAAGCTGCTGCCGGCGCTCAATGGCGACTGCATCTGGATCGAGTACGGAGAGGGCGAGAACCTCGCCCGCGTTCTCGTCGACGGCGGTCCGCTCGGTGCGTTTCCCGCGCTGCGCGCGGAGATCGAGAAGCTGGCACCCGAGCAGCGAACCTTCGAGCTCCTGGTGGTTACGCACATCGATTCCGATCACATCGACGGAGTCGTCAAACTGTTGCGGCACGCCGAGCTGGGAGTGAAGTTCCGCGAAGTCTGGTTCAACGGCTGGCCGCAGCTCAAGGTGTTGCCCACGCTCGCGCAGGTTGCGGAGTACGTGGAGGCCGAGACGCGCGGGCCGATTGCGGGCAGCTACGTGGACAACCTCCTGCTTCGGAGCGGCCAGGCCTGCAACGAGCGTTTCCGCTCGCGCGCCGCTTGCGTCCCCGATGCCGGCGCTCTGCCGCAGGCACGTCTCGACGGCGGGCTGCAACTGACGCTGCTGTCGCCCACGGTGGACAAGCTGCGGCGCCTGCGCGCCACGTGGGATGACGCATTCGCCAAGTTGGGCGGGGATCCCGGGGATCGGGCCATCGTCGAGGCCAAGCTCGAGAAGGACAGGCGCTTTCGAGGCGATGAGGCAGCCGCGCCGGTGCCGGCGGGCGTGGACGAGGCCGCGGCTCTCGCCACGGACCTCGATGCCGCGGTGGCGAACGGCTCGAGCATCGCGGTCGTTGCCGAATACGCGGACCGGCGCTGCGCGCTCCTCGGCGACGCGCACGCGGAGCTCATTGAGCGGTCGTTCCGACGCATGGCGACCATGCGCAGCGAGAAGCGGTTGCGGCTCGACGCCGTCAAGCTCTCCCACCACGGATCGAAGGGCAACATCACACCGGAGATCCTGCGCGCGATCGACTGCCGGAACTACCTCGTGTCGACGGATGGCAGCATCTTCCACCATCCGGACGACGAGGCGATTCAATGCGTCCTGAAGTACGCGAAGCCCACGCGGCTTTTCTTCAACTACCGCTCGGAGCGCACCGCGGGCTGGGACAGGGCATCGACGGAGACGCAACCCGACTGCACCGCGCAGTACCCGAGAAACAATGGCGAGAGCCTCGAGCTCGACCTGTTCGCGCTCTAGTTTCGCGCCATCACCAGCATTCCCGACGCCCAGGCGTTGTCCTTCCGGGCGAGAAGCCGCATGCCCCGCCGGGTGTTGCGGAAGGCCCTGTCGATCGCCTTCTCCTTGAAGAGCTGATGGTAGAAGAGCCGGGCGTGCTGCTCGGCAGGCTTGTCGAGGACCTTCCAGCGAAAGCCGAGGACGGCAGGCACGCCGTACTGCGCAGCGGCGACGGCGAAATCCGCATTGGCGGTTCCGCAGCCGGAGAGATACAGCAGGCTCGTCGTCTCACGCAGGGAGGGCGCGATCGTGTTCATCTCCACCGCCTGCGGGTGCCCCGGCTCGCCGACGAACAGGCACGCGTGCTGCGTCGTGGCCGGCCCGCCGTTCGACGCCGACTCGGAATGATAGGCGTGACCGGCGAAGTGGATTACGTCCCACGGCTCGGTGAGCAGCTCGAGGAAATCATCGCGGCTTAGCGGCTTGTCGGGTTCGATGCCGACGACCTTGAGTTCCCTGAACCCGACGGCGTGTCGGGCGTCCTTGAAGATCGCCTGAACCGCCTCGCACTCGGATTTGACGTGCGAGAGCTCGCCCAGCTTGAGCGCGCTCCCGCCGACCACGATGTCGTCACAATAGCCGCTGGTGTTGGCGCCCACGACGAGGCACCGCTTTGGCCGCGGCGTCCCGTCGAACAGAGGCGTGTTCGCGGCACTCTGCTCGCGCACGTTGCGCACCACCGGCGCGTGGATCATCCAGGGATGGCGCGCTGTCTGCACGGGTGGAAACACCGCCTCCAGCGCGACTTCGTACTGTTCCTTGCCGACGGAGAAGATCACGCGGGTATTCTGCAGGCCGCCTGCTTCCTCCACGCCCTGCTTGATCTCGGCCTCGAACGTGCTGTCCACGCCGAAGAGGCTGCGGACGATGCCTTTGCCGAGCTGTGTGAACGTATCCTCCCAGTCGGGCAGGCCCTTACCGACGATTCCGGCGAGCGTCTTGCACAGATCCTGGGCGCCGGGATCGAAGCTGAGCGTTCCCCTGCGGTCGAACGAATGCGCGAAATTGTCGCCGTGCAACGTGTAGGTCCAGCGGTTGCCCGCGTCCGCTCCGATCACGATGTCGAGGCGCTTTGGCGGCGGCTTGGCCGTGCGGATCTGTTCCATGACCCTCGCCAGATAGCCCTCCTTCATCGCGTTGCAGTACACGTTGGGGCCAAGCGAGCCCAGCCTGCTGATGACGGCGTCCGGAACGGGCGATGGCGTGATGAGGGCTATCGGCGTCGTGGCGACGGCGGCCGCTGCCGCGCAGAACGAAAGACCCCCGTCGTCGTCGGTCGGCTTGCTCGGGTCCGGGGCGAGCGCCAGGGACACCACGATGAAATCCGGGTGCAGCTCGGTCAACAGGTCGAGGCCTCGCTCCCCATCTTTGGCGAGAATGCTGATGTCGTTCTGTGCCTGCAGCGCTGCCCCGACCTCGCGCATGAGAGGCACGTCGTTGGTAACCAGGAGGACTTTCTTGTTCATGCCTGGCTCGACAACGGAAACTGCAGCTCGATCTCGGTCCGCCGGTCAGCACTCACCGCTCCGCGCCAGGACCCGGCATGGTTTTGCACGAACTCATCGATCAGCGGCTTGGCAATCGCCATGTCGGCGTCGCTCGGTACCCATGGAGCATCGCGCTGCTGCTCGGGCATGCGGGCGTCGAGGTAGCCGCGCAGCTGCACCTTTACGTCGCGCCCCGCGACCGATACCGAGGCGCCGACCGGCTCGCTTTCCGGGGCATAGCGCAGCATCGCCGCGAGGAATGTCTCGAGAGCGAAGCCAATCTGGAAGTGATCTCCTTTGATGATGGGCAACGGGCCAGGCGCCGCGGGCTCGACGACGATGCGGCCGCGATCGGCGAGGTTGCGCGCAAGCGCCTCGAGCTCCGCCTGCAAGTTGAGCGGCGTGAATGCCGAGCCCGCTGGCCGCGCGTCCGGGTTGAACATCGCTAGCCGCAGGTAACCCTGGCGTACTCGACCTA
Source organism: Casimicrobiaceae bacterium (assembly GCA_036380055.1). Classification (GTDB taxonomy): domain Bacteria; phylum Pseudomonadota; class Gammaproteobacteria; order Burkholderiales; family Casimicrobiaceae; genus PALSA-1003. The sequence goes on from DASVFM010000130.1 coordinate 7,927, forward strand.
GCTGACGCACCACGCGGCGCAGAGCCGCTTCGTCTGCGGGCGAGCGGCGCGAGAGCTCGTCGATCTCGGCGACTGCTGCCGAGAGCGGCGTGCAGGTTTCGACGGCCACCGAATACGCCGCCTTCACGAGAACACCTTCCTGGACCGTTCTGCGCATCGCGCTCGTATCGCGTACGACGAAGATCGAGCCGGTCAGGCCGGCGGGAAAATCGCGGCGCGACACGAACACCGGGACCGTCCGAAGCGGACGATTCGGTTCCTCGCCCGAAGGATTGCACTGCTTGAAGGAGAATTCGCCGAGGTCTCCCGGCGCCGGCTCGGAGAGCCGCGCACAAGCGGAAGGCTCTTCGAGATAGTCGCAGAGGTTGCCTTTTACCTCCGCGGGATCCGTGCACCCGAGAAGGCGTGCCGCAGCGGCATTGACCCGGCGCAACCCGAGATGCGCGTCAGTCACGAAGATCGCCTCCGAGGCGTGCTCGAAGCACTGCATGAGGAAGAAGAGATCGGCGATCCGCTGCATCAGCCCGCCGACCTCCGCGGCGACTTCCTCCAGCGCCGCCACCTCGTCTGACGAGAAGGCGTTCTCCTGCGTGTCCTCCACGTTGATGATCCAGCGCACATCCTTCTCGCCTTCCGGCCTGACGGGCACGCACAGCTCGGACAGCACGCTTCCGGACTCGACGCCATAGTGGTAGTCGGGATCCTTGGTCACGTTGCCGACGCTCTGAGTCTCGCCGCTGATGACGACGCGCCCGAGAATTCCCTTCCCGAACGGCTGCTCGTATTGCTCCGGCAGGCGAATCGGATCCTTGTCCCGGGAATGCTGCGCGAGGAGCCGCACCGCCTGCGCACTCCGATCGACGCGGAATATCGACACGTGCGACCAATCGAATATGCCTACGAGCCGGGTCGCCAGGGTCGAGCAGGCTTCGCTTACGATCGTGCACCGGTTCAGCGTCTTGAGCAGATCCAGACGTTGCGCAAGGAGCGTCTTCTCGAAATGCCCGTAGGCCTGGAGCACAGTGCTGGCGACCGGGGCCGACAGCAACAGCTCCTCCTGTTCCTTGCTGAACCCGTCGAGTTCGCGGCTCATCAGCGTGATCGAGCAGACTGTCTTCCCGTCGCGATGCACGTCCCTTCGCAGCACGCTCTTGATGCCGGCATGGAAGAGCTCCTGCACCGCGCGGTCGCTCTTGTAGGGCGCCCACGTGGGGTCCTCGAAGAATTTCTCGAGGTCGGGAACGATGTTCGAGCCCGACGCGTACCACTGCTTCATGGCGTCGGTGAGCGCAAACCAGCGTTTGTAGCCGAGCGCCGGACCGTCCGGCGAGGTCGAGAAGAAGCTCCGGACGTGATTCCCGTCGCTGCTCATCCGCGACACGGACATGCGCTCGAACGGGATCATGCGCTTCAGGGTGTCGGCGAGCCCGTCGAGCAGCTTGTCGGGCGTCTGGTCAGGGCGATTGAGCTGGCGGATCGCCTCGGTGAGCTCCTGTTGCTCGAGGCTGCGAAACAGCCCTAGCGCCGTCACCACGTTGCCATGCTCGTCGGTGATGGGAAGCCCGGTGATCTGCAGAGGAATTTGACGGCCATCGGACAGCCGGCGCGCAATGACGCGATAGTTGCCGATGAAGCCGGCGCGCCGGCGCTCGATCTCGCTCTCGACGACCTTCTTGGACCGGTCGTCGACGAACACCTCGTCGATGGAGATGCCGGGGTAATTCGCGGGGGCTCCCAGCAGGCGGATCGCCGCCGGATTCGCGTAGCGGATGCGCCGCAGCTGCATGTCGATCTCGACGATGGGCAGCAACGAAGCTTCCAGGACGTCGCGACGCAGCCCCAGCGCATGCTCGGCCCGGATCATCGTGCTGTCCGGGCTTGGGGCACTTGGGGAAGCGCCCCCCATCGGCTGCTGAACTGTCGGAACTGGCACGAGCCACCTCGTCCGAATCCGCCCGCTGCGGCACCGAAATTGTAGCTGACATTCGGCCACACAAAGCGCTCGCTCGTGCGTCGGTTTTGCGTGCCTCGGGGATGGGACTATTCACGCTTTGCGCTGAGAAGGGGCGACCAAGCCAGCGCACATACGATTCATCTGTACTCTACAAACTAACGAGTTTCAGGCCAATCGGTCGAAGCTTCACCCGACTGCCTGACCGATCCCGTGTGCCGGACGGTTACAGCATCCTCGGGTCTCGGGGAATCGGCCGGCACGCGGGCGATTCCCGATTGTCGAATTGAAGTCTGCCCGTTCGACTAGTAAACGGTAGAGGGGCGTAATGTGCCCGCGGAGGTGATGGCGCTGCCCGGCGTTCCCGCGGTTCCCGATGGGCGACATGTTGGGAGTTCTTGAACGCCTTCGAAGCAAGGAGAGAGCGATGAAATACCTGTGTCTGATTTACACAGATGAAGTGTCGCGGGAGAAAAGGTCGAAGTCCGAATCGGACAAGATCTTCGACGAGTACGTGGAGTTCACGAAAAGCGTGCAGAGGAACGGCAACTACCTTGGCGCCAACCCGTTGCAGCCCACCCGCACGGCGACCACCGTACGCGTGCGCAACGGCAGGACGCTCACCACCGACGGCCCGTTCGCCGAAACCAAGGAGCAGCTCGGCGGATACTACCTGGTCGAGGCCAAGAATCTCGAGGAGGCCATCGGGATTGCGGCGAGGATTCCTACAGCGCGCTTCGGGAGCATCGAGGTGCGGCCGATCATGGAGCTGCCGGCGCAGGTGCAGCGCACGCTGGCGGCCGTGGAATAGAGGAGGTTCGCATGAAGCGCTACGTTGACGGTTTTGTCGTTCCCGTTCCGAAGAAGAGCCTCGCCGCTTACCGGGCGATGGGGCGCACGGCGGGCAAAGTCTGGCGCGAGCACGGCGCGCTCGAGTACATCGAAACCGTAGCCGACGATGTCAAGCCCGGCAAATGGACCTCCTTCCCGCAAAGCGTGAAGCTGAAGAAGGGCGAGACAGTGGTCCTTTCCTACATCGTGTACAAGTCGCGCGCGCATCGCGACCGCGTGAACGCCAAGGCGATGAAGGACAAGCGGCTGGCGCCGATGATGAACCCCAAGACGCTGCCGTTCGATGGCAAGCGCATGTTCTGGGGCGGTTTCAAGGTGCTAATCGACGCCTAGCTCGACCTGGAGGAAGCGAATGCGATACCTGCTGTTGTGCTGCTTCGACGAGAAGCGGTGGAATGCGATCCCGGAAGCGCAGCGCGACGGGATCATGCGCGACTACGGCGAGCTGTTGAAGAGCCTCGATCAGAGCGGTCAGCACGTAGGGAGCGGACGGCTACGGTCCACCACTACTGCCACCACGATCCGCGGCAGGAACGGCAAGCCGTTCGTCACCGACGGGCCGTATGCCGAGACGAAGGAGCAGGTGGGTGGCTATCACCTCGTCGAATGCCGGGACCTCGACGAGGCGATCTCGATCGCGAAGCGGATACCGACAATACCCCACGGCGGCGCAGTCGAAGTGCGTCCGCTGTACGACTAGCGGAGACAGCGATGAAATATGTCTGCCTCGGATACATCGAATCGGGCAAGTTCGAGTCGATGTCCGACAAAGAGCGCAATACCTTCCTCGACACGTGCTTCGAGTACGACGATGTTCTCCGGGAGAACGGCCACTTCACCGGCGGGGAGGCGCTGCAGCCCGCGGGCAACGCGGTGACCCTGCGCTTCAAGAACGGCAAGGTCATGGTGACCGACGGTCCGTTCGCCGAGACGAAGGAGCAGCTCGGAGGGATCCTCGTGCTCGAAGCCAACGATCTCAACCACGCCATCCAGCTGATGTCGAAGCACCCCGGCGTGCGCGCGGGTCCCTTCGAGATCCGGCCCGCTGCCGACCTGAGCGACATGATTCGCGCCAGCGAGCAGCGGCGCGGAAAATGAGGGGCCGCATGATGGGCCTGTGGCAATCCGCGACGCGGGACGAGCAGAAGCGGCCCGGAAAAAAAGAAGAGCAGGCGCGCTCGGAGGGGGGAACGCCTGCTCTAGGGATCGGCCTTCGGAGGAATCGAGGCCGATAGGGGACGTAACCAAGTGGACCTAGTCTAGGGGGCGAGTGTCACAGAAATGTGTCACGGCCCCCGGGGAATTGTTTCGTTTGTTTCACGGTGGCCGCCCGAGCCGCGAGAGGCTTGGGGAGGGCGTGCCGTGGGCCGGCGATAGCTCAGGGTCCCGGTCGCCGAGCCAGTGTTGCGACTTGGTCGTCGTGCCTGCGACGAGAAACCGCTTGGCGCGCTCCCGAATCTCGCGATCGGCGATGCTGGCGCGCTCGTGCTGGCGCAGATGCTCGATCCACGACTCGTCCATGAAGCACTCTATGTAGCGACTTGGCTCGGCCGAGTCGTGAAACAGCTCCCAGAAGTAGGCGCCGTTGCGCCGGCGCATCTCGCGCACGGCTTGCATCGCGCTGACAAACTCCTTGCGCTTGTCTGACTGGATGCGGTATTCGATGGTGACGAGCACGGGGCCGCTGTCGGGCTCCGGAGTCTCGGCGAGAACCGGCGCTGCCCAGTCCAGCGATGGTCTGAAATCGAGCACCTGGTGAGCGCCGAGCTTGAATCGCCATGTCAGCGCGATAGCGACGACCATTCCCAACGCGGCCAGAGTCAGGGAATCGGGAATGCCGATCCGCACCGCGACCTGTCCCCAGAGAACGCTGCCGAGCGCCATTCCGCCCATTAAGATCACTACGAAGGCGGCGAGCCCGCGGGCACGAACCCAGGCGGGCAGAGTGAGCTGGGCGGAGACCTGCAGCGCGGAGAGGATCGAGATCCACGCCATGCCGGTCGCCACCATCGCCACCGCGAGCAGCGCAATGTTCTGCACATGGGCGAGAGCGAGCGCGGCGAGCGCATAAAGCCCGCTCGCTCCGGCGACGAGCGCATCGCGCGAGACCTTCGCGCGGACGTTGGGCAGCAGGACGCCGCCAATCACGGCGCCGAGACCGATGCAGGTCAGGAGCAAACCGTAGATCTCGGGGCCGCGCCCAAGCTCCTTGCGCACGATCAGAGGGAAAAGCGCCCAGGTGGCGGCAGCGAACACGAAGAAACCGCCGCCGCGGATCAGCACCACCTGCAGTGCCTCGGTGTGCATGACGAAGCGCATGCCGACGCGAATGGCGCTGAGAAAGCGCTCGGCGGGGAGCGTGCTCTTGTGATGCTCGCGCCGCCAGTGCAGCAGCGCCGCCAGGATGCCGACGTACGACAGCGCGTTCAGAATGAACACGAGCCACGCGCCTACCGCAGCCACCAGAACGCCGGCGATCGCGGGGCCGATCGCGCGCGACGCATTGATGGCCATGCTGTTGAGCCCGATCGCGGCGGGCATCTGCTCCACCGGGACAAGCTCCGGCACTATCGCTCCCCAGGCAGGCAGCATCATCGCGGAGCCGACGCCGAGAGCGAAAACGAAGCCGAGCAGCAGCCACGCGGTGGTGAGCTCGAAGAGTGCCAGCAGCCCGAGCGCGCCGGCCACGAGCAGCAGGTAGACCTGGATGACGATGAGAAGCCGCCGCCGATCGACGATATCGGCGAGCGCGCCCGCCGGCAGCGCGAGCAGCATCAACGGGAAGCTATCCGCCGCCTCGACCAGCGCCACCAGCGAGGGCGAGGACGAAAGCGACGTCATCAGCCAGCCGGCCCCGACGTCCTGCATCCAGCTGCCGACGTTCGATACGAGCGTCGCGATCCACAAGCTGCGGAAGAGCGGCGAGTGGAGGGGCGCCCAGGGATCCGACGCGGCAGGCTCGCTCGGCCGATGCGCGTCGGCAGGCCGTGCAGTCTTCATGACAGGACGCGCAAGGGGGCGGTCACCGGAGTTGCAGGACGACCTCGTCGATGTAGCACCAGCTCCAATCCTCGCCAGGTTCGAGCGAGCTCATGATCGGGTGCTTCGTCGCGCGAAAGTGTTTCGATGCATGCTTGTTCTTCGAGTCGTCGCAACACCCCACGTGCCCGCAGGCTCGGCACAGGCGCAGGTGCACCCAGGTATCGCCCATGGCAAGGCACTCCTCGCAGCCGCTCGAGTTCGGTTGCGCCGTGACGACGGATTTCAGGTGCTTGCAGGAGAGTGTCATGAGGCGATCTCCGGAGTTTTGAGCGGTGAATCCCTACGTGAGAAAGCGAGTCAGAGCAGCCATCGTCTCCTCGCGGTTCTCCTCCATCAGCCAATGCCCCGTGTCCTTGAGGACCACCACGGTGACGTCGCTCGCCACGAGCTTTGCCTGCGCGCGAACCATATCGAGCTCCAGAGAAAGCGTGCTTGGAAGCGACGGTAGTCGGGGCCCGATCGTCACCGCCAGGCGCAAGGGCAACCGCGGCGAAGACGAGCGCCCCGCTCGCTAATCCGGAGACCGCGCCGGAAGAGCACGGCGGGCTCCGCATCGCAGTTCCGTTCAACGACCGGGCGTCTCCCCGGCGCGGCTGGCTTCGAAGAGGAACCAGGTGCGCCGCTCGGCCTCATCGATCCAGACCTCGAGCAGGCTCGCGGTCGCCACGTCACCGTGCTCATCGCACACGCCGTGCACTTCGCGCATGCGATCGGCAAGCCGACCGTTGTCCTCGCGCAGCTCGGCAAGCATGTCGAGCGGCGTCACGTATTCGGCGTCGTTGTCCAGGACGCGCTGCAGGCGCCCTATATGG
>DASVFM010000131.1:0-10484 GCA_036380055.1 Casimicrobiaceae bacterium
ACCACCAGGATCGCCCCGTCCATCTGCGCCGCCCCAGTGATCATGTTCTTGATGTAGTCCGCGTGCCCCGGACAGTCCACGTGCGCGTAGTGACGCTTGTCCGTCTGATACTCCACGTGCGCCGTGTTGATCGTGATCCCCCGCGCCTTCTCCTCCGGCGCATTGTCGATCTGATCGTAGGTGCGCGCCTCTCCCCCATACTTCTTCGCCAGAATGTGCGTCATCGCCGCCGTCAGCGTCGTCTTGCCGTGATCCACGTGACCAATCGTCCCCACATTCACGTGCGGCTTGGTCCGCTCAAATTTGGCTTTGGCCATGTTTCATACTCCTCGCAATTACCTCCGCTACCCCTGCAGTCCGTGGTGCCCATGGTGCGGATTGAACGCACGACCTCTCCCTTACCAAGGGAGTGCTCTACCACTGAGCTACATGGGCTTGCTGCGTCGCGTGTGCCCTGTGCCGTCTGCTCGTCCGTATGAAGCGCCCTTGGCTGGAGCGGGTGAAGGGAATCGAACCCTCGTCATAAGCTTGGAAGGCTTCTGCTCTACCATTGAGCTACACCCGCGCGGCCTTCCTGACCTGGTGGAGGGGGAAGGATTCGAACCTTCGAAGGCAGAGCCGGCAGATTTACAGTCTGCTCCCTTTGACCGCTCGGGAACCCCTCCAACGAAACTGCATATTTTAGCAATTTCCGTTCCCGAGTGTCAAACCAGCACCCTTTCTGCGCAATTAGTGGGCGCAGGCCGGAGCCCGCGGCCTTTCAATCCGCGCATGAACTGGTGCTTCCAGACCGAGCGCGAGCCCGGCATGAACGGCCGCCGCATCTACTCATCCTGCGGGACCGAACGGTCGACGCTGCGCGATCCGCGGCGTGAGATGCGCATGCCTTCGGGCATCGGCGTCGTCGCGTGTCTGTGATAACTTTCCGAACGAAGGAGTTAGCTCATGCCCTGCTGCCACGCCGATTTCGCACTCACTGAGGAAAGCGACAAGGCATTCACGGTCGGGATGCCCACGTTTACCTTCGGGCACGGTTGCCTCGCCGAGGCGGGTGAGCTGGCGCGCGGACTCGGCATGTCGCGCGTCGCGTTGTTCACGGACCGGACGCTGCGCGACTCGGCGCACGTTGCGACGGTACGTTCGGCGCTCGCGGCAGCGCGACTGGACGCGGTCGTCTACGACGAGGCCGTCGTCGAGCCGACCACCGCATCGTTCAAGGCCGCCACCAAGTTCGCTGCCGAGGGGCGCTTCGACGGCTACGTCTCCGTGGGCGGCGGCTCGGTCATGGATACCTGCAAGGCGGCCAACCTGTATGCCACGCATCCCGCCGACTTCATGACTTACGTGAACGCGCCCATCGGCGCCGGGCAGCGCGTCCCGGGACCGCTCAAGCCGCACATTGCCTGTCCGACCACGTGCGGCACGGGCTCCGAGACGACCGGGATCGCGATCTTCAACCTGACCGAGATCAACGCGAAGACGGGCATGATTTCGCGCCGGCTCATTCCCACGGCCGCGCTCATCGATCCCAGCGTCACGGCCACCCTTCCGCGTAACGTCGTCGCAGCGAGCGGCTTCGATTGCATGAGCCATGCGCTCGAGTCGCTGACCGCGCGTCCCTGGCCGAAGCGGTCCAACCCGGCCAAAGGTATGGGCAGGCCTGTGTCGCAGGGCGCGAATCCGTTCTCCGACGCGCTGGCGAGCGAGGCGCTGAAGGGCGTCGGGCGTTATCTCGTGCGGGCGGTGGGTGACGCCTCCGATCTCGAGGCGCGCACCGAGATGATGTACGCCGCGATGCTTGCCGGCATCGCCTTCAACGCGGCCGGTTGTCATCTGCCGCACGGACTGTCGTACGCCGTGTCGGGACTCGCGCGCGATTATCGTGTGCCAGGATATCCGGAGGGCAAGACGCTGGTGCCTCACGGCATGGCCGTGGTGCTCAACAACCCGTCGGTCTGGCGCTATACGGCGGCCTGCAGCCCTGAGCGGCACGTGCAGGGAGCGGCCTGCCTCGGCGGCGATACGCGCAGCGTCAAGCCAGGCGACGCCGGGGAAGCCGGCGAGGCGCTCGCCGGCCGGGTGATCGAGCTCATGCGCGCGGTGAGTTTTCCCAACGGCCTGTCGGATCTCGGCTTCGGTGCCGCCGACGTCGATGCGCTGGCAGCCGGCGCGGAGCCGCAATGGCGCGTCATCAAGAACGCACCCAAGGACGTCTCGCGTGACGATCTCAAGGCGCTGTTCGGCGCCGCGATGAGGTACTGGTAGCCGCCGTCGTCGGCTCCAACGCGGGCCAACCTGCCGGTAGCGCTTGCCGTGGCCCCGTGACTGCGGGGCGGCGTTAGCGTCCGCCCGCCACTTTGAACGGCGCCGGCGCGGCATATCCCGCATTCGTGGCCTTGCGGGAGCTCGTCCAGATCAACTCGCCCCGGGTGAAGTGTCTCTGCACCGAGCGCTTGGCACGAAATGCGCGCGCCAACAGGGCGCTTGCGATATCCATGCGCACGCTTTCACCGCAGGTGAACACGTCGATCGCGGCATAGCGCATCTCCGGCCATATGTGAATGGCAAGGTGCGATTCCGCGATGACGACGACGCCGGAGATGCCCCACGGAGCGAATTTGTGGAACACCGTATCGACGATCGTCGCTCCCGCCGCGCGTGCAGCATTCGTCAGGGTTGTCTTCACCCAATCGATATCGTCGAGATGTTCCGTCCTGCAATCGTAGAGGTCGAGCACGACCTGCGAGCCGACCATCGCTTGCTGCGCCGGTGTGCCGGTCGGCGTGACGGATTGTCCGGTTCCCATCATCTAAGTCGCTCCCAAATGTATTGCGTCATCGTTTCTTGCTCTTGCGTCGGTGCTTCTGTCGGCGCTTCTTCTTGCCTTTCTTCTTCCTGCCGGGTGGGCGCCCGGTCTTGACGCTCTCGACCGTGGCAACGAGTTGGGCCAGTTCCGCGTCGGGCAGCCGTTGCAGTGCCGTAAGACCTGCCCGCAACAACTCGCTCTTCTTCATGGCGATTCCCGCGTTGATGCATCGCCTCTTGAGCACGCCGATCAATCCGTAATCCGCAAGCGGCATCGTGAAGCTGTCGCGGATCACCTTGCCTGGCTTGACTCTTACCATCGACGGAGCCTCTGCATTGCCTGGAGCCATGGATGTATCAACCGACATTAATTATATACCGTATATACCGTATGTCAAACCGCATTCCACAGTTGCGTCGGCGTACGCGATGCGATTGCCCGGCGACCCGGATTCGTCGCGCGACCTGGTCGCATCGAGGCACGTCGCGAGAGCGGATGCACGCCGGCTTCCCTAACTTGATCGGGTGCTTGATTGGACGGACTCGAGTGCCGGTCCTTCGCGAATCGCGCCGCGATGCCGCACGGCTGGGCACAGACAACGAAGCGGCTTCGTTCGCGAGTGAACGGCACCGGCGCGCGGCTCGCGCCTCCGGATTTCAGGCGCTCGTCGCGCGGATCGCGAGCGTGGACAGCCGCTAGCGGTCTACCGGAGCCTGGCCGGTGGCCGCTTCCGGGGCGATTCCCTCGCCCACGGCCTTGACGCGTCGGGAGGGCAGCCGCACGGTGAACCGGCTACCCTGGCCCGGCGCGCTGTCTATCACGAGCTCGGCCTGGTGGCGAATGAGCACGTGCTTGACGATGGCGAGCCCGAGTCCCGTCCCGCCGGTGGCCCGCGAGCGACTCCGATCGACGCGGTAGAAGCGCTCGGTGAGCCGGGGGATGTGCTCGGCCGAGATCCCGATGCCTGTGTCGGCCACCGTGAACTCGCCGCCCTCCGCAGTGACGCGCCAGTCGAGTGCAATGCGACCGCCGTCGGGCGTATAGCGCACCGCGTTGCTCACCAGATTGCCGAACGCGCTGGCCAGCTCGTCGCGGCCCCCGATGACATTCGCGGCATCGCGAATCGACAGCGTGATCTCGTGACGCCCCCCCGACAGCGCCTTGGCGTCGGCAGAAGCCTGCAACAACAGCGGCACGATCGCGAACTCGGTTTCCTGGTGCACGCTGTGCTCGCTTTCCAGCGCCGAGAGCGTAAGCAGGTCGTCGACCAGCCGCTGCATGTTCTGGGTCTGCTCCTGCATCAGTGCGAGATAGCGCTGGCGCTGGCGCTCGTCGAGTTGCAGATCGGACAGTGTCTCGAGAAAGCCGCCGAGCACGGTGAGCGGCGTCTTGAGCTCGTGCGAGACGTTGGCGATGAAGTCGCGTCGCAGGCGCGCCACGGCCTCCAGGCGAGTGATGTCGCGGCTCATCAGCAGTTTCTGCTCGACGCCGAAGGGGACGATCTGGATCGACAGCGTCGCGCCCGCCTCCCGCTGCGAAGCCAGGACGACCGGCTCGCTGAAGTCGCCGCCGGAGAGGTACTGGATGAAGTCGGGCTGGCGCACCAGGTTGACGACTGGCGCGCCCGCGTCGTGCCGCATGTCGATGCCCAGATGCACCTGTGCGCGCGGGTTCGCCCACTGAATCCGGTCGGCCTTGTCGAGCACGACCACGCCATCGGGCAGGGCCTCGGCGCCGCTCACGAAACGATCCAGAGCGAGTCGCAGGTCGCGCTGCAGCGCTGAACGCAGCCTGACGCGGCGATAAAGCGCTCCGTAGGCAAGCGACCAGGTTCCGCGGCCCTCCGGCACCTGCGCTTCGAGCGGGCCGCTGGCCCAGCGCGCCAGCGCATCTAGCTGGTACAGATGCCAGCAGAGGATCGCGAGCAAACCGAGGGCAAGCATGGCGAGCGCCCACAATCCGCCCGCTACCGGCCAGGTCAGCAGCGTCAGGGCCCCCACCGCCAGTGGAGCGAGAAGCCCCCGCTGCCAGATCGAGCTCATCGGTGAGGCTCTGCGCTCAGGCTCCCGGCGAGGCGAGACGGTATCCGCCGCCGCGCACCGTCTCGATCATCCGCGCGCATTCGGCAGGTTCGAGCGCCAGCCGCAGCCGCCGGATATGAACGTCGACCGTGCGCTCCTCGATGTAGACGTGGTCGCCCCAGACCTGGTCGAGAAGGTGTGCGCGGCTGTGCACGCGCTCGGGGCGCGCCATGAGGAACCTGAGCAGGCGGAACTCGGTCGGCCCGAGTTGGACGAGCCGGTCGCCGGCTGTCACGCGATGCGTCGTCGGGTCCAGGCGGAGCGGCCCGACCGTCAACGTCTCCTGCGCCGCCTCTGGCGCACGCCGTCGCAGCACGGCCTTGATGCGCGCCTTGAGCTCGCGCGGCGAGAACGGCTTGGTGACGTAGTCGTCGACCCAGGCCTCGAGGCCTGCGACACGGTCGGCTTCCTCACCGCGAGCGGTCACCATGATGATCGGCAGCTCGCGCGTGCGCGCCTCGCCGCGCAGGCCGCGCGCGAGGGCGAGGCCGGACTGGCCGGGCAGCATCCAGTCGAGCAGCAGCAGATCGGGCAGCGCGTGCCTGATCTGGGCCAGCGCGCTTTCCGCGTCGGCCACCGTGCGCACGTTGAAGCCCGCGTCTTCGAGGTTGACCCGAAGCAGCTCCTGGATCGCCGGCTCGTCCTCGACCACCAGAATCGAAGGCATCATCGCGCGCCCCGTGCCGTCAATCGGCAACCTCGGCGCGGATCTGCTCCGCGGTCGCGTGGCGCACGTCCACTCCCTTGACCGCATGCACCACGTTCTCGGCAATGTTCTTGGCGTGATCGCCTATCCGCTCGATCGACTTGGCGATGAAGACGATCTCCAGCGCCGGCGTGATGGTGCGCGGATCCTCCATCATGTAGCTGATGAGGTGACGCAGAATGGCGAGAAAGGCAGCGTCGATCGCCTCATCGTTGCTTACCACCGTGGCTGCTGCGTTGACGTCGAGTCGCGCGAAAGCATCGAGGGCGAGCTGCAGATTGTTCTCGGCCAACTCCGCTGCCCGCGCTATGTCGTGCAGGCGCACCGCGGTCAGCCGCTCCGGGCGCTGCATCTGCTGCGCTTTGTAGGCGATCTTCTTCACCTCGTCGCCGATACGCTCGAGCTCGTTGACGATCTTGACGACGATGAGGATCGTGCGCAGGTCGATCGCGGCCGGCTGCCTCTTGGCGATGATCTGGCTGCACTGCTGATCGATCGACATCTGCATCTGGTTGATCGCCTGCTCGTCGGCCGCCACCGTGTCGATCTGGTCGAGCTCCGGGTGGCGCAGCGACTGGATGGCGCGAGCAAGCTGTGTCTCGACCAGCCCTCCCATCGCCATGACGCCGGAGCGGATCTCCTGCATCTCGGCGTCGAATTGCTTGTAGGTGTGTTCGGACATGGGCATTCCTTCGAGGGTCGGCGCTTCAGCCGAAGCGGCCCGTGATGTAGTCCTCGGTCTCCTTGCGAGACGGCTTGAGGAAGAGCTCGTCAGTGGCCCCGAACTCGATTAGTTCCCCCAGGTACATATAGGCAGTGTAGTCCGAAACGCGGGCCGCCTGCTGCATGTTGTGGGTCACGATGGCGATCGTGTAGTCGGCCTTGAGCTCGCTGATGAGCTCCTCGATCTTGGCGGTCGAGATCGGGTCGAGCGCCGAGGTCGGTTCGTCGAGAAGCAGGACCTCGGGCTTGACCGCCACGGCGCGGGCGATGCAAAGCCGCTGCTGCTGCCCGCCGGAGAGCGCCATGCCGCTCTGCTTGAGCTTGTCCTTCGCCTCGTCCCACATGGCCGCCTTGACGAGCGCCCACTCGACTCGTTCGTCCATCGCCCGAGGACTCAGCTTTTCGTAGAGTCGCACGCCGAAAGCGATGTTGTCGTAGATCGACATCGGGAACGGCGTGGGCTTCTGGAACACCATGCCGATCTTCGCGCGAAGCAGGTTGAGATCAACGCCGGTGTCCAGGATGTTATGACCGTTGAACATGATCTCGCCGACCGCGCGCTGGCCCGGGTAGAGCGAATACATGCGGTTGAGCGTGCGCAGCAGCGTCGATTTGCCGCAGCCCGACGGGCCGATGAACGCCGTGACGCGCCGCTCCGCGATATCCAGGTTGATCTGCTTGAGGGCGAGGAAATTGCCGTAGAAGAAGTCGAGCTGACGGATCGAGATCTTGGTCGCCGGCGGCGCTTCGGGCCGGACCGCGGTCTCGGGCGGACTCGCGAAGATGTCAAGGTTCATCGGGTCGAGGTTACTTCGGCTTGGGCTGACGGAAGAACGCCCGCGCCATCACGTTCAGGGCCAGCACGGCGAGCGTGATCAGCAGCGATCCCGCCCAGGCGAGCTCCTGCCAGTCGTGGTACGGGCTCATCGCGAACTGGAAGATGACCACGGGCAGGTTGGCCATGGGTCCGTTGAGGTTGCTGTTCCAGAATTGATTGTTGAGCGCCGTGAAGAGCAACGGCGCCGTTTCACCCGAGATCCGCGCCACTGCGAGCAGCACCCCGGTGATGACGCCGGCGCGGACGGAGCGCAGGATCACCATCACGATCGTCTTCCATTGCGGCGTTCCGAGGGCAACCGCGGCCTCGCGCAGGCTGTCGGGCACCAGGCGCAGCATGTTCTCCGTCGTCCGGACCACCACGGGGATCACGATCAGCGCGAGCGCGAAGGAGCCCGCCCAGGCCGAGAAATGGCCAACCTGGAAAACGTAGATCTCGTAAATGAACAGGCCAATGATGATGGATGGCGCGGAGAGCAGTATGTCGTTGATGAACCGTGTGCTTGGTGCGAGCCAGCCGCGACTGCCGTACTCGGCAAGGTAGATCCCCGCGAAGATTCCGACCGGCGTCCCGATGAGCGTGCCCGTTGCCGCCATGATCAAGCTGCCGACGATCGCGTTGAGCAGACCGCCGTTGCTGCCAGGCGGTGGCGTCATCTGGGTGAACAGCGCCGTGCTGAAGGCGTGAAACCCCGCCGCCGCCAGCGTATAGAGGATCCACAGCAGGAAGGCAATGCCGAAGCCCATCATCAGCAGCGACATCGCGAGGTTGAACCTGTTTACATACAGCCGGCGTCTATAGAGCGTGTTCATGACCGGCGGTGACTCTAAGTCTTCCTGCCCTCGCCCTTGGCGAGCTGGAGCAGTAGCAGCTTGGCAAGCGCGAGCACGATGAACGTGATGACGAACAGTATCAATCCCAGCTCGATCAGCGCCGATGTGTACAGGTCTCCGACTGCCTCGGTGAACTCGTTGGCGAGCGCAGACGCGATGCTGTTGCCCGGCGCCAGGATGGAGGCGTTGAGCTGGTGCGCGTTGCCGATGAGAAAGGTGACCGCCATCGTCTCGCCGAGCGCGCGGCCGAGGCCGAGCATGATGCCACCGATGACGCCGACCTTGGTGTAGGGAAGGACGATATTGCGCACCACCTCCCATGTCGTGCAACCGATGCCATAGGCGGATTCCTTCAGCACGGGCGGGACCACCTCGAACACGTCGCGCATCACCGAGGCGATGAAGGGGACGACCATGATCGCGAGCACGAATCCCGCCGTGAGGACGCCGATACCCTGGGGCGGACCCTTGAAGAGGACACCGATCAGCGGCGCCGCTCCGATCGTGCTGATGAGCCACGGTTGCACGTAGTCGGCGAACAGCGGCGCGAGTACGAACAGTCCCCACACGCCGTAGATGATGCTCGGGATGGCCGCGAGCAGTTCGACCGCCGTGCCGAGCGGGCGCTTGAGCCAGAGCGGAGAGAGCTCGGTGAGGAACAGCGCGATCCCGAAGCTCACCGGAACGCCGATTGCCAAGGCGATGAACGATGTCACGAGCGTGCCGACGATCGGGACCAGCGCCCCGAACTTCTCGGTGACCGGGTTCCACTCCGACGTGAATAGGAAGCCGAGGCCGAACTTCTGCATTGCCGGCAGGCTGCCGTAGACGAGCGATACGATGATCCCCGCCAGAATCACCAGCACCGCGCACGCGAAGAAGCGCGCGACAGCACGAAAGAGCAGGTCCTGGAACTGGACCCTCTTCTGCTTCGGATCGGGCATCCTGGCGACGCTGGCGCGGGGTGGCAGCGCGCCGATTGTAGTCGATAGGCTCTCCGCGGTCGCTGCCATCATCCGTCCTCGCGCGCAACCCGCCGCCGGCGGGATACGCCCTTAAGCGCGTCTAGACCCATGACCGCCCGCTGCGTGCAGCAGATGCACCCCCGCCGCCAATGAGCGACGGTGCTCGTTGCCGCCGCGAGGAACAGAAGGCGGCCGTTCAGAACACCGGCTTGCCCGAAGCGTCCTTGATCTGCGCCTTCCAGGTCGTCTTGATCTGCTGCGTAACCGCCTCGGGCAGCGGAACGTAGTCCAGCGAGTCCGCGAGCTTGTCGCCGTCGGGTGAGTACGCCCAGTCGAAGAACTTGAGCACTTCCTTGGCCGTTTCGGGCTTTTGCTGCGTCTTGTACATCAGGATGAATGTCGCACCCGAGATCGGCCACGTATTCTTGCCCGGCTGGTCGGTCAGCAGCAGGTAGTAGCCGGGCACCTTGCTCCAGTCGGCACCTGCCGCGGCCGCCTTGAAGCTTTCGGCCGACGGATTGACGAAGTTGCCTTCGCGGTTCTGCACCTGCGCGTGAGTCATCTTGTTCTGCAGCGCGTAGGCGTACTCGACATAGCCTAGCGAGCCCTTGACCCGCTGCACGTACGAGGCGACCCCTTCGTTGCCTTTCCCGCCCACGCCCACCGGCCAGGCGACCGACGTGCCTTCCCCTACTTTCGCCTTCCACTCCGGACTCACCTTCGAAAGGTAGTTGACCCAGATGAACGTCGTGCCCGAGCCGTCCGAGCGATGCACGACGGTGATCTCGGAATCCGGAAGCTTGGCGCCCGGATTGAGCTTCGTGAGCGCCGGATCGTTCCACTTGGTGATCTTGCCCAGATAGATATCGGCGAGGACCGGTCCCGTGAGCTTGAGTTCGCCCGCCTTCACACCTTCCAGGTTGACGACAGGAATGTCGCCGCCGATGACGGTCGGGAACTGCATCAGACCATCTTTGTCGAGATCCTCCGGCTTGAGCGGCATGTCCGACGCACCGAAGTCGACGGTCTTGTTCTGGATCTGCTTGATCCCGCCGCCGGACCCGATCGACTGGTAATTCAGCCCTATGCCTGTCTTGGCCCTGTAGGCTTCCGCCCACTTGGCATAGATCGGATAGGGAAACGTCGCTCCGGCACCCGTGATGTCCGTGGCGGCCGCACTGGCGCCGAAGACCAGCGCAGCCAAACCCAACAGCCAAGTCGCGATTTTTCTGGAACTCATTTTGGTCCTCTCTTGAGCGCGGACGAGATTCATCGACACGCCATTCTCTGTCCGCCGCATTACAGCCAGATGACGGCTGTCACGAAGCAAAAGATCACTAAGACTCAGTAACTTAAGATGCGTGAGCGCGGAGCGAGCAACTGTCGCGCGCCAGCGCCTCAGGCGAGCAGCAACGCCCCGGGGCGCAGGCGCGTGAAGCGGACCGGAACGTGCTCGCAGGCGAGCCGCCCTGCCTGCTCGCGGAGCCGCGTGAATGTCGCTCTGGCGGGCGGCTCCGGAGCGGGAAAATCGT
>DASVFM010000132.1:0-13663 GCA_036380055.1 Casimicrobiaceae bacterium
CAAGCCTGGCGCAGACCCACTGCCACCACCTGAATCTATAATGTGCCCATGAGTACAGCCGACCGCGATCCGATTCTCCTCACCCCAGGGCCCCTAACGACGACGCTCGCCACCAAGTCGGCGATGCTCCGCGACTGGGGCTCGTGGGACGGCGCATTCAACGCGGTCACCGCGCGCGTGCGCGAGCGACTTACCTGGATTCTCAACGCCGCGGGGACCCACGTCTGCGTTCCGCTGCAGGGCAGCGGAACGTTCTCGGTCGAGGCGGCGGTGAACACGCTGGTGCCGCGCGACGGCCACGTGCTGGTTCTCGTCAACGGGGCCTACGGCAAGCGCATGGCGAAGCTCACCGAGATGATGGGCCGCAGGCTGACGACTTTCGAGACGGCGGAGGACGTGCCCACCACCGCAGTGGATGTCGCCCGGCTGCTCGACCGAGACGCATCGGTCACGCACGTGGGGCTCATCCATTGCGAGACTTCGACGGGAATCCTGAACCCGCTGCCCGAGATCGCTGCCGCGGTGGCGCAGCGCAAGCGCAGCCTGATCGTCGATGCGATGAGCAGCTTCGGCGCCGTCCCCATCGATGGCGCTGCCGTCGCGTTCGACGCACTCGTGGCCGCGTCAGGCAAGTGCATCGAGGGGCCGCCGGGAATGGGCTTCGTGTTCGTGCGCCGCAGTGTCCTCGAGAAATCCGCTGGCCGTTCGACCTCGCTCTCGCTCGACCTACACGACCAGTGGGCCTACATGGAGCGCACGATGCAGTGGCGCTACACCCCGCCGACGCACGTCGTCGTGGCGCTCGACGCAGCGCTCACGCAGTACCTCGAGGCCGGCGGCCAGGTGGCGCGGCTCGCTCGCTATCGGGCCAATTACGAAACGCTTGTCGCCGGCATGGGCGAGCTGGGGTTCCGGCCTTTCCTCGATCCGCAGATCCAGGCACCCATCATCGTGACGTTTCACGCGCCGGCCGACCCGAAGTATAGCTTCAAGGACTTCTACGAGCGCGTTCGCGACAAGGGCTTCATCCTCTACCCGGGCAAGCTCACGCAGGTGGAGACGTTCCGCGTGGGCTGCATCGGCGCGATCGGGCCCGCGGAGATGCGCCAGGCGGTCAACGCGGTCCGCGACACGCTGCGCGAGATGGGCATCCGCGTGGTCGCGCCCGCGGGAGCGGCGGCTCCCGCGATGCGGGTGGCCTAGATCGCGTCGCGCGCGAGAGCTTCTCTGTGAGACAATTCCGTCCCTGCCGTGGAGCAGAGTCCACGGATGAACGCATTCGCATTCAGCACGAAAGGAGCTATGTGATGCCTGCCTTTGTTTTTCTTCTTACCCTCTTTCTCGCCGCCGTTGGCGTGCCGGCCTCGGCACAGACGGGCGGCGTGGTCGTTGGCACGGGCCCCGGAGTTGGGGGCGTCGCGCAGACAGCCAAGCTGACGGCCACCATCACCAAGATCGACCGCGCGACCCGCGCTGTCACGCTCAAGGGGCCGCAGGGCAAAGAGGTGACGATCACCGCCGGGCCCGAGGTGAAGAACTTCGACCAGATGAAAGTTGGTGATCAAGTCGACGTCGAGTATGTCGAAGCGCTGACGCTCGAGCTCAAGAAGGGCAGCACCCAGGTGGTCGGACGCAGCGTTACCGACGTCGCGGGCGCGGCAAAGCCGGGGCAGATGCCCGGCGCCGCCGCTGGGCGCCAGGTGACCGTCATCGCCGAAGTCGTCGGGCTCGATCCGGCGACCCAGACGGTCACCCTGCGCGGGCCGCAGCGCACCGTGGACCTCAAGCTTCGCGATCCCAATCAATACAAGCTGGTCGCCTTGGGTGACAAGGTCGAGGCGACGTACACGGAGGCCGTCGCGGTCTCCGTCCAACCCGCAGCGGCGAAGAAATAAGCTCCTCGAGCGGTGGGGGCTCGCGGGGCGCCCTCGCGGGCCTTCTACGCCTGCCCGCGATGCGAGGTGGAAGGAGAGCGCAGCGCATGCAGCGCCGCGAAGCTCGCATCGCTTTGCGCGACGTGACCGTGCCGCAGAAGAAAGTCGACCACGACGAGGCTCGCGTCGGCGGTGACGTCGTCGGTCGCGATCGCGGCGAGGGCTTCCTGCGGCGAGCACAGCCTGTGCTCGGTTGCTTCGCCGTCCTGGTTCACCGGCACGAAGCTCGTCGGGAGCCAGAGGTCGTGCACGTAGATCGTCTCGCGCTGCATGCCGTCGGGCTGGTCGCGGCAGATGCGCACTTCGCCGGCCGGACGCGCCTGTCGCGCAGCGTCGCGCGCGATTCCGGCTTCCTCCCATGCTTCCTTGACCAGGGTGGCCTCGACGCCCGCACCCGAGGGGATGCCACCTCCCACGAGGTTGTCGAGCAGTCCCGGGTCGATCGGCTTCGCTGGACTGCGCCGCGCGAGCCACATGCGCCAGCCGTCCTCGGTGCCGACCAACCCGCTCGCGTGCACCGCGAAGGAGTGGATGCCGAAGTAGCGCGCTGCCGCACGCTCGAGCTCGAAGAGCGTAGGTCCGCCCGGCTCCGCCGCTACGGCGTAGCGCTCGTCGCGCCACGCGGTCAACGCGCCCTCGGATGCGAGGGCGCGCGCGACTTCGGTAAATGCCTCGGTGCGCGCGGCCGGCGTGGCGAGCGAAGGCGCGCAGTCGACGCTGCGGGCACCGACCGCGAAATAACGGGGCCAGCGCTCGAGCCGCCGCACGCGAGGCGGCGTCAGCCAACCGACCGTGGAACCCGCAGCGCGCAGCGGCACATAGCTGGCGGCCGGCGGCGCGAGCACTTGCGTGAGGCGGCGGACGACCTGCGCTAGCATCGGCGCCGGCGCGATCCAGCGATCACCCATGCACACATTCTAGCTGCGATGCGGACTCTGCCCGACATCATCGCGCTCTTCGACCTCGATCGTACTCTGCTCACGATCGACGCCGACGAGGCCTGGGTCGAATTCCTGATCGACCAGGGCGCGCTCCAGCGCGAACGCTTCGAGCCGGTGATGCACGACGTGAGCGAGCGCTACCAGCGCGGCGAGATCGGCATCTACGAGTTCTGCGAGTTCTACCTTTCCACGCTCGTCCCTCACGAGCCGGCCCGCCTTGCGGCCTGGCGCGCGCGGTATCTGGCCGATCGGATCTTTCCGGCGATTTCAGCCGCGGCGCGCGCACTCGTTGCCAGGCATCGCGACGCCGGCCACCTGGTCGTTCTCACGACCGCCGCGAGCCGTTTCCTTACCGCGCCGATCGCCGCCGAGCTCGGGATCGACAACCTCATCTCGACCGAGCCGGAGATGAAGGAGGGGCGCTATACGGGCAAAGTGGACGGCACGCCGAACATGCGCGAAGGCAAGATCGCCCGGCTGGATACGTGGCTTGCCGGGCGCGGGACGACCCTCGCGTCGTTTCGCGAGAGCTGGTTCTACAGCGACTCGCGCAACGACGTTCCGCTGCTCTCGCGCGTTACCAATCCCGTGGCCGCGAACCCCGACCCATTCCTCGCCAGGCTCGCAACCGAGAAGGGCTGGCCCGTCGTGCAAATCCGGTAAACTGCGCGCTTTTTTGGCCCCATGACCGCACGCATCATCGACGGCAAGGCGCGCGCCGAGCGGCTGCGAGTCGATCTGGCGCAAGAGGTTGCTGCACGCGTCGCGTCCGGCAGGAGTGCGCCGGGGCTCGCCGTGATCCTCGTTGGCGAGAACGCCGCCTCGCAGGTCTACGTGCGCAACAAGCGCAAGACGACGGACGGCGTGGGGATGCGCTCGTTCGCCCACGACCTGCCCGCGACGACGTCCGAGGCGGAGCTGCTGGCGCTGATCGATCAGCTCAATGCAGATCCCTTCGTGCACGGCATTCTCGTGCAACTCCCGCTGCCGAAGCACATCGATGCAGACCGCGTGACCGAGCGTATCGATCCACGCAAGGACGTCGACGGACTGCACCCGCTCAACATGGGGCGCCTCGTCCTCAAACGGCCGCTGCTGCGCCCGTGCACGCCGGCCGGATGCATGGTGCTGCTGCGCGAAACCGGTGACGACCTCGTCGGCAAGCACGCGGTGGTGATCGGGCAGTCGAACATCGTCGGCCGCCCGATGGCGCTCGAATTGCTCATGGCGCGCTGCACGGTCACCGTGTGTCACTCCGCAACGCGCGATCTGCCGGCGATGGCGCGCGCGGCCGACATCCTCGTCGCGGCGGTCGGCAAGCCCGCGTTCGTTCAGGGCGACTGGATCACGCCAGGCGCCATCGTGATCGATGTCGGGGTGAACCGCGACGCAGGAGGGAAGCTATGCGGCGATGTCGACTTCGCGGCGGCGCGCGAGCGCGCCGGCTGGATCACGCCCGTGCCCGGCGGCGTCGGCCCGATGACGATCGCGATGCTGCTCGCCAACACGCTGCGCGCCGCGCAGCTGCAGGACGGCGGCTACAGTGACTGCACATAGACGGCGATCGCCTGTATCTCTTCCGGCGTGAGGTCCTTCACGATACCGTGCATGACGGGCGCTTGGCGGACGAGCCCTTGGATGTATTCGACCTGCCGTATCACGTACTTCGCGTGCTGACCGGCAAGCCGCGGGAAGTCGTAGCTGCCTTCTGCGCGTGCACCGTGACAGGAGGCGCAGGGCGGAATGCCGCGCTCGGGAAGCCCCTTCTCGAAAAGATCTCGGCCCTTGGCGATCATCGCGGGGTCTCCGGGCCGTCCGGGCGCGGGCGGCTGCGAGGCGTAGTAGTAGGCGATGCCGTCGATCACCTGCTCGTCGAGGTTGCCGGCGATGCCATACATGAAGTCGTGCGCGGCTTTCTCCTTGCGGGTCTGCGCCCGGAAAGCCTCGATTTGCGCCTTGAGATACCCGGGCCGCTGCGCGGCGAGGATCGGGAACTCCGGTGAAACGCTGATACCGCGAGGTCCGTGGCAGGTCGAGCACAGGTTGACCGCTCTCTCCTCGCCGGCTTTGCGGTACTGCTCGGCCGGGGGCGCAACGGGTTGCGCCTGTGCAATCGCGGCGGCACCGGCCAGTGCCGCAGCAAGAATGGCTAAGCTGGATGGTCTCATCGTGTCCTCCGTCAGAATGCCACCCAAACGTCGAAGAACAGCGTGTTATTGTCCTTCGCGTTACGCCCGTTGCCGTCGTAGTTCGTCGACGCGCCGTTGAACTTGTTGTAGCCCGTGTATTGCAGCAAGACCCTCAGGTTCTGGAGGGGCAGCCAATCGAGCTCGGCGATGTAGCCGCTGCTGTTCGGGGTGTTCGGATCGCCGCCGGCGGTGGTCCCGTAAAGGCCTTCGTCGGCGCTGCCCGTTGTTTGGAAGTACTGCAGCGTCGCCCCGTACTTCCGCTCGTAGTAGTACGACCCCTTGATCTTGAACGTGCGGAGATTGTCCGTCGGATTGCTCGGCGTGGGTCCGGCGCCATAGCCGGCGCCCGTCGAAGCCGTGATCGGATAGCTGGCGTTGTATGACTGCTTCTCCCAGATGTACGTCGTCTGCGCAGTGAACGTGTGCACGTCGGTGATGTATTGGTACTGCGCGTCGAGCGCGACGTCCCGGTAGCGATCCGTCGGCGTAGTCGTGTTCAGGTTGTCGGGATAGACATTGACGTTCATCCCGTACGTTCCGAGCATGATCGAGTTCGGGCCCCAGTCGTGGGAGTACGCGAGACGCCAGTAGGGATTGAAATTGGTGATGGCGAGCACGCCGCCCGGCGAGTTGTAGGCTTGTCCTGCGCGCAGGACGTTGCCAAGAACGTTAGCCGTCCGGTATGCACTGAACTCGGCGTAGATCGTCTTCTTCCAGAACGCGTAGCCACCGAGCCCGGCGACCTGCTGCGCAAGGCCGCCGTCGATCAGCGTCGCAGCGTCCGGCGTCGGCGCGAGCGGCGAACTGGTGTACGGGTAGCCCCAGGCCGGGGTGCTATTCCAGGGATCTTGCATCGTCGGGTTGTTGTTGAGCGTTACCCCGAAGATCCACTCGGGCTCGCCGGCATCCACCGACGAGTATTTGTAAGCAGCCCGGATGTCCGTGTTGTCGATCCCGCTGTGGCCGCCGAGCGAGCCGTCGGCAGTCGTCGCGAGATTATCGTAGGTCCACTGGACGAATGCGCCGATGTAGTCGCCAAGCTTGGTCGCGAAGAAGAGGCTGCCGCCAGAAAAGACGAGGTCGTTCTGGCGCGGCATGACAGACACGGTGTCGCCGGAGTCCGGATCCACCATGCTGTTGTTCCTGACATTGCTGATCGACGCTTGAGCCATCGCCGCGACCGGGACGTAGTTGAAGCCTTCCGAGGACAGGAAATTCTTGCCGATCGTGTAGCCGGTCAGCTTGAAGTAGCGCCCATAGGGCGTAAGTTCCGGCCAGCTCACGTGACAGGCAGGGCATTCCTGTCCGGTCTGCCGCGCGAAGGACGGAACGGCGCGCGCGTTGGCGATCCAGGCGATCGTCGCGATCAGCACCAGTATCTGGGCACGGAGGAGCTTCGATGAAACGTCTCGACGGGTGTGCATGGACTCTCCCGGGTGTCGGCCTCGCCCGGTGATGCACATCTGCATCCGCAGACCTCGGCATTCACCGGTGCGTTTGTTCAAGATGCTCCGGCATCGTACCTGCCGATTTGCTGACAGAGATCAAGCTTCCACAGACAAGCTCGTTATGGGCGCAGCTTGTGTTGCAAACCTGCAAATTTGTCGGAAAGACGCCGGCGGATTGACAGCAATTTGTAAGGAACGCCATGCGAACTTGCGATGCCTAGCGTGAACCGCTCGGCCGCGTGTCGCTGCGCTAATGCGAGGAAGTGCGCTTGATTGAAGCGGTGGCTAGCGGCGATTCATTGTCGCCAGCAGTACGCGGCGGCGCTCGAGGCTCGCCGGCGGCCAATACTTCTCGCGATCGTAGTATTCGGCGACCGCAGGCATCTTCGGCGACAGCACGACCCAGGGCTGCTTGGGCGAGGTGAAGATGTGGATGTCCGGAGGCAGGCGATCCGGCTCGTCGAGCGTGCCCACGCGAACGAAGCGCACTGCGTCGCCGGCGCCGGCGTAGTTGCTCCACAGCGCGACGTGGCAGGTCGGACAGCGCGAGATCCTCTGGCCCTTGCCGCTGTTCGACGGCGTGTCGATCACTTCCGGATTGCCCTCCAGAAGCACAACTCGGTCGGCCTCGATCATCGCGTTGAGCGCAAAGGATGCACCGGTCTCGCGCTGGCACCAGCGGCAGTGGCAGCAGTGCACGAACAGCGGCGTGCTCGTCATGCGATAGCGCACCGCGCGGCAGGTGCAGCCGCCGTCGAACTGGCGTGTATCGTCGGTAGGCATGGTGGTCACTCGAACGGATCAGCGTATCAATGTATCGCGCCGACGCGGCCGCCGCTGACCGATCCGTCGAGGCGGGTTGCGCGCAGGCTCCTCACGGGGTCGGCTTCGCCATTAGCGCCTTGTACGCATCGGCGGCATATTTTCCCTGCGGAGATCGAGCGATCGCGGTTTCTCTTGCCTGGCCGTCGCTCCAGAGAACGGTGATGCCGATCTGCCAGTCACCCGCCGGCAGGAATTCGACGATGAAGGCGGCGACCGGCTTCCTGCTCTCGAGCAGCAACGGATAGAGTACGCCGCTCTTGATTCCCTCGGCCTCCGCCTCGCCCGCCATCAGGCCGGTTCTGCGCCAGTACACGACCGGGATCGGGAAGCCCTGGAGCGTCGCCGCAGAAGAGTAATGAACGGGCGCGGTCGCGAGCCGGGTTGAGTCGAGTTGCAGCGGCTGCGCGCCGGCGGGAGCGGCAGGCGTGGCCCTCGACAACTCTGGCGCTGCAGATCGCGTATCGATCTCGCGCATGCGCTCGCGCAACTCGGCCGATGTGCAGTATGGAAGCCCGGCGGTCGCGCAGGCGGCCAAAGCATCCGAGGTTAGACGCGTGGACTCGGCCGCAGCGCCGCGACGTTCCGCCAGATCGGCGAGCCGCATCAGTGCGAGCGCCTTGTCGGCTGCGTAGACGCGACGCATCGCCTGGGACATCTCCGGAGCGGCCAGCCTGTTCAGAGTCGACACGTAGGCCCGAAGCGCGCTCTCGTACGCTGCATCGGAGTTCTGCGCCAAGCCATTCTCGTGGAAAGCGATGGCGCCGGCGACGAGAAGAGCGAGAACCGGTGCACGCTCAGCGAGGCCTCTACCCGCCATGGCGGTCTCCATTCTTCGTTATCGCTCAGCCCGCGAGCCGGGCAAAGAGTATCCAGACTACGAATGCGAGGAGCACGATCGCGAAGGGGATCGCGACGAGGAGAAGTGCGCGGGCGCTTCGCACAAGTTGCGCGCTTCCGGTCAGGACTCGCTGCGCCTGATCACCCAGGTTTTGCGCGCTTTCGGCCCGCGCGCCGAGCCCCGCGAAGCGCTCGCGCTGCGCGCCGAGCACTTCTCTCTGGGTGTCGATCGCCCGTGCCTGTCGCTCGAGCTGCAGCCGCTGCGCGTCGCGAATCTCCTCGAGCAGCCGGATGATCCTCTGCGCGTCGCTGTCGTTCATCGCGTATTTGCGTCCCGGGTGACCGCGAGGAGGCAGTCTACTCCGTCTCGAATCAGGTCCGGTCCTCGATGGCCACTTCCGCCTCGATCTCCACCGGAATGCCGAAGGGCAGTTCCGCCATCCCCACGGCGGAGCGGGCGTGCAGCCCGCGCTGCGGCCCATACAGCTCGACGATCAGTTCGGTGAAGCCGTTGATGACGGCGGGCTGCTGCTTGAAACCGGGCGCCGAGTTGACCATTCCGAAGACGCGCAGCCAGGCCGATACCCTGTCGAGATCACCAAGCTCGCGCTTCAGGCTACCGAGAATGGCCAGCGCGGTGAGCCGCGCCGCGTAGTGCGCCTGGTCGAGCGAGACGTCGACGCTCACCTTGCCGAGCGGAGAGGCGAGCGAGCCGTCCGCGTTTTGCGGCCCGTGACCGGAGACGTAGGCGCGGTTGCCATGCACGCGGACCCAGGCGAAGGGGAGCGTGACCCCTGGCGGGAGAACGAGCGGCGCGGGGAGCGCAAGCCCGAGTGCATGCAGCTTCTTCTCGATCTGTGCCATAGGCTCCTTTAGCGCGTAGGCTAGACCCGGGGGGTGAACCGCAGCGCGCCCCGGGCCCGTGCCTTTGCCGCTTCTTCCTCACGATTCCTCGGCGGCGCGGTCGTTTCGAGCGACGCGAGAAGTTTTCTCGACGCCGCCGCGATCTCGTCGACGGCTGCCTGGAACGCGGCGTCATTCGCCTTCGACGGCTTGTTGAATCCGCTGACCTTGCGCACGAACTGCAGCGCTGCGGCGCGAATCTCCTCTTCCGTGACCGGCGGTTCGAAATTGAAGAGCATTCTGATATTTCTGCACACGATGGGACCCCTATGGCCTGGGCGGGTGTACGACGGCCCGCCGCTTTGCCCTGCTCGATGAGCTCAGCGCTCTTTGGTACGACGACGCGACGAGCTCCGTCAGATACGCGGCCGGGAAGCTCGATACGTCGACGATGGTGATCCAGCCGAAGCGCCCCCGGTACCTCGCCGGCTTCACGCCGGGGACATCGGTCAGCTCGACGAACCGGTCGGGTGTGACGCGGGTGCTGAAGCGCCACTTTTCCGGATGGCTGGTCTTGAAGTACGCGAATTTCTTCCCGCCGACAGAATAAACGAGCCAGTTGCTCGGCGCACCATGGAGTATTTCCGTGGTGCCCGGAAACCCGCGACAGAATCGCTTGAGCTGGGCAACGTTCATGAAGTGGCGCCCGGTCCTCGATCGAGCAGCGGCCGTCCTGTGGCGTGGCTAGGTCATGTGCTCCGCAGGTGCCACGCTTTCGGCCGCGTGAAGGTCTGGATGCCGTAGGTCGACAGCGTCAACCCGATGCCGGAGTGCCCGACGCCTGACCAGGGCAGCCGCGGGCTCACGCGGTCGCAGCAGTTCCAGTAGGCCGAGCCTGCATGCACCTGGGCGAGGATCCTGCGCGCGCGCTTCTCGTCAGGCGTGTATACGCCCGCCGTCAGCCCGTACTCGGTGTCATTCATCAGCCGTATCGCTTCCGCGTCATCCTTCACTTTCTGGATGCCGATGATCGGTCCGAAGCTCTCGTCGCGCATGAGCGTCATGCGGTGATCGACGCCGCTGAGCACGGTGGGCTCGAACCAGTTGCCCTTGCGCTTGATCGCGCGGCCGCCGAGGAGCAGCTTGGCGCCTTTTTTCTTCGCATCCGCTACCTGGCGCGCGAGCACCTCGAGCTGCGGCCGGCGGGTGATCGCCCCGATGTAGGTCGTTTCGTCGAGCGGATCGCCGATCCTGAAACCCCTGACGCTGGCGACGAACGCGGCGACAAAGGCGTCGTGAACCTTCTCCTGGGCGTAGACGCGCTCCACCGCACAGCAGGACTGCCCGGTGTTGTAGAAGGCGCCCTCGGCCACTGCCTCGGCCGCTGCCGCGACATCGACGTCCTCGCACACGTACACCGGGTCCTTGCCTCCGAGCTCGAGCTGCACCTTGATCATCTTGCGCCCGGCGACGGCGCCGATTTTCGCGCCCGTCGCGTAGGAGCCGGTGAAGAACACCCCATCCACGGGTTGTCGCAGCAGTGCGGCCCCCGTCGCGCCTCCGCCCACCACGGCGATGAAGGTGTCCCTGGGAATCCCGGCCTCGTGCAGCATCTCCTCGATGTGCAGCCCCGTGAGCGTGGCGAACTCGGACGGCTTGTACAAGACCGTGTTGCCTGCGAGCAGCGCAGGCACGAAGACGTTGCTGCCGACGAAGTAGGGATAGTTCCAGGCGGAGATGTTGGCAATCACGCCGAGCGGCTCGTGCGTGATGCGCTCCTCGAGCTTCTGCTTCTCGTCGGCGTAGACCTTCTCGTCGCGCAGCGCGCGCGCCGCTTCCGCCAGGAAGAAGTCGAGTCGCATGAGCAGCCCCTTGAGCTCGTTGCGCGACTGGCGAATCGGCTTGCCCACCTCTTGCGTGAGCGTGCGGGCAAGCGTCTCCTGCATCGCGACGATGCGCTCGCGAAAAGCGGCAATGGCTGCGAGGCGCTTGCGCAGCGGCGTCGCCGCCCACGCCGGCTGCGCGGCGCGGGCGCGCTCGTATTTGGTGCGCACCGCCGCCGGGCCGTCTTCGGCGACCTCGGTGATGACGGCGCCGCTCGCGGGGTTAATGATCTTCATGGCTTCCTGGCCGCGTGCTGCAGAAAGTCGTCGAGAATCGGCGTGTCGTCGACGATCGATTCGTCTGTGCGGTCATGGAATTCCGGATGCCATTGGACGGCGAACACGTACGAGGGCCCGCGCCAGCGCAGCGCCTCTACGAGGTGATCGGGCTCGGACCACGCCTCCACGGCAAGTTCGCGACCGAGATCCTTCACCGCCTGATGGTGCACGGAGTTCGTCTTGACGAGGTCCTTGCCCGGATAGAGGTGCGCGAGGCTCGTGCCGGCGACGATCGAGGTGGCGTGGGTGTTCTCGTGGTAGATGTCCCAGTTCCGGTGGTTGAGAGCGCCGGCGACCTGGGTGGCGATGTCCTGGTAAAGCGTGCCGCCGAAGGCGACATTGATCACCTGCGCGCCGCGGCACACGCCGAGCACCGGCTTCTTCTCCCCGATGAACGCGCGCAGGAGCGCGATCTCGTAATCGTCGCGGATGCGGTCACCGTTCCACTCCGGCTTGATGGCCTTCTCGCCGTAGGTCTCGGGGCAGACGTCCGAGCCTCCCATCAGCAGCAGCGCGTCGAGCTCGCGCGCGTAGTCCGCGACGCCGATCCGGCTCGCCGTGCGTCGCGTGTCGCCGTCGGGGGAGGGGATCATGAGCGCCATTGCGTCGCGCTGCATCACCCAGTGCGCCATGTTCTGCTCGATGTACTGCAGCGTCATGCCCTTGAAGATAGGCCGCTGCGGATCGGCGTGGAAGAAGCAGGCGGAGATGCCGACCTTGAGCACTACATCGCCTCGGCGAAGATGCGCTCGAAGTCGGCGCGGGTGCAGGGACGCGGGTTGGTCTGGTGACAGGTGTCGTTGATCGCCACCTCGACCAGCGCAGGGATGTCGGCCCTGGTGACCTGACGCTTGGCCGCGTAGGCGCCGAGTGTCGCCGGGATCGCGAGCTCGCGCTTCAGCGCCGCGAGCCAGTCGACGAACGCCCTCGCGCTTGCCTCGTCGGTGTGTTTCGCTGCGCCCACGACGTGCGCAAGCTCCGCCATCTTGCCAGTCGCCGCTGGCAGGTTGAAGCGCATGACGTGGTCGATCATTATGCCGTTGGCGAGCCCGTGATGCAGATCGGCCACCGTCGAGAGCGCGTGGGCGCAGGAATGCACCGCGCCGAGGTCTTTCTGGAACGCGATGGCGCCCATCATCGAGGCCATCAGCATGTCCGAGCGTGCTTCGAGGTTGCGCGGCTCGCGCACCGCGGTGCGCAGCGACTTGGCGGCGATGCGCGTGCCCTCGAGCGCGATGCCGTCGCACAGCGGGTGGTATGCCGGCGAGAGGTACGATTCCACATTGTGGGTGAGCGCGTCCATGCCCGTCGCTGCCGTGATGTGTGCCGGCAGGTCGAGGGTGAGCTCGGGATCTGCGAATACCGCCTTCGCCAGCAGCTTCGGCGAGAAGACGATCTTCTTGACGTGCGTACTGTCGTCGGAGATCACGCTCGAGCGGCCCACCTCGGAGCCGGTGCCCGCCGTGGTCGGCAGAGCGATGAAGTACGGCAACTCGCGCTCGATCGGCCGCACGCGCGGGTGGTCCCAGGCGTATTCGAGCACGTCGCCCGGGTGCGTGGCCATCAGCGCGATGGCTTTGGCGACGTCGAGCGCCGCGCCGCCGCCGAAGCCCATCACCGCATCGGCTCCGTGCGCGCGGAACGCCGCAACGCCGGCCTCGACCTGGCTCTTCACCGGGTTGCCCCAGATTTCCGAGTACACCGCAGCATCCAGCCCGGCAAGCTCGCCGATGAACGATTGCAGCATCGGCAGCGGTGCGATCCCGCGGTCGGTGACCACGAGCGGGCGCCTAACGCCCTGTGTTCTGAGATGCTCGGCGACGAGCTTGCGCGCGCCGGGACCGAAGTGAATCGTCGTGGGAAAGGCGAAGCGGTTGACGGTCATGATCGGAACATCCGCGTGTGCTAGTAGCGTCCGTCGCCGATCTGCACGTAGCGCAGCTCGAGGACGTCGTTCGGCCACTGCACGACGTCGATGTCTGGACGCATCACCCAAGTCAGCATGCGACGATAGAGCGGGATCAGCGGCATGTCGACCTGCATGATGCGCAGCGCGTCGCCGACCTCCTGGCGGCGCTTCGCGATATCGGGCTCCACCCGGATCGCATCGATCACCTGGTCGAGCTTGGGATTCGAGTAGCGCCCGCCGTTGAAGGTGCCGAGACCGTCCGCGCCGTAGCTGCGCACGATCGCGTTGAGCGTGGGCCACGCGTCGGTGCCCGGCGACCAGCCGAACTCGAAGAAGCTCGTCGTCGCC
This sequence comes from Casimicrobiaceae bacterium, assembly GCA_036380055.1. Taxonomy (GTDB): domain Bacteria; phylum Pseudomonadota; class Gammaproteobacteria; order Burkholderiales; family Casimicrobiaceae; genus PALSA-1003. The sequence goes on from DASVFM010000132.1 coordinate 13,437, forward strand.
TGCGTGAGCTTGGGAAAGAAGGTCGCCGTGGGCCACACCTGGAACGTCGTCTTGATGCCAACCTGGGCGAGCATGCCGGCGATCGCCTGGCACACGGCCGCGCGGAACGCGACGTTGACGCAGTCGAGCGTCACGCTGAACCCGTCGGGGTAGCCTGCTTCCTTGAGCAGCGCCCGCGCGGCGGCGGGGTCGTAGGCGAGACGCTTCTCGAGCGTCGGCACGTAGCC
>DASVFM010000133.1:0-19468 GCA_036380055.1 Casimicrobiaceae bacterium
GCAGGCGTAGTCATTGTTGTGGGCCTTTGGCGGGCTCGGGCGGCGCGCCGAGCAGCAGTTGCGAGGGGTAGCGCTTGGCGTTGTCGGTCAGCTCACGCAGGTTGTCGGTGATCTGCCGCAGATTTTCGATGGTGATCCTGAGATCGTAGTCCGAGCCGCCGGTGATGCGATCGAGCCGCGCCAGCGTGCTCTCGAGATGCGCGAGCGAGCGCGTGAAGTTGGGATCCGCGACGAGCTTGCGGAACTGCACTGCGGCGGCGTCGGCGTTCGAAGGAAGCTGCTTCCATGCCGGATCATCCAGTATCGCCGACAGCTGCCTGTTGCTGGTCCGAAGCTCTGCGAGGAGCGCCGTTCCTTCGCTGTCGATCTTGTCCACGTGCAGCTGATCGAGCTTGGTGCCGAGCTTCGCCAGCACCTGCTTGGTCTCGTCCGAGATCTTGCCGCTGTCGACGGCTTCGACGCGCTTGTTGGTCGTCACGAGCAGCGTGTTGAGGTTGGCCGCGATGCTGTCGAGATCGATCTTGCGCAGGCGGTCGACGATCTCGGAGGCCGCAGCGACGAACTGTGTCACGGTCGCTCTCGCGCTCGGAACGTAGAGGTTGTCGGGTTGCCACGGCACCTCGAGCGCCGGGTTCCTCTCCGGATCCACGTAGTCGATCTCGAGGTAATTCGTGCCCGTGATCCCCTGCGGCGCGAGTCGCACTCGCAGCCCCTTGCCGATCTCATCCTTCACGTTCTCCGCCCGCAGCGTGTCGCTTGCCGCGGCGCGCCCGCCGATCAGCCGGGGCAGGATCGTCGCTTCGACCATCACGTAGCGCAGCCGCTCGGCCATGGGCTTGTCCTGCTGGTAACGCGTATAGGTGAAACCGATGCTCTTCACCTCGCCGACGATGACGCCCCGGTACTTGACCTTGGAGCCGACCTCGAGCCCCTGCACCGATTCGTCGAAATAGGTCTCCATTGTGACCTTCGACTGGAAGAGCTTGCCCGCGCCCAGCAAAACGAGCAGGAAAACCAGCGCGACGGTCGCCCCGATGACGAAGAGGCCGATCTTGAAGAAGTTCGCCCTGGCGCTCATGGCTCCCGGTCAGACTGTTGCCACCTCGGCTTCGCGCCGGAAGAACTGGCGCACCAACGGGTCGTCGCTCTCGTCGCGCAGTCGCTTGGGATCCCCTTCGGCGATGATCCCCTGCTTGCGCTTGTCGAGCATGATGATGCGGTCGGCCACGGCGTAGATGCTGGCGAGCTCGTGCGTCACGATCACGAAGGTGATGTGCAGGTTCTTCGCCAGCCTGAGGATCAGCTCGTCGAGCGTCGCAGAGGTGATGGGATCGAGCCCCGCCGAAGGCTCGTCGAGGAAAAGTATCGACGGATCGAGCGCCATCGCGCGCGCGATCGCCGCACGCTTCTGCATCCCGCCGCTGAGCTCCGCTGGCATGTGGCCGGAGAACCCGTCGAGCCCGACCAGCTTGAGCTTCGTGAGAGCGAGCAGATCCATCGCCTTGTCGTCGAGCGCAGTGTATTCCTCCAGCGGGAGGCGAACGTTCTCGATCAGGGTCATGGAGCCGAACAGCGCCCCGCTCTGGTACATCACGCCGATCCTGCGCAGGATCGCCTTGCGTGCCTCGCCTTCTGCCGTCACGATGTCCTCGCCGTCGATCAGGACCTTGCCCGAGAACGGCTGGTAGAGGCCGATCATGTGCTTGAGCAGCGTGCTCTTGCCGCAGCCCGAGCCGCCGAGGATGACGAATACCTCGCCACGGTTAACCGCAAAGTTGATGTCGCGCAGCAGCACCTTGTCGTCGTAGCCGGCGCTCAAGTTTTCCACCCGGATGACGGGATCGGCCGCCACGTCAGATGTCGAGCAAGTAGTAGATGAACGCGTAGATGCCGTCTACGACGACCAGCAGGATGATGCCGGAAACGACCGCTCGCGTCGCGGAAATGCCGACGGCGCTCGCGCCCGTCCCAGTCTGCAGCCCGCGCAGGCACCCCACTCCGGCGATGAGTATCGCAAACACGGGCGTCTTGGCCATTCCAGCCGCAAGATCCTTGATGTCGACGAGGCTGTCGATCTCGCGCAGGAAGGAGAGGACCGGAATATTGAAGCTCACCATCGTGAGCGCGCCGCCGAGGATGCCGAGCATGTTGGCGAAGAGCGTCAGCAGAGGCACCATGAGCACGGCGGCGAGAATGCGTGTGATCACGAGGAAGCGCACTGGATCGAGGCCCATGGTCGTGAGCGCGTTCAGCTCCTCGTTGACTTTCATTGTGCCGATCTCGGCGGCGAATGCGGCGCCCGAGCGTCCGGCGAGCAGGATCGCGGTCATGAGCGGCCCAAGCTCGCGCAGGATCGACAGCCCCACGAGATCCGCGACGAAGATCTCGGCACCGTACTGCTGCATCGGCACCGCGGATTGAAAGGCGATGATGATGCCGATCAGGAAGGAGATGAGTCCGACGATCGGCAGCGCGTTGACGCCGACCTGCTCGCAGGTGTACCAGACGTCCTTCCAGCGCACGTGTTGCGGATGCCGGATCGCGTACCAGAGGGCGGAGCTGGTTTCCCCGATGAAGGCAATCTGAGTGACGATGTCTCTGGCTACGGTTAGGGCTTCCCGGCCGATCTCCGCCACCGCCGGTAGCCGCGCCGTGTGCTCCTCCGCCGGGGCCCGCAACGTCGCCGGGTCGAATTGATCGAGCAGCGTCTTGAACTCCGGCTTCAGCGCCCGCACGCTCACGGCGGCCTGGGCAGGTCGCTCCTGCCGCAGCAGATCGAGCAGCAACGCCACGCCGCCGCCGTCGCAGTAATCGACGCCCGACGCATCGATGACCACGCGCCGATCGGGGACCTGCGCGACCGCGGCGCGCGCCTGCGACCACACGGCGGCGATCGAGTACGTATCGAGGCGCCCGGCGAGGCGCAGCAGACGGCTGCCGTCCGCAGCGTCGGAAACCGCAAGTGTCGCCGCAGGGCCGGCCGCGTCCACGGCAGCGGCCGCAGAGGTCACTGCAGGAGTTCGACCTGCGTGCCGAACACGCGCACGCGGTCGCCAACCTGCAGGAGAGGTTCGTAGTTCTGGGTCACCGAGCGAGCGCTGCCGTCGTCCATCCGCACGACGATCTCCCAGCGCGTCGCGTTGCGCTGAGACGGGCGGCTCTGGTACACGGCGCCGCCCGCAGCGCCGAGCATGACCTGCCCCTGGTTGGACAGATCCTTGCCGATCCTGTACGCCGTAACCGACGACGGGCTGAGGTCGGAGCCGGCTGCCGATACGGAAGGAACGCTGCCGAGCGGTGTCCACTGCGATTGGGTCGAGCCCTGCCGGATCGCCTCGACCTTGCCGCAACGATCGCAGGAGGTCGTCCCGGGTGCCGCTTGCGCGTTGCCGGATGCCTGGGATTCGCTCGGAATGGGAGGGGGCGGCGGCGCGGGCTGCGCGTGCGCCGGGGAGACGGCCCACCACGCGGCGGCCGAGCACAGCAGCAGGACGAGGATCTGCGGCGCGAGGTGAATCATTCGGGCAGCGTGTTCAGATAGAACATCGAGTGCAGCAGCGTGCCGGGTTCGCCGAGCGCGCCGAGCCAGCGGAAGAAGATTGCGTCGATCTCTCCGCTTCGGTAGATACCCACCAACGCCCGATTCACGGCCAGTCGGAAGTCGGGGTCATCGCGCCGCACCACGAGCGCGTACGGCTCGTAGGAAAAATCGCTTTCCAGGAGCGCCAGCCGTGACGGGTCGTCGCTTCCCGCGCGCAGCGACACCAGCACGATGCGATCGCTCGCATAGCCGTCGACGTTGCCGGCGTTCAACATGGCGAGCCCCGCCGTGGCGTCGCGCACGTGCACCAGGTCGACCTTCGCCTTCAAGATGCCGAGCTCGCGCTTGAGCGCGGATTCGGTCGTCGTGCTGGGAATGACCGCCACGCGCTTTCCGTTGAACTGGACCAGTTGCGTCAGCTTGCCGTCCGCGCGGGTGAGCACGCTTCCGCCATCGACGAAGATCGGGAGGCTGAAGTCCACGCGCTCCATGCGCGAGAGCGAGATCGTCGAGGTTCCGCACTCGAGGTCGATCTTGCCGGACGCCACGGCATCGAAGCGCGTTGCCGCGTCGACGCCTGTCCATTCGACCTTGAGCTTGTCCAGACCGAGCTCCTTCTGGATCGCCGTCGCGATCCTTGTGCACAGCTCGACGCTGTAGCCGCGCACGGCGCCATTGCGATCCTTAAACGAGAATGGCACCGCACCGGTGCGGAAGCCAAGATGGATCGTGCCATCGGACTTGATCCGCTCGAGCGTGTGAGACGGATCGGCCGATGCGAGCCCTGCGACCAGCACGGCGAAAGTCGTTATCAGGAGCCGGCAACGGCCGGCGTAACGGCGACGCAGCTGCATCATTCTCCTCGAGCGATTTGATTCAGCTATCCGGCGCGGGCTCGCGCCCGCGAGTGCCTCGCAGTTTAACACGCGCTTCGTGCCAGGCCGTGGCGTGACGCCCATGCGCAGCGCGGGCGTTTGCATGAGCTATACTCGGAGAACGGCCTTGCCCGCAGCGATGCATTTCGGACTGGGTCGCATCCACCGTCGATTCGCAGGAGCTCCCGTGAAAACTCTGCTCGCAATCCTGTGCCTGGCCATGGTCGGCCTCGCGCCCACCGCTCACGCCCAGAAGGCCGTCGACACGCTCGCCAAGATCAAGGCGGCTCGGTCCATCACCGTGGCCTTCTCGGGTGATTCGCTGCCGTTCTCCTATGTCGAGCGGGACAACCAGCCCGCCGGCTACTCCATCGACCTCTGCAAGCGTGTGATCGCCGGCATCGGTCGGGCGGTTGGAATACCGGACATCAAGGTGAACTGGGTGGTCGAAACGGTGCCGAACCGCATCTCGATGGTGGCGAGCGGCAAGGCCGACCTCGAGTGCGCCAACACGACGCAGTCGCAAGCGCGGCTCAAGGAGGTCGATTTCAGCAACCTGATCTTCGTCGACGGAGGCGGCTTCCTCGTTCGTTCCGACTCGACGATCAACGGATTCTCGGATCTCGCCGGCAAGTCGGTGGCGGTGACGTCCGGGACAACGACCGAGACGCGCCTGAACACCATGCTCAAGAGCCGCCTGATCGATGCCAAAGTGGTTCCTGTAAAGGACGGGGTCGAGGGCGTGGCACTCCTCGAGTCGCGCGCGGTGTCGGCATTTGCCAGCGACAAGATCAAGCTGGTCGGGTTGGCTGCTCAGGCGAAGGACCCCAATTCCTTTGCCCTGCTCGCCGAGGACCTTTCCTTCGAGCCCTACGCGTTCATGATCCCCCGCAACGACTCCGCATACCGCCTGGTGGTCAACAGTGCCCTGACCCAGGTCTACGTGTCGGGTGAGATCGAACCGATCTTCTCGAAATGGCTTGGTCCGCTCGGGCGCCCGAGCGGGCTGCTCGCAGCGATGTACCTTCTCAACGCCATTCCGGATTAGTCCCATGCCGGGATTGTTCGCTCGCAAACCCTGCCGGGTCTCGCGAGCCGCCGCGCTGATCGCGGTGTTGGTCCTCTCCGGATGCGGGCCGCAACCGGTATACCAGGTCGCGCAGGCCCCGCCGACGCCGCGTGTCGGGACAGTCGAATCGATGCGCGAGCAGGTGGAACAGGCCCAGCCAAGTGGAGCGGGACTGGTCCTTGGCGCCTTGGCCGGCGGTGGTCTCGGCAGCCTGGTCGGCGCTGGCACAGGACGTACGGTGGCAACCGTCGTTGGCGCCGTCGGCGGCGGGTACGTAGGCAATCAGCTCGAGAAGTCGAAGACCCAGGTTATCTATCAGATCGGGATCAGATACGACGACGGAACCTGGGCGACGGTTCGCCAGAGCGCCCCGGCGGGGTTGAAGGTCGGCGATCGCGTGCGCATCACCGACAACGGCCTCGAGTTGGTGCACTAGCTCGGGCAGCGGTAGCGTCCTTCCGCCTCGTTGCCACCGCTCAGCGGTGGCGCTCGTAGATCATCCAGCCGACGAAGGAGATCGCGATCGCTGCCCAGAGGGCGGCCATGAACGGCGCCTGCGTGTAGACCTCCCACATCACCGCATTGACCGTCGAAAGAAACACCACAGCCAGTCGTGTCAGCGCAGTGCCGACGCTTGCGGCAGCGCCCGCATCGCCGCGCGGCTGCCGGCGCCGCAGCACGGGGGCGTCGAGTACCGACTTGGCGCGTGGCTTCGCGCCTTCGTCTTGGCCTTCTTCGGGGTCTGGGGCCGGGGAATCCATGGGCCTTTCAATGGAAGACCGCCGCGTCGTGTGACATGGGGCCCCGCATGCACCGGGTTAGGGCGAGCTGACTATAGCACGCGGGCAGGCGCCGAGGGCGCGCTCGCGCTATAATCGCCTGGCAGGGGAGTCCCGTCACCGAACACGAAGAGAGGAGCATCATGCTGAAATTACGTGGTATCCGCGCGATCGGCTGGCTGCTGGTTTCGATGCTGGCGATCGGCAGCAGCGCTGCGCTGGCCCAGGCCGAGCAGCAGAAACTCGTCGATCAAGCGGCCAAGTCGTTTTCGAACTTCATGCGCGATCCTGACATGAGCTGGCTGCAGCAAAACATGGGGCGCGCGAAGGCCGTGGTCCTCGCGCCCGAGGTGCTCAAAGCCGGGTTCATCTTCGGCGGGTCGGGCGGCCGTGCGGTCGTGTACGTGCACGATGCCAAGAGCGGGAAGTGGGTCGGGCCCGGCTTCTACACGCTGGCGACAGCGAGCGTGGGCTTTCAGGCCGGCGTCTCTGTATCCGAGGCGCTGACGCTGGTCATGACCGACAAGGGCATGAATTCGCTGCTCTCCACGTCGGTCAAGCTCGGCGGCGACGCAAGCGTCGCGGCAGGGCCGGTCGGCGCAGGCGCTAAGTCCGACGTCGTCGCTGACTTCGTCGCCTTCAGCCGTTCGAAGGGCGTGTACGGCGGCCTCAATCTGGACGGCACGGTGATCGGCATCTCGAACGACTGGAACGAGGTGTATTACAACAAGAAGGGGATCACGCCACCGGACATCTTCGTTCGGATGTCTGCGCACGCCAAGGGCGGCGCAGCGCTCAGCAACGAGCTGGCCAAGGCCTCGAAGAAGTAGTCGTCTTCGTAACACCGGCGCGGCTCTCGAGCCGCGCCGGCGAAGTTCGCCGAAGCGCCCGGCATAGCGGCGTGGAGCAACGGATGCGCGCCGGCGATACAGCCGCGATGAAACCATCCGACGGCGAACTGCAATTCCTACTCAACGGTGAGCCCGTCCGCGTCTGCGCTGTTGCAGCGCAGACAACGGTGCTCGACTTCCTGCGCGAGCACCTGGGCTGCACTGGCACCAAGGAAGGCTGCGCCGAGGGCGACTGCGGTGCCTGCACGGTGGTGCTCGCGGAGCCCGCCGACGACGGTCGGCTCGTCTGGCGCCCGATCAATGCCTGCATTCGCCTCCTCGCCACGCTGGACGGCAAGGCGCTCTTCACCGTGGAAGCCCTCAAGGAGGCGGACGGCACGCTGCATCCGGTGCAGCAGGCGCTCGTCGATTGCCACGGCTCCCAGTGCGGATTCTGCACCCCCGGCTTCGCCATGTCGCTCTTCAGCCTGTACAAGAGCGGCGCGCTCTGCACTCGCGCCGCGATAGAGGACGCGCTCTCCGGCAACCTCTGCCGCTGCACCGGATATCGCCCTATCATCGCTGCCGCTCAGCGCATGCACGAGCTGCCGCCACCTCGAGGGTGGCGAGCACCCGGCGTCGATGCACAGGGTCGGCGCAGCGTGAGCACCGAAGAGCGCGAGCTGGCAGCGAAGCTTTCGCGATCCCGCGCTGCGGGCCTTGCATACGAGGGCGGCGGACAGCGCTTTTTCGCGCCGTCCGATGAGGATTCGCTCGCTTCGCTTTGTCTCGCCCATCCGGAGGCGTGCCTGCTCGCCGGCGGCACCGACGTCGCCCTTCGGGTCACCAAGCTGCACCGCGACCTCGGCACGATTATCCATACCGGAGGCGTGCGAGAACTGCTCGAGACTCGCGTCGGACCGGCCTGTCTGGAGATCGGTGCGGCCGTTCCGCTGGCGGAGGCGTTGAGCGCGATCGGGGCCGAGTACCCGGAGCTCGCCGAAGTCTGGTCGCGCTTCGGCTCGCCACCGATCAGGAACTCCGGGACGCTGGGCGGCAACATCGCCAACGCTTCTCCGATCGGCGACTCGATGCCCGTTCTGCTCGCGCTGGGCGCAAGTCTCGTTCTGCGGCGCGGCGCGCGAGAGCGAGAAATCGCTCTCGAAGATTTCTACGTCGCGTACCAGCGCACCGTGCTCGAGGCGGGGGAGTTCGTCAAGACGGTTTGCGTGCCGCACCGCGAGCCCGCGACCGAGCTTCGCGCGTACAAGGTTTCCCGGCGGTTCGATCAGGACATATCGGCCGTATTCGCATGCTTCTCGCTGCGCCGCGCGAGCGCATCACCTGCGGCGCAAACCGCGGCGATTCGCATCGGCTGCGGCGGCGTGGCAGCGATCCCGAAGCGCGCTCTGCGTTGCGAGCAGGCCCTTAATGGGAGGCCGTGGGACGCGGCCGCACTCGCCGCGGGCGAAGCCGCGCTCGAGTCCGAGTTCGAGCCCATCACCGACATGCGCGCAAGCGCGGCCTACCGCCGCATCGCGCTCAGGAATCTGCTGCGCCGCTTTTTCATCGAAACGAGCCGCAATGCCGAGCGCACGCGCGTCCGGGAGTACGCCCCGCAATGAACGAGCGGGCCGAGCGAGCCGTCCCCGCCGGCGAGCTGATCGGCGCCGAGCTGACACAGGATAGCGCACGCCTGCACGTCGCCGGCGCAGCCGACTACGTCGATGACATCCCCGAACCGCGCGGCTGCCTGCACGCAGCCGTCGGCAAGAGCGCGATCGCGCACGGCAGGATTCTTGCCTGCGATCTCGCTGCGGTGCGCGTTGCTCCCGGCGTGGTCGCGGTGCTGGAGGCGGGTGACATTCCCGGGATCAACGACGTAGGACCGGTGATCCATGACGAGCCGATCCTGGCCGATCGCCTGGTGCAATACGTAGGGCAACCGATCTTTGCCGTGGCGGCGACCTCGGTGAAGGCTGCGCGCCGCGCAGCGCTGCTGGCCCGCGGGGAATACGAGCCTATCCCCGCAGTCCTCACCATCGACGAAGCCCTGGAAGCGGGCTCCTTCGTGCTGCCGACCGAGAAGCTCGCGCGCGGTGATGCCGCGGGAGCCATCGCCGCCGCCGCGCATCGACTCGCGGGCCGGTTCCGCTGCGGCGGACAGGACCACTTCTATCTCGAGGGGCAGATCTCGCTCGCGAGGCCTGGAGACGACGGGGGCGTGCACGTGCATTGCTCGACGCAGCACCCCAGCGAAGTCCAGCACCAGGTCGCACATGCGCTCGGCCTACCCGCGAACGCCATTACTGTCGAGTGTCGCCGCATGGGCGGCGCGTTCGGGGGCAAGGAGTCGCAGGCGGCCCTCTTCGCCTGCGTCGCCGCCCTCCTCGCCCGCCGCACCGGCCGCGCGGTGAAATTCCGCGTCGACCGGGACGACGACATGATGCAAACGGGGAAGCGTCACGCGTTCCGCTACGACTACGAGGTCGGGTTCGACGACGATGGCCGCATTCGCGGGATCAATCTCACACTGGCGTCGCGCTGCGGGTTCTCCGCGGACCTTTCGGGGCCGGTCAACGACCGCGCGATGTTCCACGTCGACAATTGCTATTTCCTCGAGAACGTCGCCTTGACCTCCTACCGCTGCAAGACGAACACCGTCTCGGATACGGCGTTCCGCGGCTTCGGCGGGCCGCAGGGAATGTTCGCAATCGAGTACGTGCTCGAAGAGATTGCGCGTCACCTCGGTCTCGACCCGCTCGATGTGCGCCGCAAGAACCTCTACTCCTCGGCGCCGCGCGACGAGACGCCGTACCGGATGAAAATCGAAGACAACGTGATGCCACAACTCGCCGCGCGCCTCGAGCAAAGCTCGCGCTATCGCGAGCGCCGGGCGGAGATTGCGGCCTGGAATCGGGGGAGCCTGGTCCTCAAGCGCGGGATTGCGCTGACGCCGGTGAAGTTCGGCATCTCCTTCACGGCGACGCACTACAACCAGGCGGGTGCGCTGGTCAATCTCTATACCGACGGCAGCGTGCTGCTCAACCACGGCGGCACCGAGATGGGTCAGGGCCTCTGCACCAAGGTAGCGCAGGTCGTCGCGCACGAGCTCGGCGTCACGATCGATCGCGTGCGCATCACGGCGGCGGACACGAGCAAGGTGCCCAACACCTCGGCGACCGCAGCCTCCTCCGGGAGCGATCTCAACGGGATGGCGGCGCAGACCGCGGCGCGGACACTGCGCGAGCGCCTTGCCTCCGTAGCGGCGAAACACTTCGGCATTGCGGCGAGCGAGATCCGCTTCGCGGCGAACAAGGTGCGCGCCGCCGATCGGGAGCTGCCTCTCGCCGAGCTCGCAGCGCTCGCTCATCGGGCGCGGATCTCGCTGTCGGCCACCGGCTATTACGCGACGCCGAAGATCCATTACGACCGCAAGACATTCTCCGGTCGCCCCTTCTTCTACTTTGCCTACGGCGCCGCGGTCTCGGAAGTCATCGTCGACACGCTCACCGGGGAGAACCGCGTCGTTGCCGTCGACGTGCTGCACGATGTCGGTAAGTCGCTCAACCCGGCGCTCGACCGCGGTCAGCTCGAGGGAGGATTCCTGCAGGGCGTGGGCTGGCTCACCATGGAGGCGTTGTGGTGGAGTGAGCGCGGCGAGCTGATGACGCACTCGCCGTCCACTTACAAGATCCCGACCTGCCGCGATTGGCCCGAGCGCTTCTCCTTCGAGTGGTTCGGAGCGCCGAATCGCGAGGAAACGATCCATGGGTCCAAGGCAATCGGTGAGCCGCCGCTCATGCTCGCTCTCTCGGTGTTCCATGCGCTGCGCGATGCCGTCGCGAGCGTGGCCGACTATCGGCTCTCGCCCAGGCTCGACGCCCCGGCGACGAACGAAGCCATCCTCCTCGCCGTGCAGGAGCTCGTGCAACGGCAGCAACAACCGGTCGGCGCAGTCTCATGAACGAGTGGATCACCCAGCTCCGCAGTGCGCTCGCCGACGAGCGGCGTGCGGTGCTGGTGACGCTTGCCGGAGCGCGCGGCTCGACGCCACGCGAGGCAGGCGCCAGGATGATCGTCACCGCGCGCACCGTTCTTGGCACGATCGGCGGCGGGCACCTCGAGTTCGAGGCGACCGAGATCGCACGGCGCGCGCTGGCGCAGAACGGGTCGGGCGCGTGGCTCGTTCGCTTTCCGCTCGCCGCCCGGCTCGGACAGTGCTGCGGCGGCGTGGCCACGCTGCTGTTCCGGCACTTCGACGACGGGGCGTCGGAATGGATTGCCGAGATCGAGCGCCATGCACACGATGGAACGCCGCGCGCGCTCGTCTGGCGCATCGCCGTGGACGCCGGCCTCCCGCAGACCGCGACAGCCACGGCAGTCGATGAAGCCCCGCTCGCGCCCGAGGCGCGCGTCGCCGTGACGAAGCTCCTGGCGGACCCGGCGCAGACGCCGGTGCTCACCGCCGACGGCAGCTGGTTCGTCGAGCGCATCGCGCCCTGCGATTTCCGTGTGCTCGTCTTCGGCAACGGCCACGTGGGGCGGGCGCTCGTGCAGGTCCTGGGGACGCTGCCGTGCAGCGTGAGCTGGATCGATGAGCGGGAGAATGACTTCCCGGCGAACGTGCCGGCCAATGTTGCGCTCGTGGCGACCGATGCGCCCGAGGACGAAGTGCGTCATGCCGCGGCTGACAGCACGTTCCTCGTGATGACGCACAGCCACGCGCTCGATCTCGAGCTCGCGGCGGCGATTCTCGCGCGGGGTGATTTCAGTTACTTCGGCTTGATCGGATCGGCATCCAAGCGGGCCCAGTTCGAGCGCCGGCTGAGCGCCCGCGGCGTGTCGGCCGCACGCATCGCGCGCATGACCTGCCCGATCGGACTGACAAGCGTCCCAGGCAAGACGCCGGGCGCCATCGCCGTCGCGGTCACCGCCGAGCTGCTTCAGTTGCGCGCAAGCGACGCTGCACTCGCCGATCGTCGCGCAGCGCGCTAAAGGCCGCGGGCAATCCGGGCATAATCGCAGCATGAATGCGCCCAGCGGCGCCGACGCCGCGCCGCCCCGGCTGAGACTCGAAGACATCACGAAGGCCTATCCGTCGGTCGTCGCCAACGACGGCATCTCCCTGTCCGTTAGGCCGGGCGAGATTCATGCGATCCTCGGCGAAAACGGCGCCGGCAAGTCGACGCTCATGAAGATCATCTACGGCGTGGCCCAACCCGATGCCGGCACGATCTTCTGGGACGGCAGGCCGGTGACCATCGGGACTCCCGCCCGTGCCCGCGCGCTCGGGATCGGGATGGTGTTCCAGCATTTCTCCCTGTTCGAGACACTCACCGTGAGCGAGAACATCGCGCTCGCGCTCGACCCTCACTCGCAGAGCGGCGACCTCGCCGATCGCATCCGCACCGTGTCGGAGCGCTACGGCATGCCGCTCGACCCGCGGCGGCACGTGCACACCATGTCCGTCGGGGAACGTCAGCGGGTAGAGATCCTGCGCTGCCTGCTCCAGGAGCCGCGGCTCCTGATCATGGATGAGCCGACCTCCGTGCTGACGCCGCAGGCGGTGGAGAAGCTCTTCGAGACCCTGCGCCGCCTCGCTGCGGAGGGCTGCAGCATCCTCTACATCAGCCACAAACTCGACGAGATCCGCGCGCTGTGCCAGCGCGCGACGGTGCTTCGCGCCGGACGCGTAACGGGAGAGTGCGACCCGCGGCGCGAGAGCGCCTCCAGCCTGGCGAGGATGATGATCGGCGGAGAGCTGCCCCATCCGCGTCACCGCGAGGCCACGACGCGCGGCGACGGCTCTCTCGTCGTGCGCGCACTGTCGCTCGCTGCCGAGGATCCGTTCGGCGTCGACCTGGTCGACATCGACCTCTCGCTGCATGGCGGCGAGATCGTCGGCATCGCGGGTGTGTCGGGCAACGGGCAAAAGGAGCTTCTGTCGGTGCTCTCCGGAGAGCGTCCGGTCGCCGCTGCGGAGGCGATCGTCCTCAACGGCGTAGCGGCAGGCCGCATGGATGCGGCTTCGCGCCGAGCGCTCGGCCTCGCCTTCGTCCCCGAGGAGCGGTTGGGGCGCGGCGCGGTCCCCGACATGACGCTCGCGGAAAACGCTTTGCTGACGGCTCACCGGCAGGAGCTGACAAGCGGGGGCTTCATCCGCTTCGACGCGGTGCGCGCCTACGCCCGAGCGACGATCGCGCGTTTCAATGTCAAAGCGCCCGGCCCCGAAGCCGCGGCGCGCAGCCTCTCGGGGGGCAATCTTCAGAAGTACATCGTCGGCCGCGAGATCCTGCAGGGCCCGCGCGTGATGATTGCGGCCCAGCCCACGTGGGGTGTCGATGTCGGCGCTTCAGCGCAGATCCGCCAGGCTTTGATCGACCTGCGCGACGACGGCGTGGCCGTGTTGATCGTGTCGGAAGAACTCGACGAGCTGCTCGAGATCTGCGACCAACTCATGGTCATCGCCCGGGGCAGGCTCTCTCGCGCGAGGCCCGCCCGCGAAACCAATGCGGAGGAAGTCGGCTTGCTGATGAGCGGTTCGTTCATCGGTGTGCAAGGTGTGGCACGCGCGCAGGGCTCTCCGGCCGGACTCGTCGATGTGGATTAGACTCGAGCCCCGCGCCGAGCCCTCGCGGCTGATGCGCTGGGCGTCGCCCCTCCTCGCAGTGACGGCGACCCTTGCGGTCGGGTTCGTGCTCTTTTCATTCCTCGGCAAGAATCCGCTGCAGGCCTTCTACGTCTTCTTCGTCAAGCCCGTGGACAGTCTCTACGGAGTTGCCGAGCTGCTGCTCAAGGCATCGCCCTTGATGCTGTGCGCGGTCGGACTCGCCGCCGCCTATCGCGCCAACGTCTGGAACATCGGCGCCGAGGGACAACTCACCCTGGGCGCAGTCTGCGGCGGCGGTCTGGCGCTCGCGCTGCAAGACGACGGAGCCTCGTGGCTGCTGCCATCGATGATCATCGCCGGCGCGCTCGGTGGCATGGCCTGGGCGGCGATCCCGGCGTGGCTTAAGACGCGCTTCAACGCCAACGAGATTCTCGTGAGCCTGATGCTGGTGTACGTGGCGAAGCTCGCGCTGTCGTATCTCGTGCATGGGCCGTGGCGCGATCCGGAGGGATTCAACTTCCCGCAGTCGAAGATGTTCGCCGACGCCGCGCTGCTTCCCAACCTGCTCGCCGAGACCCGGCTCAACACGGGCTTCGTGATCGCGCTCGCCGTGATCGCCGTGGGCTGGCTGTTCATGCGCAGGAGCATGATCGGGTTCCAGATGCGCGTAGCCGGGCTCGCCCCCGCGGCCGCCAACTATGCGGGGATCTCCGCGAAGCGCACCGTATGGCTCGGCATGCTGATCAGCGGAGCCACCGCAGGCGTGGCCGGGGTGAACGAAGCGGCCGGCCCGATCGGGCAGCTTCTTCCCTCGATGTCGCCGGGCTACGGCTTCGCCGCGATCATCATCGCCTTCGTCGGACGCCTGCACCCGCTCGGCGTGCTGCTCGCGAGTCTGCTGATGTCGCTGCTGTACCTTGGCGGCGAAGCGGCGCAGATAAGCCTGTCGCTGCCATCCGCCGTCACCGGATTGTTCGAGGGGACGCTGCTCTTCTTTCTGCTCGCGAGCGACGTGTTCATCGATTTCCGGCTGCGCGTGCAGCGGCGTCCTGTCCGGCCCGCGGCCGACGTGCAGCCCGTTACGGCAGGGGGCACCCGCTGATGGAGCACATCGCCGCCCTCGTTGCGTTGACTCTTGCAGCGGGCACGCCGCTGGTGTTCGCGGCGCTCGGCGAGCTCATCACCGAGAAGTCGGGCGTGCTCAACCTCGGCGTCGAGGGCATGATGCTCGTGGGCGCCGTCGTCTCGTTCATCGTTGCGGCGAGCACCGGTGCGCCATGGCTCGGCACGCTCGCCGGGATGGTGGCGGGAGCCGCGTTGTCGCTCGTTTTCGGCGTTCTGACCCTTTCGCTGATGGCCAACCAGGTAGCGACCGGCCTCGCGCTGTCGATCTTCGGCGTGGGTTTGTCGGCCTTCGTCGGGCTCGAATACGTGAGCGTGGTCATCGACGGCATCAATCCCCTAGCAATCAGCGGGTGGTCCGATCTGCCTTTCTTCGGCAAGCTGCTCTTCGCGCATAGCCCCTTCGTGTATCTCTCGCTCGTGCTGTTCGGGCTCGTCGAGTGGTTCCTCTTCCATACGCGGGCCGGCCTCGTCCTGCGCGCAGTCGGCGAGTCTCCGGCGTCAGCACACGCGATCGGCTATCCGGTGATTGCCATCCGCTATCTCGCTGTGCTCTTCGGGGGCGCCTGTGCCGGGCTGGGCGGCGCGTATCTCGCGGTTGCCTACACCCCCCTGTGGACCGAGGGGATGACGGCGGGGCGCGGGTGGATCGCCCTGGCGCTCGTCGTCTTCGCGACGTGGAAGCCGAGACGGGTCCTCGCCGGCGCGTACCTCTTCGGCGCGGTCACGCTCGCCCAGTTCCAGGCCCAGGCCCTCGGCGTGGCGGTTCCTTCGCAGCTTCTGTCGATGCTGCCGTACGTCGCCACGATCCTCGTGCTGACGATCATCTCGCGCGACGCAGCGATGATCCGCCTGAATGCGCCCGCGTCGCTCGGCCAGCCGTTCCACCCGGACGCCTGACGGTACAATTGGCGGCGCGTTGAACCGGCGCCGCGGCGCCGGTTAACGCGCCTGGGTGCAGCAGGCATAGGGTGGCGGGACACAAGTTCAAGGAGACGAAGAATGTTCAGGCAAGGTTTGCTGCTCGCGGTGTCAGTGGGGTTGGCCGCGTTCGGGATCGAGGCCGTCGCGGCCGACGAACCGTTCAAGGTTGGCTACGTGTACGTGAGTCCGATCGCAGATGCCGGCTGGACCTTCCAGCACGATTCCGGCCGCAAGGAGATGGAGAAGGCCCTTGGCGGCAAGGTCGTGACCAAGTACGTCGAGAACGTACCGGAGGGAGCGGACGCGGAGCGCGTGATCCGCGAGCTCGCCCAGGACGGCTACAAGCTCATCTTCACGACCTCCTTCGGCTACATGAATCCCACGATCAAGGTCGCCAAGCAATTTCCGAAGACGGACTTCGAGCATGCGACTGGCTACAAGAGCGCTCCGAACGTCGGGATCTACAACGCGCGTTTCTACGAAGGTCGCTATCTCGCGGGGATCGTTGCCGGCCGGATGACCAAGAGCAACGTCGCTGGCTACGTTGCTGCCTTCCCCATCCCCGAGGTCGTGATGGGAATCAACGCGTTCACGCGCGGCATGCGCAGCGTCAATCCCAAGGCGGAGGTTAAGGTCGTGTGGGTGAACTCCTGGTACGACCCGGGGCGCGAGCGCGAGGCCGCGGAAACGCTGATCTCGCAGGGCGCCGACGTGGTGACCAACCACACCGACTCAACCGCTGTGGTCCAGGCCGCCGAGGCAAAGAAGGTGTATTCGATCGGCTACCACTCCGACATGTCCAAGTACGGACCGAACACCGAGCTGACCGCCGTGACCCACCAGTGGGGCGCGTATTACACGAAGACGACCACCGAGGCGATGAGCGGAAAATGGAAGCCCGATAACGTGTGGGGCGGCATCAAGGAAGGCATGATCAAGATGGCACCCTTCAACAAGGCCGTGCCCAAGGACGTGCAGGACCAGGTTAACAAGGCGACCTCCGACATCGCGGCCGGCAAGCTTCATCCCTTCACCGGTCCGATCAAGGACAACGAGGGCAAGGAACGCCTCGCCGCAGGCAAGGTAATGACCGACGACGTCCTGTCGAAGATGGACTACTACGTAGAGGGCGTCCAGGGCAAGCTGCCGGTCTCCAAGTAGAGCCCGTTGCTACCCCTCGCGCCACGCGCGGGACGGGTGCGCCGTGCGTGCATGCGCATGGTCGCGCTGGTCGAGCTCGCCAAGGGAGCTCTGGTGCTCGTCGCCGGCGCCGGCCTGTTCGCCTTCGTGCATCGTGACGCGCAGACGATCGCCGAAGAGTTGGTTCGCCATATGCACCTCGACCCGGCGTCTCGCGTCCCCCGGATCTTCATCGAGCTCGCCGGCCGCGTCACCTCGGGCGAGCTCTGGCTGCTCGCGCTCGGCGCCGTGGTCTACGCGCTCGTGCGGCTGGCCGAAGGCTATGGCCTCTGGCAGGGACGCGCCTGGGCGGCATGGCTCGGCGTGGCCTCGGGGCTCATCTACGTGCCTCTCGAGGTAGCCGCGTTGCTCAAGGGCGTGACCCCGCTCAAGCTGACCACGCTGGTCATCAACCTCGCGGTGGTCGCCGTCCTGGCCGACACGCTCTGGCAGCGGCGGCGCAGCGGCGCCGATTAGACGAGCCTGTTGAGCAGCGCGAGCACCGCGTCGAAGCGCTTGCCGTAGGGCGGGTTGAGCAGCCAGGTAAGCGCGAATCGCGGCTGCGTGAACACGGCCTTCTCGTGCGTGAAGGCGAGAAAGCCGCGCTCGCCGTGGTAAGCGCCCATCCCCGATGCCCCTACGCCGCCGAACGGCAGCGCCTCGTTGCCGAAGTGCAACAGCGTATCGTCGAGCGTGACGCCTCCGGCGATCGTTTCCTTCAGCACGCGCTCGCGGCCGCCTGCGCCGCCACCGAACGCGTACAGAGCGAGCGGGCGCGGCCGCGCGTTGATCTTCGCGATCGCCTCGTCGAGGGTCGCGTACGTTTCGATCGGCAGGACGGGACCGAAGATCTCGTGCTGCATGGCCGCCATGTCATCGCGTACGTTCAGGAGGAGCACAGGCGCGAGTCGTCGCTTGCTCGTCGCGAGCGTTTTCTCGCCTCCGGGGTTCACGCGCACGACGCGCGCCCCCTTTGCTACCGCGTCCTCGATGAGCCCGCTCAATCGGGTGTGATGTCCGTCGCTCACGATGCTCGCGTAGTCGGGGCCGTGGCCCAGCGACGGATAGAGGGCAGCGACGCTCCGCTCGATCGCCTCGATCAGAGGCTCGACCCGATTCGCCGGTGCGAGGACATAGTCCGGCGCGATGCAAGTCTGGCCGGCATTGAGCAGCTTGCCCGCGACCAGTCGTCGCGCGGCGATTTCGAGGTCCGCGTCCTGCAGGATCAGCGCAGGCGATTTTCCGCCGAGCTCGAGCGTGACCGGCGTCAGGTTCGCCGCTGCTGCCAGCGCAACCTTCCGGCCGACGGCGGTCGATCCGGTAAAGAACAGATGATCGAAAGGAAGCCGCGCGAAAGCTTTGCCTACGTCTGCACCTCCGGTGATCACCGCGAACTCCTCCGGTGGGAAGTGCGCCGCGACGGCACGCTCGAGCAGCGCGGAAGTGCGCGGCGTCAGCTCGCTCGGTTTCAGAAGCACCCGATTGCCCGCCGCGAGCGCGGCAGCCGCGGGAAGCAGGGCGAGCTGAACGGGATAGTTCCATGGGCTGATCACCCCGGCGACGCCCACCGGCTGGCGCAGTATGCGGCTCGTGCCCGGCCACAAGTACAGCGGCGTGGGAACGCGACGCGGGCGCATCCAGCGGCGCAGATGCCGACGCGCGTGCCGGATCCCAGCCCTGACGGTGAACAGTTCGGTGAGCCTGGTCTCCCGTGGAGACCGTGTTCCGAAGTCGTCCGAGATCGCAGCGACGATCTCATCGGCGTGGCGCTCGGTCAGCGCGAGAAGGCGATCCAACCGGTCGCGGCGTACCGAGCGCGCCGGATCGCGGTCGGCAGCAAAGGCGCGTCGTTGCGCGGCGAAGAGCTGCTCCAGATCGGGCGACGGGGAGCTTTGATCCATACCGGGATTCATCGTTCGGGCATCGCTTGCGTCCGGATCAGCGAACCTGGACCGGCGGCGCGATCGACTCGGGCGGCTTCGCGTCCGACATCTCGCTCACGAGGCGCTTGAGATAGGACGCAGTCCGGACCGCCTCGCCTGCGGCGGCGCGCAGCCGATCGACCGCCTCCGGGGGGAGACCATCATTGCGACGCTCTTGCCGCGGCGATCGCCTCCAGCAGCGTCGCGGGATCGTGCGCACCGGCAACCGCTGTGCGGCCGTTGAAGATGAAGAACGGCACACCGCTGATGCCCGCTTCCTGCGCCTCGCGAGCCTCCGCCTCGACCTCGGCGCGCAGAGTCCCTGCAGCGAGCAGCGCCCGGGCCTCATCTTCCGGCAGCCCCGACGCAATCGCTGCCGCGAGCAGCACTTCCCGATCGCCGACGAAGCGGCCCTCGACGAAGTAATCGTGAAAGAGGCGCTCAACGAGCGCATCGGCATCGCCGCGTCCTTGCGCCCAGGCGATCAGGCGGTGCGCGTCGAGCGTGTTCGGTTGCACCTCGATGCGGTCGAACGCAAAGGGAATGCCTACCTGCTCGCCGACCTGGCGCACCCGCGCGTAGATCTCGCTCGCACGGTCCCTGCCTCCGAACTT
>DASVFM010000134.1:0-12762 GCA_036380055.1 Casimicrobiaceae bacterium
GAGGAACGGGTCTGGGGCTGGCGATCAGCAAGCGCCTGGCCGAGCTGATGGGCGGGAAGATGTGGGCCGACAGCGAAGGGCCCGGCCGCGGCGCGACATTCACGTTCACGATCCAGGCGCCGACCGCCGAGCTGCCGCAGGCCCGGCAGCGCGACTTCGTGGGCGTGCAGCCGGAGCTGCAGGGCAAGCGCGTGCTCGTCGTCGACGACAACGCCACGAACCGCCGCGTGTTGAACCTGCAGACGGCGAAGTGGGGAATGACCCCGCACGACACCGAATCGCCGGAGGAGGCACTGCGCTGGCTGCAGAATGGTGACGCCTTCGATCTCGCGATCGTCGACATGCACATGCCCGAGATGGACGGCGTTGCGCTGGCGCGCAGGATGCGCGAGCGCCGTCCCGGCCTGCCGCTCGTGTTGTTCAGCTCGCTCGGGCGGCGCGAGGTCGGTGCCGACGAGCAGCTCTTCGACGCCTACCTCGCCAAGCCGATCCGCCAATCGCAGCTCTTCGACACGCTGGTCAACCTGCTCGCGCGCGACACCGCCCCCAAGCCCAAAGCCGCACCCGGCAAGCCGCAGCTGGACCCGGCTCAGGCCGAGCGACATCCGCTGCGCATCCTGCTGGCGGAGGACAATGTGGTCAACCAGAAGCTCGCGCTGCGCCTGCTGCAGCAGATGGGCTATCGCGCCGACCTGGCTTCGAACGGGATCGAGGCCATCGAATCCGTGCAGCGGCAGACCTACGACGTGGTGCTCATGGACGTGCAGATGCCGGAGATGGACGGGCTCGAAGCTTCGCGCAAGATCAACGCGCGCTGGCGACCGCACGAGCGGCCGCGCATCATCGCCATGACGGCCAACGCGATGCAGGGTGATCGCGACATGTGCCTCGCCGCCGGCATGGATGACTACTTGACCAAGCCGATACGCGTCGAGCGGCTGGTCGAGGCGCTGAACCAGGTGCCCGCGCGGAGGGATCGATGACAAGCGCCCCGACGATCGATCGCGCGACTTTCGAGAACCTGGAGCAAACCGCCGGAGCGGATTTCGTGCGCGAGCTCGTCGCCACCTTTCTCACTGAGGCGCCGCGGATGCTGGACGATTTGCGGGCGGCGCTCGCCGCAGGCGACGCGGAAAAATTCCGACGCACCGCTCACTCGCTGAAGTCGAACAGCAACACGTTCGGCGCCTTGACGCTCGGGGCGATGGCGAAGAGCCTCGAGCTGGGTGGACTGGCCGCGGGTCGCGCAGCCGATGATCCGATCGGGGCGCTGGCGCGCGAATACGGGCGCGTAGCCCAGGCGCTGACGGGGCTCAAAGGTGACTGACCGGAACGGCCACGGCGCCCGTCTCCTTGTCGTTGACGACAACAAGGTCAACCGCCTGCTGCTTACGCGCAACCTCGAGCTCATGGGCCATCGCGTGACGACCGCTGAGAACGGGCGCGTAGCGCTGGAAATGCTCCGGCGCGAGCCCTTCGATCTGCTCGTGCTCGACATCGAAATGCCGGAGATGAACGGTTTCCAGGTGCTGGAGCAGCTCGCGCACGACCTGCAGCTGCGGGATCTGCCTGTGGTCGTCACCTCGTCGCTCGAGGGCCTCGACAACGTCGTGCGCTGCATCGAGCTCGGCGCCGAGGATTACCTGACCAAGCCGGTCAACGCGGTGCTGCTCAAGGCGCGCATCAGTGCCAGCCTCGAGAAGAAGCGGCTGCGCGACCAGCAGAAGGAGCTGGTGCGCCGCTTCGCTGCGCCAGAGGTTGCGCAGGACCTGCAGCAATCCGGATTTACGCTGGGCGGGAAGCGCGTGAACGGCACGGTGATGTTCTGCGACATCCGCGATTTCACGCCCCTGGTGGAGTCGCAATCCCCGGAAACCACGATCGAGCTGCTCAACACGTACTACACGCTGATGTTCAACGCGATCAGCAGCCAGGGCGGGATCGTGAGCGTGATGGCCGCCGACGGGCTGATGGCGGTGTTCGGCGCGCCGCTCCCGCTGCCCGATCACTGTGCCGCCGCAGTGCGCGCGGCGCTGGAGATGATCGAGCTGATCGAGCTGTTCAACGCCGAGCAGGCGGCGGCCGGCAAGACGCAGATCCGCATCGGCATCGGCATCGCCTCGGGCGAAATGGTGGCGGGCTACACGGGAACGAACGAGCGCGCCACCTACACCTGCATCGGCGACACGGTGAACATCGCGTCGCGACTCGAGGGGCATACCAAGCAGGCCGGGCGCACGATCCTGATCGATGCCGCGACCCGCGCGGGGCTGGCGTCCGACGTCTCGCTCGAAGCGCTGGGCCCGGTGACAGTTCGCGGCAAGACGCAGGCCGTCGAAGTGTTCGCGGTCGACGCCGGCCGGAAGACCTGAGCCAGGCAAGACGCGGACGCGCACGTTGAAGCCAGGCTCGCGCTAGGCGAGCTCGTTTGCCAGCCGCACAAAATCCGCGACCGAGAGCGTCTCCCCGCGCGCGCCGGGTGCGATGCCTGCGCGCTCGAGTTTCCCTTCGTCGGCGATCGTCTTCAAGGCGTTGCGCAGCGTCTTGCGCCGCTGGCCGAAGGCCGCGGCAACGATGCGGGCTAAAAGCGCTTCATCGGCCAGCCGCGGCCGCGTCTCGCGCAGAGGCACGAGCCGCGCGATGGCGGAGTCGACCTTGGGCGCCGGGCGGAACGCCCCCGCCGGCACGGAGAACAGGCGCTCGACGCGAAAGCGAACCTGCAGCATCACCGTCAGCCGGCCGTAAGCGCGCGTCGCGGGCGCGGCGATCATGCGCTCGACGACTTCTTTCTGCAGCATCACCGTCACGTCGCGCAGGCTCGCAGCGTATCGCGCGAGATGGAAGAGCAGCGGCGAGGAGATGTAGTAGGGCAGGTTACCGACGACGCGTAGATCGGCGCCGAGCGTCGAAAAGTCGAACTCGAGCGCATCGACGTTGTGCAGCGCGAGCCGGGCGGTCGGGTACTGTGCAGCGAGCTTGGCTGCGAGATCGCGATCGATCTCGATAACGGTGAGATGCTCCACGCGTTCGAGCAGCGGAACGGTGAGCGCGCCGAGGCCTGGTCCGATCTCCACGATGTTGTCGTCAAGCCGCGGGTCGACGGCGGCGACGATGCGGTCGATGTAGTGGCGGTCAGCCAGGAAGTTCTGGCCGAAGCGCTTGCGCGCAACGTGCCCGCCGAGCGCGTGACGCGATGCCCCGGCCCCGCTAAGCCGTCCAGTCGAGGATGACTTTGCCACTCTGGCCCGAGAGCAGCGTGGCGAAAGCCTCCGCGTACTGTTCGGCGAGGAAGTGATGGGTGATGATCGGCGAGAGGTCGAGCCCGCTCTGCAGCATGGCGACCATCTTGTACCAGGTCTCGAACATTTCGCGTCCGTAGATGCCCTTGATCTCGAGGCCCTTGAAGATCACCTGGTTCCAGTCGATCGCCATGTCCGCCGGCGGAATGCCGAGCAGCGCGATCTTGCCGCCGTGGTTCATGTGCTCGAGCATGTCGCGAAACGCCTGCGGCACGCCCGACATCTCCATCCCGACGTCGAACCCCTCGGTCATCCCCAGCTCGCGCATGACGTCGCGCAGCTTCTCGCGCTGCACGTTGACGGCGCGGGTCGCTCCCATCCGCTGCGCGAGGGCGAGGCGATAGTCGTTGATGTCGGTGACGACGATGTAGCGCGCGCCAACGTGCTTGGCGATCGCGCTCGCCATGATGCCGATCGGGCCGGCGCCGGTGATGAGCACGTCCTCGCCGACCAGGTTGAAGGACAGCGCCGTATGCGTGGCGTTGCCGAAAGGATCGAAGATCGACGCCAGGTCATCCGAGATGTCGTCCGGGATCTTGAACGCGTTGAACGCAGGGATCACGAGGTATTCCGCGAATGCGCCCTCGCGATTCACGCCCACGCCGACGGTATTGCGACAGAGGTGGCGCCGCCCGGCCCGGCAGTTGCGGCAGTAGCCGCAGGTGATGTGGCCTTCCCCCGATACCCGGTCGCCGATCTTGAACCCGCGTACCTCCTGGCCGATCTCCACGATCTCGCCGACGTACTCGTGACCGACCTGCATCGGGACGGGAATGGTCTTCTGCGCCCAGTCGTCCCAGTTCCAGATGTGTAGATCAGTGCCGCAGATCGCCGTCTTGCGAATGCGAATCATGACGTCGTTGTGCCCGACTTCGGGCTTCTTCACGCGCGTGAGCGTCAGGCCGGGGGCGCGCTCGAGCTTGGCCAGTGCTTTCATGTTGCGAACCCTACCATGAAGGACTATCGGATGACGCCGAGCGACCGGCCGACCTTGCCGAAGGCGGCCACCGCGCGGTCGATCTGCTCCGCCGTGTGGGCCGCGCTCATCTGCGTGCGGATGCGCGCCTTGCCCTTGGGGACGACGGGATACGAGAAGCCGATCACGTACACGCCATCTTCCAGCAGGGCGTCCGCCATACGCGTTGCTAGGGCCGCGTCGCCCAGCATCACCGGGATGATCGGGTGCTCGCCGGGCACGAGGTCGAAGCCGAGCGCGACCATCGCTCGGCGGAAGCGCTCGCCGTTCTCCCGCACGCGCAGGCGCAGCGCCGCACCCTCGTCGCCGGCGAGCAGGCGCAGCACGGTGAGCGACGCGGTGGCGATCGCTGGCGCGAGCGTGTTCGAAAAGAGATACGGCCGCGAGCGCTGGCGCAGGAGCTCGATGATTTCCTTGCGTCCCGCCGTGTAGCCGCCCGAGGCTCCGCCCAGCGCTTTGCCCAGCGTGCCGGTGAGGATGTCCACCCGCCCTTCGACTCCGCGCAGCTCGGCCGTGCCGCGCCCGCCCGCACCGACGAAGCCGACCGCGTGTGAATCGTCGACCATCACCAGCGCATGGTAGCGGTCGGCGAGATCGCAGATCGATGCGAGGTCGGCGACGATGCCGTCCATCGAGAACACGCCGTCGGTGGCGATCAGCTTGAAGCGCGCCCCGGCGGCATCCGCCTCCCTGAGCTTCGCTTCGAGGTCGGCCATGTCGTTGTTGCGGTAGCGGTAGCGCTTCGCCTTGCACAGCCGGATGCCGTCGACGATGCTGGCGTGGTTGAGCTCGTCGCTGATCACAGCGTCCTGCTCCTCGAGCAGCGTCTCGAAGAGGCCGCCGTTGGCGTCGAAGCAGCTCGAATAGAGGATCGCGTCGTCGGTCCTGAGGAACGCGGCGAGCGCCGCTTCCAGCTCCTTGTGCACGTCCTGCGTGCCGCAGATGAAGCGCACCGAGGCCATGCCGAAGCCGTGCGCGTCGAGGCCATCTTTCGCCGCCTGCTCGAGCCGCGCATCGTCCGCGAGCCCGAGGTAGTTGTTGGCGCAGAAGTTGAGCACTTCCCGCCCGTCGGCAAGACGGATGCGCGCCGATTGCGGACTGCCGATGACGCGCTCGGTCTTGTAGAAGCCGTCGGCACGAATCCGATCGAGAACCGTGTGCAGGTGCGCGCGATAGCTGTCATGCATGATGAAAGTCCCCCGCTATCCGTGCCGCGAGCTCGACCGCGGCGAACATGCTGCCCGGATCCGCCGTCCGGGCGCTCGCGCCGTCGGCGGCGATGTCGAGCGCAGTTCCGTGATCGACCGAAGTGCGCACGATCGGCAGCCCGAGCGTAACGTTCACGCCGTGACCGAAGCTCGCGTGCTTGAGCACCGGCAAGCCCTGGTCGTGGTACATCGCCACGATGCAGTCGAACGCGGCGAGCTTCGATGGAACGAACACGGTATCCGCGGGCGTCGGGCCGGTGACGTCCAGCCCGGCCGCACGCGCCTCGGCGATCACCGGCTCGATCACGTCGATCTCTTCGCGCCCCAGGTGCCCGCCTTCGCCCGCGTGTGGGTTGAGCCCGCACACGGCGATGCGCGGGCGCGTGATATTGAACTTGGCGGAGAGATCTTTCGCGACGACGCTCAGCGTGGCGGCGAGCGACTCGCGGGTGATCGCGCCGGGGACGGCGGCGAGCGGCAGGTGGGTCGTCGCCAGCGCGACGCGCAGCGCCCGCTTCGGCGGCCCGCCCACCAGCATCATGACGACGTGGGGCGCGCCGGTGCGCTGCGCGAGGAACTCGGTGTGGCCGCGAAATTCGATCCCCGCATCGTTGATGCTGCTCTTCTGCACGGGTCCGGTCACCATGGCGGCGAACTGTCCGGAGAGGCAGCCCGCCACAGCCGCGTCGAGCATGGCGAGCACCGCCTTGGCATTGGCCGGATCGGGCGTGCCGGGCTTCGCGGTCGTCACCAGCGGAAAATGAGCGACCTCGGTGGCGGTGGAAGCTCGGTGCGAGTGCGTTGCGAACGGCGCGTAGCGTACGCCGGCGCCCAGTCGCCGCGCTCGCTCGCGCAGCAACTCGATGTCGCCGATGATGACCAGACGCGCGGGCCAGCTCCGCTCGGCGAGCCGCGCGCACAGATCGGGCCCGATGCCGGCAGGCTCGCCCGTGGTGACCGCGATGGTCGGCAGGCCGGGCATGCGGATCGTTTACGCGAGCGGCTCGACCGCGATCTCGCTCGCGTCGCCGAAGGCCTCGATCTTCACGGCTGGTTGCGCGGTGACACTCGCGCGTCCTTCCTTGATCGCTATCTTCGCCTGCGCGAATCCGTCGAGCGGCTGTGTCGGCTTGCCGAAAAGGTAGAGCGCGGCGAGAGGCTTCGCCGCGTCGATCTCGCCCGTGTGCTGCACGACGGGTCCGAGCGGCAGCGCGTAGCCCTCGCGACCGAAGACGGGGAACCTCTCGAGCGTGGCCCGGTAACGGATCACCTGGCGTCCCGCGATGCGCTGCCGGCTGGCGAGGTCATACCACGCCCCAGGCGGCAGGGCGACCTCGACCTCGCCGCCGGGCGCGATGATGGGCGCGATCAGCAGCGCATCCCCGCACATGAACTGCGTCTCGTATCCGCGAGTCAGGGCGACCGAGGGAAACGCGAGCGGCATGGCTCGCATCACGGGCAGCCCCGTTGCAGTCGCCTGCCCAATCACGCGCTTGAGATACGGCAACAGCCGATAGCGGAACTCGATCCACTCCCGCGCGATCCTCTCGCTTTCCTCGCCGAAGCTCCAGGGTTCGCGCGGACCGATGCCGTGTGCGCGCATGTGGGAGCTGAACACGCTCATCTGCAGCCAGCGCAGATACAACTCGGCGGACGGCTGCTCGGAGCCGTAGAAGCCGCCGATGTCGGTCGCGTGGTAGGGCGCGCCGCTCATGCCCCACGACAGCGCGCCGCGAATGCTCGCGGCCAATCCTTCCCAGTCGCTTTGCGGATCGCCACCCCACTGGACGGGGTAACGCTGGCTACCGGTCCAGCCCGCGCGACCCCACACGATGGGCGGCCCCGCGTCGTGGCGGCCGAACTTCCTGGTCGCGTCGAAAACGCAGCGGTTGTAGAGCAGAGGGTAGACATTGTGCAGCCGCGCTCCGCGATCGCCGTTGGCGGCGACCGCGTCGTCGGGCACGTGCTCTCCGAAGTCGCTCTTGATCACGTCGACTCCAGCGCGAAAGAGCGCTTCGTGCGCGTCGCGCCACCAGGCGTATGCCGATGGGTTCGTGAAGTCGACGATCCCGGAGGCGGGCAGCGGAGTCATCGTGCCGCCGAATGGAGACGTGGCCGGCGAGGTATCCCACGCGAACACGCACGGTTGGCCGTCGGGTGCCTTGAGCAGGAAACCCTGCCCCGCGAGCTCCGCGAACAGCGGCGAGTGGATCGATACGTACGGATACTCCCAGACGCAGATCCGCAGCGCGTGGCTCTTCATGCGCGCGATCGCGGCGGCGGGATCGGGGTAGCGGGTGGCATCCCAGCGGAAATCGAAGCGGGTGCGCACCTCCCACGCCGCACGCCCGTCGAGCGTCAGCACGTCGCACGGAATGCGATGCGCGCGCAGCTGCTCGGCCACCGCGATCGCCTCGTCGGCCGTGCGATAGTACGCACGCGACATCCAGAGACCTAGGCTCCAAAGAGGCACGTCGGGCGCGCGGCCCGTGAGCGCGGTGAAGCGCTCGATGATCTGCGCGGGATCGCGGCCTGCGAAGAGGAACAGATCGAGCGCCTCGTCGTCGACCGCCACGGCGTAGGACCGATGCGACCAGTCGGGGTGACCCACGCCGTGCAGCACCGTTCCCGGGGTGTTCACGAACACGCCCCATGCCCCGGCCTTCGCGCCGGGACTCCAGCAGAAGGGGACATTCTTGTACGCGAGGCCGGTGTTGACGCCGAGCGCGTCCTCGACGCGCGACTCCACGATCTGCCCACGCTTGTTCAAGGGGCCAAACTTCTCGCCGAGCCCGTACACCGGTTCGCTTGAAGCGAGCGCGAACGAGCCCAGCCACTGCTCGCCGCCGCGCGTGCGGCCGATCACCGGCAAGCGAGGGAAGCCACGGAAGTGCTCATCGGTGATCGAGCCGAGCACCGGCTGTTCGTCGAGAAGCAGGCGGAACTTGAGCGGCTCGCCAGTCAACTCGAGGCGCGTGCCGCCGGCGCTGAACGACCAGGTGTCCGAATCAGGCTGCGACACGTCGCAGCGCTGCGCGCGGCCGACGACCAGGCCGTAGTCGGGCCTCGTGTTCGGGCCGACGCGCAGCCGGAAGATGCCCGCCCCGTAGCTGGCTATCTCGAGAACATCGCCCGTGCTCGTCGCGAACGCCGCGCCGGAAGCCGACGTTCCCAGGCTGTTCGGCGCGTTCAACCGGATGTAGGCGCTGCTGTCGAAGGACATCGTGCCCGGCTCCCGCTAGCCGGCGAATTTCGGCTCGGGCAGACCGGCGACATCGACGCGCATGGCGAAGATTCCGCCGGACTGCGGCCAGCGCGCAAGCTCGTCGGCCTGCCGCCGCTGCCGCGCGCTCGTCACGTACAGCGTCTTGAGATCCGGTCCGCCGAAGGCGCACATCGTCGGGCACAGCGCGGGAACCGCATACTCGGCCACCTTGATGCCGTCCGGCGCCAGGCGCACGATCTTGCCGCCGCCGTAGAACGCGCTCCAGTAGCAGCCTTCGCAGTCCACGGCTGCGCCGTCGGGGCGCTCGTCCTCGTGAATGAACTGCGCGAGCACGCGTCGGTTCGAGAGCGTTCCCGTCGCGGCGTCGAAATCCCATGCGCACACCGCGCGCTGGACCGTGTCCGCGTGGTACATCGTGCGCTGATCAGGGCTCCACGCGAGCCCGTTCGAGATCATGATGTCCCCGAACATCGCCGTCAGCTTGCCGCCCGTATCGAGCCGATACAGATGAGCGCTGCGCGCATCGCGGCGCTCGTTCATGCTCCCCACCCAGAAGATTCCCCGGGGTCCGCAGCGGCCGTCGTTGAAGCGGTGCGACGACGGATCATACGGCGCCTCGGCGATCCTGCGCCCGAGCCTTGCCTCGGCGTCGAGCAGCCAGATCCCGTCGCGCAGCGCCGCGACGAATCCACCGTGCGGGCGCAGCGCGAAGCTTCCGATGGACTGCGGCATCTGCCAGACTCGGTTTGCACCGGTCGCCGGATCGAGGCGGTTGAGCGAGGGCGCATTGATGTCCACCCAGTAGAGAACCTGCTCTTCGGCGGACCACGTCGGACATTCGCCGAGCTGCGCCTTCGCGTCGAGCACGCATTCGAACGGGGAGCGCATCAGGCGGGGCAGTGCACGGAAATGCGCATCGTACAAGAAAACGTCTCGCCCGGCGCGAGCACCTTGGTGCCTGTCTCGCCCGCATCGGTCGCCTTCCGCGTGCGGTTGAATGCGTCCGTCATATGGCTGGCCGGCTCGACGGCGAAATAGTCGCGTTCCGCGGGAACGTAGACGACGACGTGCCGGCAATGAGCGTCGGCGTCGATCTCGACCGCGATCCCGCGCTCCGGCCAGCGGATGAATGCCGGCGGATGCCACCCGGCGAAGCAGTGATCGAGCGTGGTGTCGCCAAGCGCTCGCGCAGCGGAAAAGTCGAACCGCGGCGCTAGCGGGACGAGCCGCGTCGGCAGCTTGGTCGCATCGGTTTCCCAGACGCCTGTCGCGGCGAAGCGCAGCTCTGTCGATGCGCTGCGCGGAAAGAACGGATGCCAGCCCAGCCCGCAAGGGGAAGGTTCCGAAGCCGTGCTCGTCAACGCGAGGCGCATCGTGAGCGCGTCCCGCCCGAGCGAAACCTCCTGCAGTGCGCGATAGGGAAACGGCCACTCGCGGGCCCGGGGTCCGACCGCGTCGTGCACGAGCTCGAGGCTCGTCCGCGAACGTGCGGCCTCGACCACGCGCCACTTTCGCCGCCAGCCGTTGCCGTGGATCGCATGCGGCTCGCCCTCGAGGAATCGCGCCAGCGCGTAGCTCGCGCCGCCCCAACGCAGCGCGCCTGCTGCAATGCGGTTGGAGAACGGCACCAGCGGATAGGAGGCGAACCCTCGCACGTCGGCCGCCGCGAGAGCCCCTGCGTCGGTTGCTCGGAAGAGAGCGACGCCGTCGCGCTCGAATGCGGCGACGGCCCCGCCGACCTCGGGCGCGAGCACCAGCTTCAGCCCGCCCGCGCGAAGCTCGATCACCCGCGCATGGCCGCGAGGTACTCCTGAGCCCGACTGACCATCAATGCCATGTCGGAACCGATCGCGATCCAGGAGAAGCCGTAGCCGAGAAACTTCTTCGCCATCTCGGGATTGAAACCGATGATGCCGCAGGGTTTGCCGAGCCGCTTACAGGTCTGCGCCGCGGTTGAGAGCTTCTCTTGCACCGCGGAGTTGCCAATGTCCCCGAGCAGTCCCATCGAGGCCGACAGGTCCGACGGGCCGATAAAGATCGAGTCGACTCCAGGTACCGCAGCGACTGCCTCGAGCTGCGCGAACGCCGCGGCGGTCTCGATCTGCACGATGACGCAGATCTCCTCGTGCGCGCGCTTGAAGTAGCTGGGGATCGTCCCGTAGCGGCTGCCGCGGTGCGTACCGGCCACGCCGCGCACGCCCTCGGGCGGGTAGCGCGTGTAGGCCACCGCGCGCCGCGCCTCCTCGGCGTTCTGTACGAAGGGCAGCAGAAGCGAGAGCGCGCCGGCGTCGAGCGCACGCTTGACCATCACCATGTCGTTCCACGGCGGACGCACAATCGCCTGCGCCGGCGTGCCGGCGATCGCGCGCAGGATGTCCGCCATCTGCGGCGGGTCGATCGGCGTGTGCTCTGTGTCGACGACGAGGAAGTCGAATCCCGCGCAGCCGAGCGCTTCGGCGGTGGAGGTCGCCCCGCTCGCGAGCCAGCAGCCGAGCGGCGTCTTGCCGGAGGCGATGGCGCGTTTGAAATGATTGACGGGCAAGTCCATCGCGATTCTCCTTGGGCGAGCGCTGCCGTGGGTAGGGACGCTCTCGATAGCGCGGGGCGGGGTGCCGCGGCAGGTATTGTACCGACGCGTCGCCAAAGCGGTGCGGCGCTGCTACCATGCCGCCGCATGCCCGAGCTCGTTGCCGCCGCGTCTTACCCGAGCCTCGCCGGACGCACGGCGTTCGTCTCCGGAGGCGGCTCGGGAATCGGTGCCATGATCGTCACGCGCCTCGCGCAGCAAGGCTGCAAGGTTGCATTCTGTGATCTCGCCGACGAGCCGTCGCAGAAGCTGGCAGCGAATCTGGCTCCGGCCGAAGTGCGTTACTACGCCTGCGACGTGCGCGACGTAATGTCGCTCAAGTCAGTGCTCGCTGCGGTGGCGCGCGAACGCGGGCCGGTCACGGTACTGGTGAACAACGCGGCGCGCGACGACCGTCACGCGCTCGAGAGCGTGACGGCCGAGTCCTGGGACAATGCCCTGGCCGTCAACCTGCGCCACCATTTCTTTGCCGCGCAGGCGGTCGCCCCGGGTATGGCGGAAGCCGGCGGCGGCTCGATCATCAACCTCGGCTCGGTCTCCTGGATGCGCGGCACGCCCGGCATGGCCGCGTATACGGCGGCGAAGGCGGCGATCAACGGCCTCACGCGCACGCTGGCGCGGGAGCTGGGGGCGAAGAACATCCGCGTCAATTCACTCGTGCCTGGGGCGATCGACACGCCGCGCCAGCGCCAGCTCTGGATCGGCCCGGAGCTCGAGCGGGAGTTTCTCGCGCAACAGTGCCTGAAGTTCCGGCTCGACGAGGACGACGTGGCGCGCGGGGTGCTGTTTCTCGCCTCCGACGACGCGCGCGGCATTACGGGTCATAATCTCATCATCGACGCGGGCCTGGCGCAGACGAGCGCCGGGAGCTAACAGGAGGAGAGGATGAAGACGCTGAGAATCCTGCTCGTCACCGTCATGGGCATGGCTCTCGCCGCCACGGCGGCAGCCGAGACCACGCTGCGCATCTTCATCGGCGGGCAGCAAAGGCCGGACGTGATGCGCAAGGTCGCCGACGAGTACCAGCAGAAGAATAAGGGCGTGAAGGTCGAGATCGAAGTCGGCGGCGCGACCTCGGAAGCGCAGCAGCAGTACCTCAACACGGTGCTCGCGTCCAAAGACTCGGTGCTCGACGTGATCCTGATCGACGTGATCCGACCCGCGCAATGGGCCGCCGCCGGCTGGGCCGAGCCGCTCGACGGCTATCTCGGCGCCGACAAGGCGAAGCTTTTGCCGACGTATCTCAAGGCGTATCAGGACGCCGATCAGGTCGATGGAAAGCTCGTCGCGCTTCCCTTCTTCGCCGACGCGCAATTCCTGTACTACCGCAAGGACCTGCTCGAGAAGTACAAGCGCCCGGTGCCCAAGACCTGGGACGAGCTGATGGAGACGGCGCAGATCATCACCAAGGGCGAGAACAACCCGCAGCTGCAGGGCTTCTCCACCGCCGGCGCCCCGATCGAAGG